>CAMWLR010000019.1 GCA_947175215.1 uncultured Porphyromonadaceae bacterium
GATATAAGGTTTCACGGGGACACCGGGTGTCGTCCCAGGCACATTAAATGAGATCTTGTTGCCGCAACGCGGACAAGTTACCTTATATCTGCCCGGTTGTGACGGAGGTGTCACCGTCACCACCGCGTCACATCCGGGGGTCTGACATTGTAGTTTAAGTTTTGATTGGCTCTGTTGCTGCATATGAGGCATCTAATTAATCAGACATCAATGATGTCATCGAGATAATCGTCACCGAGGGTCTGGTCAAAAGTGTCTATCTCGCTGTCGGTCTGAGCCATGTAACCCTCACTCTGCACCATGCTCTCGGCATCTGACACAGTCAGGCCAAACTGGGCGGCATCATCGACATAATATCCGTCAGGGGTCTCGATGCGGTCAAACAGACCATCGTTGTCAATGTCGATCATCACCAGATCATAGCCGGTGTCAGTGGTGAAGCTGGCGTGTACCTCCTCGTCACCCTCGACTGTATAGACAGTGTCGACCTCATTAAAGATAAACACATCATCCATGTCGATATCATTCTCGTCTACCTGATTCTGCGCGATGATAGTGTCGGCAATCTCGTCGAGGTCTTCGGGTTCGGGTATCTCATCATCCTCGCCGAAAGGTTCGGGATCGGGTTCAGGATCGGGATCAGGATCGGGATCAGGATCAGGATCAGGAATAGGATCGGGATCGGGGATGGGGTCGGGATCAGGCATGGGATCTGTAGAGCCGTTACCTGAGGCAGAGCCGCCATTGCTGCCGCCATTGCCGCCATTGCCGCCATTGCCGCCATTGCCGCCGTTGCCGCCGTTACCGCCGCCATTGTTAGAGCCGCCACCATTGTTTACGGGTTCTTCTGCCGGATGTTCACCGGTCTGGGTGGCAAACTGCGATGCACCGCCGATAACGGTTGAGGCTGCTCCGGGATCGACGGTCGCGCCTTCATCATCATTGCCTGACATTACCGCTGCCGTTGCACCACCCGCTGCGACAGCTGCTCCGAGACCTACGGCTACACGCTTGGCACCTTCGCTCGAGCCGCCCTGCTGTGCGGGACGCGGCTGGCCGGGCTGATTGGGCATACCGGGAGCGACACGCGGTCTGGGAGGGGGCGGAGGGGGTACCTGATTGTTGGCCATATTAACCGGCGGACGCTGGGGAGCGCCCTGGCTGATGGGGGCTTGCGCTGGAGCGCCATTATTGCCTGCGGCCTGATTTGCGGGCGCGGGATTTATCTTTGAGTCACTGAGCTGCTGACGGCCCTGAGGTGAATTGAGATTGACAGTATCCATGGTCTGATGCGTTTGGTTTAAGTTTCTGATGCAAAATTACATCATCTCGACGCCTGTGTCAATAATTTGAGGCGAATCTGTGTTAAACCGGGGGATTTATGGGTGAAAACGCGGGGTATCGGGGCGAAAACCTCAGGGGTTATTGCCATTTGATCAGAGCGGCGTTCTGGATTTTCTCGGGGGCGATAAGCTGAGGATGCTGCTCACCCTTGCTGCGGGTGACCACATCGTTATAGCAGTACTTAAACAGCTCCTTGACCGTGATGCGTTTGTCGCCGTCGGCGTCAGACTTGCCGCGCAGACCCTTGAGGATGCTTTGGGTAAAGTAGCCTGCCCCGACAAAGGGGTTTTCCCACGAATATTCATTGGGGCGGCAACCTGTGAAGAATGCGATGTTTTTCTTACCGGTGGCAGCCACGGCGTTACCAACGCCGTTGACGGCCGAGCCCGAGTGACAGGCGTCGATAAAGCACACAATCATAGGTGACTTTGACGGGGCGAGAGCCTTGACGATTTCGTCATAGGTGACAAGGTCATCGTATGCACAGATGACACCCTCGCCGCCATGACCGCTGAAGTAAAAGTAGATGCGGTCGTTGGCCGTAGCCGTATCGGCAATTTTCTTGAGAGATGAGAGTATGCCGTTTTTTGTGGCGTATTTAGAGGTGAGCAGCGTGATGTCCTTAGAGTGTGACTCCATCAGTTTCTTGAACGATTTGGCATCTTTTGTAGTCTGTCCGAGGTCATTGACCCCCTCGATCCCTTGCTTTGATACTCCGACCGAGAGCACATACGTGCGTGCCTGCATAGACAGCACTGAGATGGCGATAATGGCCGCCAGGCATAAGATAAGTCGCTTCATGTTATTGATTGTGTAAATTCTTATCTGTGATTATGATATGGATTTATAACAGGTTTGTTGGCCTACGGTGTCATCATCCTTTGGCCTTGCAGAGGGGGCATACGCGGTTATACACCGCGGTCTCGCTGATGGGCGAGAAGCATTTCGGGCATACCATAGAGGTCTTTTTACGCTCGATCAGATCCTTTACTTTCTTCTGATCAGGAGTGGGGAGAAAGGCCGAGACCGCACCTGACAATACTGCCGGTGCTACCCCTAAGGCCGAACCGGTGATGAGGCTTACGGCGATAAATGAGATTGTCAGCACCGCGCCTCCCAGGCGTATGCCGCGTATACGCTTGGCTTTCTTCTCATTCTCGGCCTCGAGCATCAGCTGTTCCTGACGGATGTCATTGAGCTGACGGTGCAGCAGGTCAAACTCAAAGGTAAAATCGTCTGGGGCTATGATGCGGTTGGCATAGAATGTGAAACTGTTGTGGCCTCCGCTGCCCAGACGTATGACTGTGTCTCGGTCGATCATTTTTGTGTTGATACGTCTGAACTCACCGTTTGAGTCACGGATAAACGTACCGTTGCCCGTCGGGCCGGTCAGATCTGTTATAAACCAGTTGCCGTCGTCATCGACATAAAAACGTGCATGGTTGTGGCTGACCGCCCGACAACTGCCGGGAATAGTGAAGGGTTGCTCCCCTCCGTTACCGATGATAATTTCGTAAGGCATATCGTTAGCCCGTGTTTTTTTAAGATTGGTTAGTTCTGAAAAGTCCCCGCAATCTCATCCTTGAGTGCCTTGAGCAGCGTCTTGGGCACGGCGATGCCAAACAGATGGTTGTCATAGTCACCCAGATAAAGTTTCTGTTTTGGCACCGATATGGTGATGATAAAGCGCTTGTTGATGATGAGGCTGCGCCCTAACCTTACGAATACTCCCTTTTGGCCGGGCTGTATCGATGCCTTGAGTATATTCTCGATCTTCGACAATCCGATGGTGAGCAACTGCTTCTGCCCGCTGATATAAGTGAGCTGGGTGTAATTGCCGTTAGCCTGGAAGAACGCTATGCGGTCGAGATCGATCAATATCAGTTCGTCTCGCGAGTTAAGACAGATTTTAGCCATAGTCAGGAATAAGTAAGGTGGCCGGCGGGCAGCCTAAAGGTGTTTAAGGAAAAAGGGTGTCTGATGGCCGTGACCCTCAAGACACCCCCAAAGTTATGAAAAATATTTTATTAATCCTATAAGGCATGTCAAAAAATGCGCCCAGTCTCAGGCATGGTCGCTCATATCGTGCGTCCCGGATAGGCCATGAGGGCATGGCGCAGGGTGTCGATGGCTCTGCGCAGCTCATCTTTCTCGAGCACATAGGCTATGCGCACCTCATCTTTCCCCATCCCGGGAGTGGTGTAGAAGCCTGAGGCCGGAGCCATGAAGACCGTCTGCCCCTCATGTTCAAACTCCTCGAGACACCATGCACAGAACTTGTCGGCGTCATCTACCGGCAGCCGTGCTACGGTGTAGAATGCCCCCATCGGTATCGGTGAATAGCATCCGGGTATCTTGTTGAGTTCATCAATGAGAAATTTGCGTCGCTCGACATACTCGTTGTATGTTGCAAGCATATAGTCAGCCGGGGTGTCAATCGAGGCCTCGGCCACGATCTGACCGATCAGTGGGGGGCTCAGACGAGCCTGACAGAATTTCATTACATTCTTCTTGAGCTCTTTATGCTTGGTGATCAGAGCCCCGATGCGGATGCCACATTCGTTATATCGCTTTGAGACGGAGTCGATAAGCACCACCTGTTCCTCTATCCCGGGAAGATGAAAGGCCGAGATATACGGCGCTCCGGTATAGCAGAACTCGCGATACACCTCGTCTGAAAACAGAAACAGATTATGCTTCTTGACGATATCGCGCAACTGCAACATCTCTTTCATCGTATACAGGTAGCCTGTGGGGTTGTTGGGATTGCAAATCAGTATCCCTTTGGTGCGCGGGGTGATCAGTTCCTCAAACTTCTCCATCGGCGGCAGGGCAAACCCCTCGTCGATCGATGAGGGGAGGGTGACAATCTTAGCTCCGGCCGAGATGGCGAACGCCATATAGTTGGCGTATGCCGGCTCAGGCACTATAATCTCATCGCCGGGGTCGAGACACGCCATAAAGGCAAACAATACAGCCTCAGAGCCGCCGGTGGTGATGATGATGTCGTCAGTGTCGACGTTGATGTTGTAGCGCTTGTAATATTCACGCAGTTTCTCGCGTAGAGACAATAGACCCTCTGAGGGGCTGTACTCGAGCACCTTGCGGTCGATATGCTTCAGCGCCTCCAATCCCTCGGGCGGAGTGGGGATGTCAGGCTGACCAATATTCAGTCTGTAAACTTTGATACCGCGGCTGATGGCCTTGTTGGCCAGCGGTACAAGACGGCGGATAGGCGAGGCGGGCATCACAATGCCCCGCTGAGATACTTCTGGCATCTTTCTATCAGGGATTATCGGCTTAACGCCGAGACTGTTATCATTTTGTCCGCAAATATAGCAAAAAATAATCAGATTTAGGTATGTTCGGATAAATCTCTCATCCCGGCTCGTCCAGACAAAAGCTGTCAAATATCGTACATCTCTCGATTGCATCTCTTTCACCATCCCCTTGCATTGTATCCACATATCTCCTAAGTATTCGGTGTTCTATATTACAGTGTTCTATATTACATTGGTGTTCTATATTACATTTAGGTTAAATGTCAAGTGTTTATAAGAGATGTTTTTTTACAACTGTAAGACTTGAATCCGTATACGAGATACGATTTTGTGGATCTTACAAGGGGTGAAGCGGTATTACGATAAGTACTTAAAGAATAATTCTTTGTCAGCTGCCGAACTCTCAGTTACTCTCTCTCGCAATCGGTGCCATCTCGTATAATAGTTGGATGAAGAGATATCAAGCAGGACGCAAATTGACTGAACCGAAAAGCCGGCAATGCGAAGAGCTATCAGTTGGAGGTCGAGCAACTTGATAGACGGTACTTGTTGTGATAAATTGCCGATGACTGAAGAGTGTGTGCTGTCAACGTAGTTTACGATCGACTCCAAAAACTTTTTATTGCGTAACTGGGTTATTTCGGCCTCAAGATGACGGGTGAGATTTATATCTTCGGCTCGGGTTGTTTTTTTTGTGGTATAGTGAGATTTGGTAACGGCATCAAAGGTTGCGAAGCCGGTTTTAAGAATATCTTGCAGCAATGAGTTGTCGTTGTTTGCTGAGTTTGCTGTTGTCAGCGCTTGATTGACGTGATGTAGATGAGTAATATCATCGCGGAGTTGTGATATTTCAGTGAGGCGGCTGTCTATTTGTTGCTGTAGTTTCTTATGGCGAGAGCGGTAGTACTTTGAGATACCATAGCTAACCACAGCCATGGCTAACACCATAATAATAATGAGGATAGTTTTAGCATGGCTTTGAGAATTTTCGTTATCAAGTTGCCAAAGATAGTAATCGGCCCGGGCAAATACGCCTTGCCGTTCCATTATAGTCCTGAACATTTTATTGGTGGACATCGAGACGGAATCGGCATATAGGTATGCTTTCTCATAGTCCTTGTCTTGAACCGCTAACCATTTTAAGTTGCTGTATCGCAAAATATCATTATCGTAGTAGTCTGAAGATAGTTTGCTCAATTCGAGATATTTCCGGACACTGTCAGGCTCGTTGATACGTTTATAGCAATCCGCAACAAAGAGAACGTCGGCATAATCAAGGAAGTTGTCACCATAATAATATTGTGCCTTATTGCTGGCTTCCCTGGTCTTGTCAGACTGATTTAAGCGGCTGTAAGCGATAGCCTTGTTTGAGTATACCTCGGCCATAATAATGCTGTCGGTGGGCCAAACGAGTGATAATATCGTGTCGCAAAGTGCTATTTCTTCATCAGATTTTGATAAATAATCCAGTTCTCGGCATTGATCAAGATATGTGTATAGCGTATTGGTGCGTTTGTTGGCTGCTTTGTATAGCGATGCTGATTTGCGGCGTTGCTCGAGCGCTAATTCAATGTTATAAGTTGCCTCGTAAATATCACCGAGGAGTTCCTCAGACTTGGCCATGAAGAGGGTATCGGAGAGTTGGGTGGAAAGACGTGAGGCATGGAGGACAACCTCGATATAGTCAAGTTGCCTGTCGGCCCTGTGGTTACATCCAGTAAATATAGAGGCAAATATGATCGCAATCAGTAGTGTGGGTAATATAGAGCAATATTGTTGCAGCAGTTTCATTATGTCGACCTATGGAAAATTGTACAATCTTAATTTAGGATTGAATAAACTCTGCAAAGTTAGTAATTGCATGATGGGGTGACAATTATAAACGGATATTTTTAATCTTACAGATTGATTTTTCAGCTTACATAATACGTTGAAAAACAGATAGTTGAAAATGCGGTGATAAAATAGTTTCTTACACTTTTATAACACTCTGCAAATCATCTGATTATAAATGAGCCGAACAGTTATGCGAAAGATTTTTTGCTTAACTCTGAATACATGTCAGCCTGGTGTCGGTCACTTTTTATGATGGTGAGTTTATCAGGGCAACACTCTCGGCATACGGATTAAAACATGGCGAGGTTGTGTCAAAGATTAAGTGTTTTGACACAACCTCGCCGATATGTAAATGGTGCGATGTTACTGAGCCATGTGATTCCAGCCCTGTGCCTTGATGGGTATCTCGGTGCCGTCGCGGGTAATCAGGGCTGCTCCGAGCTGGGGTTTGGTGATGTGGCCTATGACTTTAATGCCGGGTATCTTTTTGATCTCTTCGTGGGCATGGAGGGGGACGGTAAACAGGAGTTCGTAGTCCTCGCCGCCGTTCATGGCCGCGGTGACGAGATTCATGTTAAGTTCCTCAGCCATGAGGGCTGTCTGATAGTCGATGGGGATGCGGTCTTCGTAGACACGACAGCCGACATCAGATGCTTTGCAGATATGCAGCAGTTCGGATGAGAGTCCGTCTGATATGTCCATCATCGAGGTGGGGATGATGCCGTGGCGGGCGAGATTCTCGATGACATCGCGACGGGCCTCAGGTTTGAGCTGCCGCTCGATGAGATACTCTTTACCGCCGAACTGAGGGGTGAAATCCTGACGTCCGGCTGAGGCCGCTTTCTCTCTCTCGAGGAGCTGCAGCCCCATATATGCCGCTCCGAGGTCGCCAGAGACGCAGATGAGGTCAGTGTCTTTGGCTCCTGAGCGGTAAACGATCAGGTCGCGGGGGGCGTCGCCTATGGCAGTGATCGATATAACCAGCCCCGAGCGTGACGATGTGGTGTCGCCGCCGACGAGGTCAACGCCGTATATTTCGCAAGCGAGACGGATGCCGGCATACAGTTCGTCGATATGCTCGACCGTGAAACGGCGTGAGATTGCCAGTGAGACGGTTATCTGTCGGGGATGGCCGTTCATGGCGTAGATGTCAGAGAAGTTGACGATGGCCGATTTGTAGCCGAGATGTTTGAGCGGCACGTAGGTGAGGTCAAAGTGTATCCCCTCGACGAGCAGGTCGGTCGAGACCAGTACGTCGGTGTCGCGGTATTGCAACACGGCGCAGTCGTCTCCGACCCCTTTGAGCGAGGATGTGTTGCGCAGGGGGAAGTCGCGGGTGATCCTGTCGATGAGGCCGAACTCGCCGAGTGTCGATATTTCGGTTTCGTTATTGTGCATAAGCGTGATGAGTAGGTCAGAGGCGTGCGACGAGCTGCTCGACGAGCATCTTGGTGAGCGGTTCGGCTGTGACGGCTGCCTGCTGCACCTCTTCGTGAGTGGGCACTTGGGTTATATCTTTGCCGCCGAGGTCGGTTATGACAGAGAGGCCGAATACCTCCATGCCGCCATGGTTGGCGACGATGACCTCGGGCACGGTCGACATACCGACGGCATCACCGCCGATGATGCGGAAGTATTCATACTCGGCAGGTGTCTCGAATGTGGGACCTGTTGTACCGACATAAACGCCGTGCATCAGGCGCACGTTTTTCTCGCGTGCGATGTCGTCGGCGATGGCTACCAGGCGTTTTGAATAAGCCTCGGTCATGGCGGGGAATCGGGTGCCGAGTTCGTTATAGTTCTTGCCGCGCAGAGGATTCTCGGGGAAGAGGTTGATATGGTCGGTGATGACCATGACGTCACCCACGAGGAACTCTTTATTCATACCGCCGGCGGCGTTTGAGACGATGAGGGTGTCGACACCGAGGGCGCGCATGACACGCACGGGGAATGTGACGGTCTTCATGTCATATCCCTCGTAGTAGTGGAATCGGCCCTGCATGGCCATCACGCGCTTGCCGGCAAGTGTGCCGAAGATGAAGTTACCGCTGTGGCCCTCGACGGTCGAGACAGGGAAGTTGGGGATCTCTGAGTAGGGAATTACCGTCTTATCCTCGATGAGGTTGGCGATAGGGCCGAGGCCTGTGCCGAGGATGATGGCTATACGTGGCATATCGCTCACTTTTGAGCGGAGGAAGTCTGCTGTCTGATTGATTTTCTCTAACATGGTATCGGGTTATTTTATGGAGTTGAGGAGGAGTTTGTTAAGTTCGTCGTCAAATGAGTCGACGTTATGTGGGTCAAAGCGGACTTTGACGGGGAGGTAATATGAGCACTCTTTGAGCTCCTGGGGGAAGTAGGGATTGTTGATCAGTCGCACGGCGTCTTTCTCGGTGGTAATCAACAATTTGCGCTCGCCCTCGAGCTCGTTGAAGCGTCTTAGCAACTGCTCGAGGTCGCGGCGGGTGAAGTTGTGATGATCGGGGTATTGCTTGACCTTGACGCGGGCATTGAAGCTCTTGAGGTAACGTATGAACGGCCTGGGTGATGCGATGCCCGAGACGGCGAGTATAGTGTCATCGCGGGTCAGCCAGCTGAGGTAGGGGGCCTGGAACGCTTCGTCGGGGAAGAGCGGTTGCAGCGGGGCGTACTCGAGCGATGAGAAGAAGAGTCCCTGATATGGGAAGAGTTTGAGGCTGTTCTTGAATATGCGGTATTCGATACCTTTGAGTTGCTCGGGGCATTTGGTGACAACAACCATATCGGCGCGGTAGATGGCGCTGACGGGTTCGCGCAGCCGTCCGTGGGGGAGGAGTGAGTCGGTGAAGACAGGTGAGTTAAAGTCGGTCAGCACGATCGACACGGTCGGCTTGACGTATCGGTGCTGGAATGCGTCATCAAGGACGATGAGGTTGATCTTGGGGTCGAGTCGCAGCAGTTCCTCGATGCCGGCGCATCGGTCTTCGCACACAGCCACTGAGATGTCGCGGCCAAATTTCTGATAGATCTGATAGGGCTCGTCACCGATGTCAAGAGGTGTAGAGCGGCGCGACGCGAGCACAAACCCTTTGGTCTTGCGCTTATATCCGCGCGAGATCATGCCGATGCGGTATTTGAATTTCAGCAGATCGATGATATACTCGACATGGGGTGTCTTGCCGGTGCCACCCACGGCGATATTCCCCACGACGATGACGGGCACGTCAAACTCGCGCTGTTTGAGGATACGCCACTTAAACATAAGGTTGCGTATCCCTACTCCCACACCATAGAGCTTTGAGGCGGGGAGCAGCAACAGGTTTGATATGAGTCTGTTTTTTGTCACTTCACGGTCATGGGGAGCATACGTGCCTGTATGGGGTCGAGATTTTCGAAGCGTTTAACCTCTTGATATACGGGGTAGAATGAACCAAGCTCGTCACGCATGGCATTTGCCTGTACGCGGGCGGGCATCTCGGCGATGATGTCCCAGAATGTCTGCTCGGTCTCGGGATAGACGACTACCTGATATTTCTTGTAGTTCATCTTTTGGGCCAGAGCGTCGATGGTGGTGTCGAGGCCGCCGAGTTCGTCGACAAGACCGATGCGCAGGGCGGTGCGGCCGTCCCATACGCGACCTTCGCCGATAGCTTTGATCGAGTCCTGGGGGAGGTGACGTCCCTCGGCGCAGCGTGATGTGAAAAGTTCATAGCCACGGTTGATGGCGGCCTGCATACGCGATGCCTGGAAGGGGGTGGCGGGCTCGAGGACGCTTGGGAAATTAGAGTTGGCATTTGTCGAGACTATGCCGAAGTTGATGCCTAACTTGTCGTTGACCAGCTCTTTGAAACACGGGATCATGCCGAAGATGCCGATCGAGCCGGTGAGTGTCGCGGGCTCGGCGTAGATCTTCTCAGCGCCACAAGAGATGTAGTATCCGCCTGATGCGGCATAGTCGCCCATCGAGACGTAGAATGTTTTACCTTTAGATTTGAATACCTCAAGGGCATGCCAAATCTGCTCTGAGGCGAATGCCGAGCCACCGCCTGAGTTGACACGGAGCACGAGTGCCTCGATGTCGTCATCTTCGGCCAGCGCGAGGATGTCGGGGACGACTTTAGCGCCGACGATGCCGTCAGAGCCGTTGTCGGTGATGTCACCGCAGGCATAATAGACGGCTATCTTGTTTTTGGCTTTCTTGTCATGGGGGGCCTCGGTGAGGGTGTTGTAGGTGGCGTAGTCGATCATCCTGACATCCTTACCTTTCTTGACGTTGGTGAGCCCTTTAAGGTGCTCGATTACCTCGTCGGCATATTTGAGTTCGTCGACGACCTTGAGGTCGACCATTTTCTGAGGCGAGTCAAAGGCCACGAGCGAGTCGGCCCACATATTGACGGTCTCGACCTTTACCCCTCGGTTTGTAGCGATGGTCGATGCGATGTCTCCCCAGATGTTGTTGAGGAAATATTGGGTCATCTCGCGATTGGCGTCACTCATGTTGTTGAGTATATAGGGCTCGACGGCACTCTTGTATGTGCCGACCTTGAAGACCTGCATCTCTACGCCTACCTTGTCAAGCAGCCCCTTGAAGAATGGGATGGTCGATGCGATACCTCTGACATCGACCGCTCCGGCGGGGTTGAGGAATATGTAGTCTGCGCATGAGATCATGTAATAGTCGCCCTGCATATAGTTGTCACCGTAGGCGACGATCCATTTTCCTGACTCGCGGAAGTCTGACAGTGCTCGCGCGATGGCCTGACGGGTAGCCACGCCTGCTGCCGATCCCTGGCAGTTGATATATATACCCTCGATGCGGTCGTCATCTTTGGCGATGTTGATTGCGCGGAGGATATTGACCAGTGATTGAGATTCGGGGGTGTCGTTTATGATTGCCTGCAGGGTGCGTGGCATCGGGCGCTCATCGATTGATGAGTCAAGGTCGATGACAAGCACGCTCTCTTTCTCTATCGAGGATGAGGCGCTCTGTGAGTTGACAAGGGCCGAAGCGGCCGAGCCGATGATCATGGCGAAACCTATGACCACAAACATCATCATTGAAATCCAAAAGCCGGCGATTGCGCCGAGCATCGAAATAAAGAAGTTTTTAAGCATATTCCTCTGCTGAAATCAGGGTAAACTGTGAGTCTCGGCGACAGATCGGCGTGGAGAGTGCGACGCACAGTTACCTCCGGGATAAAATCTTTTGCAAAAATAACTCAAAACTCTGTTATTCCCAAATATTGAGGGTACTTTTGTTGAAAATCGGCGTGTATGTAACACGATTTTTTGACGTGAGGGTGATAAGAATTTTGTCGGGTAATGTTATAAAACAAACAGAGCCGGACCGGAGGCCTGACTCTGTTTGTCGTATGGGCTTGCAAGAGCGTATCTATCGCGTGTCTGCCTGTGAGGGGTCGGTCAATCGCGCCGGAAGATGTCACGAGTATAGACTTTTTCCCTGACGTCATCGAGCGAGGAGTCGTAACGGTTGGCGACGATTGCCTGTGACATCTCCTTGAATCGGGCGATGTCATTGACGACGAGCGAGCCGAAGAAGGTGGTGCCGTCGTCGAGGGTCGGTTCGTAGATGATGACCTGTGCGCCTTTGGCCTTTATCCGTTTCATAACGCCCTGGATTGATGACTGACGGAAGTTGTCAGAGTTTGACTTCATCGTCAGACGGTAAACGCCTATGGTGCATTGAGATTCGCGATGTGGATTAAAGCGGTTGTTGTCGGCGTAAGCATAATATCCGGCCTTGCTCAGTATGCGGTCGGCGATGAAATCCTTGCGTGTACGGTTGCTCTCGACGATGGCGGTCATCATATTCTGAGGCACATCGGCATAGTTGGCCAGCAGCTGTTTGGTGTCTTTGGGGAGGCAGTATCCGCCGTAGCCGAATGAGGGGTTGTTGTAGTGCGTGCCGATGCGCGGATCAAGCCCGATCCCCTTTATTATTGATTGCGAGTCGAGCCCCTTGACCTCGGCATAGGTGTCGAGTTCGTTGAAGAAACTTACGCGCAACGCCAGATAGGTGTTGGCAAAGAGCTTGACGGCCTCAGCCTCCTGTAGGCCCATATACAGCACCGGAATATCCTCTTTAATAGCACCTTGCACCAACAGTGAGGCAAACGTGCGGGCAGCCTCGCGCATCGCCTCGATGTCGGTAACGGCCTGTATCGCCTCGTTGCCGGCACTATACTGGGGGTCGTCGATAATCTCAGGGATGCCGGCGATAATGCGCGACGGGTAGAGATTGTCATACAGGGCGTTACTCTCGCGCAGGAATTCGGGGAAAAACAGCAGGTTGAGACGGCTTACCCCGCGCTCGGCATACTTGAGATATAGCGCTCGGCAATATCCCACGGGGATGGTCGACTTAATCACGATCACCGTCTCGGGATTGACACTAAGCACCAGGTCAATGACCTCCTCGATGCAGTGCGTGTCAAAAAAGTTTCTGACAGGGTCATAATTGGTCGGGGCGGCAATCACCACAAAGTCTGCATCCCGATAGGCCGCAACGCCATCGAGCGTAGCGGTCAGGTCGAGATCCTTCTCGGCAAGATATCTCTCTATATACTGGTCCTGGATAGGGGAGATACGGGTATTGATTTTATCAACCTTATCCGGCACAATATCAACGGCAGTGACATGGTTATGCTGTGCAAGCAGAGTAGCAATACTCAACCCTACATATCCGGTGCCCGCCACTGCGATCTTATATTCTTTCATCGTCGTATTCTGTCAGCGATTGATAATATCTTCGGGTTGGAGAGGGGTGTAAGGCCCGTCTTTGACCTCGAGGATTGCAGATGGTTTGATAATCTCGACAGAGTGCCATTGCCCCGCGGGGATATGGACACCATATTCGCCCGTGGCAGGGTCGAGCAGATGACGCTCGGTCTCACGGCCCGTCTCGTCATAAAAGATGATATACATTTTACCTCGCAGCAGGGCGTAGGTCTCGGCCGTATGCCGGTGACGGTGCACAGGTATCTCAGTGCCGGGTAAAAGTACGTTTATAAGCCTCTGGGCTTTGGCATCAAGAGAGTCATGCAGATTATAATTCATCCTGAGCCGTGGCGATGCCTCGGCCCGGTCAGTTACCTCGTCGATGAGCCGGTCATTGATGATCATATCTTTGATTTCAAATATTCTTCGTGCAGATGATAGTTACGTTTCATAAATATAACGTAAGCAACCAGCAGTATCAATATAACCGCCGTCATATAAATATAATGTTTGACGGGTAGTAATATCAGCCCGAAAGAGATAACCGTCTGTAATATCATATAAAACAGCGATACCACCACATGGGGTGTCTTGAGTTCGTTGGCCATCAACTGATAGGCGTGCTTGCGGTGCGCCTCCCCGAGATTCTCATGCAACATAATGCGGTGGCAGATGGTCAGTATGGCATCCGCGCCGTATACAGCCAGCAAAGTGAGATAAGAGAGATCTCCGGTGAGCAATATCAACCGTCCCAAGGGGAACAGAAGGATGAACGCTATCGATATCGACCCCACGTCACCGGCGAAACATTTGGCTTTGGTACGGAAATTAAAAAAGCAGAACACCAGCAGACTGAGCCCCACGATATAGAGATAGGGCATCGAGATAAACTCATACTGACGGTTGAGACAGATCAGCGGCACGAGTACCGCCAGTGAATATCCCCCTGTAATGCCGTTAATGCCATCCATGAAGTTATATGCGTTGATGATACCGACGCATACGATCAGGGCGACTATCACAATCCACCAGTCATTAAGGTTGAGAATATCCAACTGATAGAACATCAGTCCCATGGAGAGAAATTGCACAAGCAACCTCACCCTGTCGGGCAGCGAATGTATATCATCGGCGAAACTGACCAGACCTACCAGAGTCAGTCCGAGGATAAACCACGGATAATCAAGTCCGAAGAAAGCCGCATACAGCCACACCCCGAACAGGAATATAATCCCTCCGCCACGCAATACCACCGTAGTATGTGAGCTGCGCAGGTTAGGCTTATCGATGATATTAAACTTGTCGGCCAGGCGGAAGTATGCCAGTTCGAGCATTATAAGCAGAATGAAAATAATGGCGTAACTCATATCTTTATCCTGTCGAGAGAGTCTTCAAAGCTGACAATCTGATAGTCAAAATCGTATGTTGTCAGCTCAGGTACGTAGTATTGATTTGCGAACATCTTGCATAAAGGTGTCAGCATAAAGGCTGCTGCCCAAACCAACGGATTGAATATGCGCGAGCAGATCAACCGCGGGTTATAATGTCGGCATATCTCGACAGTATCGGCCGTCTCGCGGTTTTGCAGGTGATAAGTGCCTGATAGCCGGCGGTCTATGGCCTGTCTGACAAATTCACTGAGATTGTCAATATAGAGCATTGAGCGTTTGTTGTGCCAGGCGGGGAACACCGGTGTCTTTTGGGCAAGTTTGGCGAGTCGGGTAAAATTCCCTTTGCCATTATTGCCATAAATCATGCATGGCCTTAAGATTGTAATCTTAAAATCATCGCTCCCAAGTTTCTTAAGACCGTTCTCTGCCTGTAATTTAGAGTCACCGTAAAAATCGTTAGGAGCCGGGATGGTAGATCGGTCAATCACAGTGCCCCTTAGAGATTTTGAGGCGTGATAGACGATCATAGAACTCATAAATATAAATTGCTCTACGCCTGCACTCTTGGCATGCGCGGCTATCTCAACGGCCAGATCGCGGTTGACCTTATAATAAAGCGGGGCCATAGAGGGTTTGGGGTCTACATGAGCTATACCGGCCACATGAAAGACTGTGTCATAACCCGAGAAATCCACCTCGCGCCACCGGTCATCGAGGGTGTCGACCGTATCGACATGGTATTTTTCGGGCCATTTACCGAGCCACGCGGCCACAGATGTACCGACAAAGCTGTCTGCCCCTGTGATGAGTATTCTTTTCATATTAAGTAAGTCAACAAAACTTATCTTCGAAGTATGTCAATATAACTTATCTTCGATCTCTTTCCAGACGATTTTACTGTCAAAATTGCTTTTTACCCAAGCGCGGCCGTTCTTACCGTCAATAATATTGTCGCGTCTTATGGCATTGATCTTAGAGGCGAGATCTTTGGCATCAATATCAGCAAACAGGCCGGTGTGATGGTCGACAATAGAGTCGCAACATCCGGTGACACGTGTGGTAACAACCGGTAACCCCATAGACTGCGCCTCAAGAACGCCCGTGGGGAATCCCTCACGATACGACGGCAAGACATACATATCCATAATCGCGTAATAATTCTCCATCCCGCCGTTTACAAATCCGGTATAGATTATGTCAGGGTCAGACTCAATGCGTTGGTGAATTTCGGGGGGTAGTGCGTCCCGGTCTTCAAACATTCCGACCAAGAGCAACTTGCATTTCCCCTCAGATTTGAGCATGTCAAAAGCATCGACCAGCTCGATGATACCCTTGTCGCGAACCAGTCGCCCCGAGTAACCTATGACATAGTCATCATCTTGGATATGATATTTACGTTTAAGAGCCGACACCTTCTCAGCTGAGACATTGTCGGGATTAAACATCCCCTCGGTATCTACGCCGTTACATGTGCCCTCGCCGAGGATAATCTGCTTTGACTTAGGTGCGAGTTTGTCTTCGATGCTGCGATCAAGCACCGATTGACTGACACACACTATTTTTGTGGCACACATCGAGGTGAGTCTGTCTGAAGCTATCAATATCCGGCGTTTGAGTCCGCTGCTGGTCTCATATACCAGGCCGTGGCGAAAATATATACGGCGTGGAACGTTGCAAATGCGCGCTGCGATCATAGCTAATAATGCCCCTTTAGGAGTATGTCCGACCACCGTATCAATCTTCTTTTGCTTTATGAACCGGCAGATGTGACGTATCGATTTGATGTCCTCCATAATAGAGATACTACGGTTGACCGGGGTCTCGATGTAATCAAACCCATTATTTCGGGCATACTCCTCGAGATACTCAGATTGGCTGCAGGCGACATTGAGGTTATGTCCCTTATTTTTGAAATGTTTAAACTGACCGCCTATAAAAAAAGGCAGTACGAAATATACGTTTACAACGTGAAGAATATTCATAAGTCAGATATTCAATCTAAGAGCGAACCATAACATTCGCGATAATTTTTAGCCATACGGTCAATAGAATAGCTTGCTGCTACATTATAGCCGCGAGCCTTTAATTTATCTTTTAAGACGGGCTCAGCGACTAATCCTCTGACACGATTGGCAAGATCTTCTGCGTCCCCGTGTTTAAACAATATCCCGGCATCCTTTACAATTTCGCCCAGACCCGGGATGTCTGATGCAATGACCGGTGTGCCGGCGGCCATGGCCTCGACAGCTGCAAGGCCGAAAGCCTCGATGTGGCTTGAGTGTACGACAATATCTGCGGTCTTGAGGAGCTGCGGAACGTCTGACCTAAGCCCTAAGAATTGCACACGGTCATCAATGCCCAAATTAGTGGCGAGGGTTTTTAATTCAGATTTGGTTTCACCATCGCCGGCAAGCCACAACTCGACATTGTCAGGCAATAAGGATAACGCCTTGATTATCGTAGCCTGATCTTTTTGATAGCTCAACCGGCCGACCATCAGCAGGATCGTCTTTGACAGTTCAGGTCTACCAATCGAATCTTTAGATAGCGGAGTGGCATTGGTAAATTGGTCAAAGTCAATGCCATTAGTTACCACAGAGATACTGTTATCCTTTTTCCCTGAGAGTTCTTTGACAGTGTCGGCAACGGCATCAGACACACAGATGATATGTTTATAGCGGTGATACATCCACCGCTCGATGTGTCTAAACCACCACACCCGGCGGTGACTCGAGGTTGTGTGCTCGGTTGTGATCCAGCGGGCTTTTGTAAAGAGACCGGCAATTGCTCCAAACAGTTGAGGGGGAGTGTTATGCGTGTGTACTATATCAAATCCTTTTGCCAGTTTGATGAGGCGGCGGATATGCTTGGGATTATAATAATCAGGGGTCAGTCCAAAGTTGTGAATCTTGATACCGCTCTTTGCCAATTTCTGTAGAAAAGGGGTGTCCTGACCGTTAAACAGACATAACTCAACATCAATAGCGTCTTGTGACAGGCGTGGCAGCAGCTCTGTCATAAGTTTCTCAGCACCTCCGGTATTAAGGTCGGTTATTACATGCAGGACTCTCATGGTCAGATAATATGTAAAATTATATGGTGGAGAAACAATATTGCGATGCTACTGCATCTGCTCATAAGGATAATGAATGTAAACAGATGTCGGGGATTCGGATTTCGTAATTATTTTACCCGGATTACCTATAACGATAGAATTATCAGGCACATCCATGTTTACAAAAGCACCCGGTGCAATCAGGACATTATTCCCGATTCTTACGTTACCGAGGATAATGGCATTGGCACCGACTTTTACATTGTCTCCGATAATAGGAGTCCCTTTCTTTCTACCTTGCGTATTGCCTATCAGAGCACCATGACTAATCATGAAATTACACCCGATAATTGTGCGTTCATTGATAACGATCGTACCCCAGTGCCCAAACATCAGTCCGGGACCAATTTTGGTGGCTGCCGGTATCTGGATGCCACTATGATACATCATCAGTCTTAAAAGGCCGTTCCAAAATAATCGGCTGACAATATTCTTTGAGGTATGAGCATGTCTAAAACAATAAGAGTATTGAAAGCCGGGTACGAAAAGCAAATATTTCAATTTTACAAGAAATGATTTTGCGTTGGTCCCTTCGTATCGGTATAAGTCTTGTAAGCAGTCGAGTCGCATTATTTCCTTAATTGTTTATCCTTAGAGTAAAACAGTAGTGAGAAAGGTCGGGCGAGCTGCCAAAAAAGCCCTAACTGAGGAATCACTTTCTTATCTTTGATGTATCTTCTGAACCTCCAGTAATTAATGGCCGAACGGAATCTGATAAAGAATGACACCGGGGCTTTGACCAGTTCGGCATAAGTCATCGTGGTGGCGACGGGGCTGTTAACTCTGACGCGGGTGATTGCCGATGTCAGTCCGTCCTCAAGATATTCGCAATAATAGACAGGGTGATTAAAATAATGCAGTGGATAATGGGCGCTGATCCTGTTCCAGATCAGAGCCTCGGGACAAAAACGTTCACCCTCGATCTCGGGGAAAGGGTATTTTTTCATCACAGAGGTCAGGAACACTTCGGCCAGGTCTCCCTTGACGTTATGTTTATATCTGAGGTCGAATGCCGAACACTCCAAAACGTCGAAATTCTTATCGCCCCCTACGATCACCCCGTCATAATCTGCTTTTAGACCGCATACCCCGCCGATATCATGTCGGTCTTTAATCATGTCGTAATGTAGGGCTATATGATGTAATGAATCCGGGGGGAGAATGTCATCGCTGTCGACAATATAAAACAATATCCCGCCGGCCTCTTTTACACCGCGATTGATGGCCCGATGTTTCCCGCCATTAGGCTGGGTGAAATAACGGATATTGATTTTCCCCTCATTGATAAACTTGCTGACCAACTCGCGGGTATCATCGGTCGAGCCGTCATCAATTATAAGCCACTCAAAATCCTTATATGATTGTTTACACAGGCTCTGATACAGAGCCTCTAATCTATATGCGCGGTTATATGTCGGGGTAAAAACAGTTATAAGCATCTCAGCGTATCTTTTACGTGAGTATTATCATTAAAAGTTGAGGGTTGACCGGTTGTTACTCGACCTGAGGTATCAACTCATCGGGTGAAGAATAGAGGGATTCTACTGTTTTAGTGACGTTTTTGATATTATATGGCGATGATAAAACAGCGGTGGATAGATTGTGACGGTCGTTAGCGGTGTCTTTTGCATTATCCATCAGTTTGTGCCATGCTGTTTTATCTTTGATCGTCAGTCGATGAAAAGTGCCGAGAGCCATATCTGCCTCGGGAGGGATTGTGTCTGATGCTAAGACCGGTAAACCCGTTGCCTGTGCCTCGACAGCCACAATGCCAAGGCCCTCGTAAACTGAGGGGAAAAGGAAAACATCGGCGGCTGACAGCCATCGTGTGACATCATCTTGTTTGCCAAGCAGCAGCACGTTGTCAAGCCCTGAGTGCTCTTTGCGGGCTGTCAACTCGCTCATCAGAGGGCCATCGCCGATAATGATGTAGAGCTCATCGTTACCGAGACGCTCGGCTGCCAAGTCGAGTATAAACGATTGATTTTTCTGTTTAGTGCATCGGCCTACATTTATAAAAACCGTGGTTGAGGGTGCAATATTATACCGCTCTCTCAATTGTTCCCGGGCAACGGGGTCAAAACTGAATTTATCAAGATCGATGCCGTTATGTATAACATGGCCC
This sequence comes from uncultured Porphyromonadaceae bacterium, assembly GCA_947175215.1. Classification (GTDB taxonomy): domain Bacteria; phylum Bacteroidota; class Bacteroidia; order Bacteroidales; family Muribaculaceae; genus UBA7173. The sequence goes on from CAMWLR010000019.1 coordinate 19,810, forward strand.
GTCCTCCATCGACCGGGAAACAGCCACCGCAGGGCTAACGCTGAGCAGCCGAACAGAGCCGTGGCATATTTCTCGTAGGGGTGATGTCGGTGATAAAACAGTGGCCATACCCAACGCGGTAAGTCAACACGGGCGTTGTGAGAGTGAGCTACCCGGCACTCAATTCCCGCATCTTTGGCTGCTCTGAGAACGATCGGCAACTCGGTGTGCATGTGTGCGTGCACCACATCAAACCGCTCTTTTCTGAAAAAGTCGACGAGCCTGCTATGATAGTCAGCGGCGGCCTCAAACGGTATGCAGTGCAGTTGTATATCCATATCGGTAAACGGGGTCTCATTCTCACCTGGCCTCTGGGTGAGGATCTCGTATGTATGTATATCACGGTCACCGTATTTTATGAGATTATAAAATACCATCTCGGTGCCACCGCAGTTTAACTGCGGATATACGTGCAGCACTCGCTTGCTCATCTGAGGAAAAATGAATAGTTGGGATCAAACAGCCATGAATGATACATCAGGAAGGCGCCCCCATCAAATAGATACACGAACCGATAGTAGCCGAATGCGCATAGCAGTGTCACGAAACAGAAGACCAATGTGCGGGTGCGTGGCATTATATCAATCAGATAGCCGATTATAACCGCATAATACATCAGGAAGTAATCTTTCTCACGTGTCAGGATCTCACTGCCACGCAGCAGAGTGAACAATGGCAGCAGGCAGAGGAACATCCACATGACGATATGTACCTTGGGATTCTTAAGTTTGAGCTTGCGGATATTATAATACACAACAAACATCAGCAGGAAATATTCGAGCGTGTGGAATATGCCGATCGATGATACATTCTCGTTATCGAAGTAGTGAGATGTACGATACTCCATAGCCTCGTTCATGGCATTGTCTTGTAAGAATTGTCCGAGTGGCCCGATGACGTCAATATCGGCAAAACCGATAAAAAGTGTAGGTATAAATATAATATTCAGTAACTTGATGCGTCTGCGCGTCAGAGCGATATACACCAACGGATAGATCAGGAACAATAGATAAGCACCGTTATGGATTGTCGAGACTAATATTGCGCAAATATAATATTTGAGATATTTCTTATCCTGTATCAATGGCACCATCAACAGGAAGCAGGCGACCGTAATACTCTGTCGCATACTGATCATAGTGTTGTAAAAGAACAGCTTATAGAGAAATATCAATATGACGATGCCGAAGTGAGAAGTGTAACGCTTTAATCCTTTCCAGATGCAGAAGTTAAAGAAAGCCGCGTGCAGCAGACAAAATCCGTAAAACGAGATTCCCAACGTTTTGAAGAACGATGCGATAAGCGTATAACCGATCTCATAATTGTTATTGCGCAATCTCGGGTTAAGGACATCGGGGAATGTCGGCAGGTTGGCATAATGCCCTTCGTATGTCATGAAATCAAGACCGCCGACAAGACGCGTACCGCTCACTATGGTGAGCATAAGCAGGCATAGCAAGATGAGGATTCTACGTTGTCCGGGCTTTTTGACGGTTTCGATAAGATATGCAAACCCCGTGCAAACAACGAAGAGTGAGAGTATTATGATCATTTCTAACTAATATTCTTAAAAACGTCAGACAACAGTGCCTTACACTGATCAGTCTGTTTATCGAGTATGTCAAATACCCTGTCAAAATCGACATGATCTTTAAGTATGTCGAGATTATCTGAGTATATCCTGTCTGTCAATCCAAGAGGTGTCAGTAATGTAGTCAGACGGCTGTTCATCCCTGATGCTATTCCTGATATGGGATACACGACAAAGTTCTTGCGGTATTGTATAGCGAAGAGGGTGCCGTGAAATGAATTTGTGATCATATATTCGGCATTGGCTATCAGGCTAAGCCATTGACCGATGGTCGGTTCTTCTTTAGGGTATTTATCTTCCTGACCTTGTGAGCCGACATAGACGATATCGAGTCCCTCACGTTTGGCATATGCGTTGATCTGTTTCCAATCGATGTCGGTGCGCGTCCCTAAAAAGTAGATAAAGAGATAGCGATGGCGTCGGGGCTGCGGTGATCTGAGACGGTCATAGTCGGCTGATCTCAGCAACAGGGTCGGGTCGGGCGCGAGATGAGGAGAGTCATACCCGGCCTCGCGACAGATCTCGAGGCCGCTCTGCTCTCTGACAGTAATCAAATCAAAACGTCTGAGCCAAGGTGAGATCAGGTCACAGAATTGAGGCGTGGCATGGCGTGCGCCGAAACTCGCCGCCATCGAGACCTTCAGGACGTTATCTTTTGCCCATGATAGGAAATAGATACCGTCGGTTGTGTTCCAGATCTGATCGCTGCCGACCACATAGGCGTCAGCCTGTGGCGGATCATTCTTGAGCATGTCGAGAGTATATTCCCGGTCGGTGCAATTGAGATATTTCTGTCTGAATTTTTCAAACTCTCGTTGTGTGATGTATGGCTTGAGACGCCCGTGTGTGAGCGTGTAAAAGGCTGACTTAACTGCGCGTTGAGTCAGATAGAGAGGGTAAGGGAGCAAACGGTAGGCGGTGCGGAGTTTTGAAAACAGCTGCTCGCGCAGGCCCGGATTATAATCCCTGCCGGTGGTTGCCTTTACCAAAAATGTCTCATGGCCTAATGACCTGAGATAGGTTTGGGTGGCATAACATTGCAGCAACTGGCCGTAATTATCCTCGGTTTTCCAGAAAGTGAGTATGCCGATGCGCATTGTCAGTAACTTTTATGTGTTATCTTCCTGAGCAGATCGAGCCCCCGGCGCATGATATTATGATAAATCTGCGACCGGCGCGATGTCTCGGGTGCATATTTAGAGATTGCCGAGGGTAACCCCTCAGAGGTATATGTCTGATAGAATCTGTCACGCTTTGATTGATCGGGCAGATGCGCGACCAGTACTCTGTTGCCGGCAATGGCCGTCTTGATGTCAGACTCGATTACAATAGCCTGATCTGCGACACTTTCCCAGAGGGCTTTGCCGGCGGCATTGTTTATCAGTACCATGGAGACACCGCGATTGTCGTCAAAGCTGTAAAACTTCTTGCCGATACCCCAGAAGTCTCCGAGAGATATGTCACCGGGTCGATGTAGGGTGTTATATGGGCAATGAAAACAGCTCGGGCGTTGCAGACGGTCTGACAAGAAAAGTTGCATATAGCTGTCATATCCGGCATAGAGAAAGTGTTTGAGGCCATTGCGGAACAGTACTTTGAGATACAGTCTTTTCCAGCTTTTCTCTTTTGACCTGAAGTTTACCGCAGACGGGTCACTGTGGTATCTCTCAGTGAGCAGATCTATATACTCCTTGAATATTTTAGGAGACGGTACTCCGTGGCAGAGGAGGTCAACAGTGATAAGATTATCGTATGGCTTTAACAGATAGTTCTTTATTGCGGCAACCTGGCACGGCACGCCTGAGAAGAGTACTTTGTCACCTTTGCGCAGCCGGTCTCTGACCTGAGCGAAAATCTCCCGTGTATCACTCTGAACATATTTTGATGACATGAGTGGCTCTATCTCATCTTTGGTGCGGGCAATTGTATGGTGTGCCACCATCTTATCATCAAATCTGCAACCGACAACAATGCCACCTTGATTTATAATGCGGGTGGCCAGGAGTCTGAATACACCTCCCGATGAGCTGCGCAGTCGCTCGGCATAGTTCCTGTTTTTGGCTGCGTAGACTTTTGAGATGTTGTTTCCCTCAGGTATGTTTATCATCGGACAGGTACGGTCGCATAGACCGCAGTTGACGCAAGCCGACGGATCAACCTCAGGGTAGGGGAATCCCTCGGCATCAGTGCCCATCGCTATGCACCCGTGACCGCATATCGAGGCGCAGGCTGCGCATCCCGAGCAATCTTTTTTATCTTTAATATCAATCATACCCCTTTGATGATAAGTATGTCGTGTTATTTAAGTAATCTCTTGAGAGGGAATAACAACCGGGCTTTCAGCATATTTAAGCGGGCTTGGCTGAGAAGTGTGGTGACGTCAGATTTTCGGGCCAACTCATAAAATGGAGTCGTGAGGCGCGGGTCATCAGTCAGGGCACGGCTGATACGCGGGTCTTTAAGGAATGTCGAAATCCTTTCCTCTTTCCTCTCGCGTGAATAGGGGGCGCGTGCCTCCATGGATGTTAAGGCAGGCAGACGACAGGCAAAATGATAGTCGATGTCACCCCTCATTCGGTCAGTCAGCAATCCTTTCATCTCGGCAAATTGCTCTATGTTTTCAAAAGATCGCGCATACTTCTCATAAACATCAGGATGAAAGCGCGATACGGCGCTGTTGCCGGTCTGCCGGTAATAATAGAGAGGGTGGGAGATATGAATAATTCGTCGGGCGGATAAAAAGCATTTCCATGAGAAGAACATATCTTCACCGTATGTCATCGTCTCGTCAAATCTGACTGTCTCGGCGATAAGACTCTGACGTATCGCTTTAGTCCATAAACTTACGGCATGACCTTTGACCATCAGTGTATTAAATGCCTCCTGTGGATTGCCGTCCGGTTGTGTTGTGATAATGTCGCTATATTCTGCAAACTTGGGTTTGGAATAAAAGGTCGTATACTCCCATGTGAGGAGGTCGGGATCTTGTTGCGACAGGGTTGTCAGAATGATTGACAAAGATGCGGGATGAAGTATATCATCGGCGTCCATGAATGTGACATACTCGCCGGTGGCTTTATCAAGCCCGAGATTGCGTGTGGCACTAACACCTTGGTTAGCTTTGTCAATTATCTTTAAGTTGGGGTATTTTCGCTCATACCGGCGCAGTATGTCGGGAGACTCGTCGGTTGACCCGTCGTTTATGAGTATAATCTCGCATTGGTCGGCCTCTTTTTGAGTTAACAGGCTGTCTAAAGATTGCTCGAGATAGCGGGCAACGTTATAGACGGGGATAATGATGCTCAGGCGGGTCATTATGTCAGCTCAAGGCGTTAATCAGGAATGTCTGAGACTCTATGAGTCTATCGGCAAGATGCCTGTTGACAGCTTGATAGTCAATTGTCGGTAATGCAAACCGAGCCGTGTCTCGACAGATACATTGTTCGAGCCCGAAGTCTGACAATAAGGACTCGATGCGGGTGTTTCCTCTTGTGCCGTTTAGTTTGACGATAAAGGGGATATTAAACATTATGGCAAAAACAGCACCGTGAAAAGAGTCGGTCACTAGAAATCGGGCATTGGCGATATTGCTGATCCACTCTTCGACAGAGATTGCGCTGTAATGTTTAAGGAGGGTAAATCTGTTGAATGTCTTGGTACGGTTATTGTCACGACATTCATTAATCCCGGTGAGGCTTTTGACTCTTGACACGACAGCATCGGCCTCGGGGGAATCTTCGAGGAGATATTGGGTAATGAAGGGTGTCGCAGGGTATTCTTTTTTTACAAAAGGAGTAAAGCCGTCAACACCTAAGAGCATGGTAGGGTCGAGAACCCACTCGGCATTGATGTCGAGAAACTCTTGACAGAGCTTGATACCGCTCTTTTCCCTGACTGAGACTGCATCGAGGTTTGCTGCGGCTTTTTTTACTGTCTGAGTCTGTTGTGGGGTGTATTCCCACGAGTCCACACCAAACGAGACCGCGTAAGCGATGCGTTTGACTTGACGTCTGTCGGCGAAATCAAGAAAGTAATCAGCGATGTTAGGCGAATAACAGGGACGCCAGCACTGATCGCTGCCGACAATGAAGGCATCAAAAGAAGCGTCACTAACCACGTTGTCAAACGCGCTTTGGGTGGTCAGCGGGCCGAGACGGTCGATATGAGCAGTTACAAATTCAATAGGGCGCGAATAAAGATATTGTTTCTGCGAATGTGTCAGCAGGCTCGACTCATATTTGCCGTGAGCGATTTGCAACAGTCGTTTGGCGATATTTTTTACGACATTGTCATTGGTCGGTCTGTGCCGGTCAATCGTGACGGGGGTATGCCCCATCTGTTTCAGCACTTGCTGCAAGGCATAATTCTGGAGAATCCCTCCATAATTACCGTGTAATGCCTGTGTCAGTATTCCTATCCGCATGATTTATTTCTTTATTCCCAAACGGGAGAGTAACCTGGCGACGTTTACTTTAATCCTCAGCATCAACGGCTCGCGGGTAAACTTGTTGAGGACACTGCAAAGTGAGTCTGTGGCAGCAGCCTTGCGTCGGAATTTATCATAGTCTGCCGGACGGCTCGCACACTTAGTCAGGGCTTTGTTAAGCGGCGCGACCTCTTGAAATGTAAATGACCGAGCTATTGCCTCGTCTGGGATTGCTGCCCGGCCTTTGTCGCTATGGCAGATGATAAGCGAGATCCCTTTGGCGACCTCATCATTGCTGATCTCTGTGAGTTTCTCGATTCCCCAGAAATCACCTAAGGTAATGTCTGCTTTTGATCCGTCGGGATATTTAAAAGGACATTTGAAACATGCGCTACGCAGTGTATAATTCCTTAAGAACCCGGCCAGATAGAGGTTCGCGCCGTGAAACTCAGTGTATTCGCTGCCATCGTTATAACGGATTGTAAAATTATATTTCCGCCAGCCATTGCGCTTGTCTCTGAAATTGACTGACTTGATGTCAGCGCGAGAGCGACCTTGTTGAGCGAGCAGTTCGGTCAGGTATCTGTCCCAGTATGATGGCTCGGGTGCTCCGTGACAGACTACCTCGACGAGCAGCAGATTGTTATGGTTACCGGCAATCTTCGCCATCGCCGCTACCTGACAGGGTGTTCCGCTAAAAAGCACCTTCCGCCCGTCACTCAGGTCTGCCATTACCTGTTGATGGATGTCGCCGATATGAGAGTAAACATATTTGCTGCCACGGAGTATCTGTAACTCATAAGGGGTGGTAACACGTTTATGCGCAACTCGCCATTGTTTGTCAAACGCTGCACCATAAACCGTGCCCTCCTCTGATATGACATGACTCGCTAAGAGTGAGAAAACTCCCCCAGACGAGCTTTCGGCGCGCAATTTCAGATCGGTGTTATATGATGAGATAACCTGCATAAGTTCAGGAGACGGCTTTAGGGATCAGCCTGAAAAATGAATGTATCATGCCTCGTTCATACTTATTCATGCTGAACAGGTATAATACCGCCACATAAATACATGAGTACACCACAACGCAGGGCAATAGCCGTATCCATGAGCAGGGATTAAGATAATCAACGAGTATCGTCATAGCGATGGTAATGATGGCCGGGGCGATGCTCATGGTCGCTATCTGTTTCCAAAATTGTGGTATATCGAGGTCCTGACGTTTATAATAATATAGATTCATTACCAGCCATTGCCCGATAAAGAGCGCGAGAGTGACTGCGAGGGCACACCCTATTGCTCCATGCGATTTAGACAGGAGTATCTGGAGGATGAAACTGATCACTGCGATGACCAGATAGGCCAGAGAGCGGAATTTTATCTGACCGCGGGCTAATAAGATCGTTATGCCGACATTCTGTATCAGGGGACATAGCAGCACGGCAAAGAACATCAGGGTGATGAGGTAGGATTGGCCGTAGTCTGCACCTGCCCACAGACTGATAAAGTGTTGACCGAAAACGATGAAGCCCGATAGTATGAAGCCCATGACGCAAAACTGCATACGTCCGGTGCGGATAAACAGATCTGAGATCTCTTTGCGGGTCTCATTTTTGGTGGCTATCACGGTGACTCTCGGCAGCAGTACGGAGGTTATTGAGGTCGACAGCGACATGTAGAGGTGCATCAGGGTGATGGCCACAGAGAAGATGGCTACGGCCACTGTACCGCTGTATATGCCGAGGATGAATTGGCCCGAACTCCAGTAAATGCGGTCGACTATTGCGCCCAGAAAGTTCCACCAACTGAATATCAATATCTCCTTTAGGAGCGGGATGTCGAAATGATTAAACCGTATCTTGATATGCAGACGATAACGGCAATAAATAAAATTGGCCAGAAGTGTGCCCACGCTGAATATCGTCTGTACGATGACCAGAGCGATCGCTTTATACCCCAGATATAGCACGCCCACTAAAACGATTGTCGACAGTAGTATGCGCACAATATTCAGTATCCGCTGGAAGACAAACCGCTCGTATGCGCTGATGATTGAGCCAAAGACGCTGAACGGAAATGTTATGGCGAGATTGGCTACCATCAGGGCCATCATGGTGCGTGCCTGTGACAATTCGTCGGGCGTCATCGTGCGGTCAAACATGCGGTCCACGTTGAAGTACAGGAAAAATCCCGCGATTGTAACCAGTATACCGATGCCGGTATACCCGCTGAGAAACATCCCGTATAGCCTCCATTCATCATCTTTTGTGCCTATGGCGCGCGTGCGTGCGGTATACCTGACGATCGCTGATCCGAAGCCAAAGTCAAGCAGGGTCAGATAGGCGATGACCGAGGCCACTATCGAGTATAGGCCATACTCATTCTGCCCAAGACACCGCAACATATAGGGTGTATAGAGCAGCCCGGTAAGGATGTTGAGCAGTACGATGACGTAGTTGAGTGCGGCTCCGGCTTTAATCTGATTCATTATACGGTGGCGGGGTCGAGGTAGATTTCGGGGATGTCGGCGATGGTCCAGCGGCAGTCGGTGGTGGCGCTGAGGCGGAGGTTGTAGGTGCGGGTGCCGTCGTTGTTGCGTACTGATGTGATGACGCAGAGGTTGCCGGCTAAGGGGGTGACGCCGTTGACGTAGACTTTGTCGTCGATGTCAAAGGGAGTAGGGCGGGGGATGAGTTCCATGCTGATGTCATCGGTGAATTGGCCGATGTATTGCTGGAATTTTTTCATTTCTGCCCGGGGAATGACTGAGTAGGGGCTATCGGGGTGGGTGGTCTGTCGGTAGCACCAGGCGTATTGGCCGATGCGGCTGAAGAGTTGGCTGACTTTGTCGTTGCGCATCCTGAAGAATAGCAGCCCGGGGAGATAGGGTATCTCTTTGCGGACGGTTTTACGTTTTTTTGCCTCGGCGAGTACTTTATGGGTGGGATAATAGAATGTTATCCGGTCATAGAGCCGGGGGGCGTTGAGGCGGATGGCTCGCTTTATGTCATCGGGCTTGTTAGCGCGCATGTTCATTACGTACCATTGCGACTTGATGTCGTTGATGGTGTCGGCGACAGCGGCGAGTATCTCGGTTTTGCGGTTGTCGGTCAGCGGTGTGCCCTTTATTAGCGCGAGATACGGGCGGGTCGGCGGTATTTCTTTGACAAGGGCCCGGATCTCTTCGACAGGGATGTCTGTTTTGAGGGCGGCCTCTATCCAGATGGCTGTGACGGTCAGGCGCGAGAACACCGGGTCTAACTCAAATCCGTGTCTGTGTAGGGTGGCTCTGAGTTTGGCCAAGAGTTGACGTTCGATTTGCGGTAGTCGTTGTTTACCTTGACCGAGCCCAAACATGTATTTAGTGCGGCGGCTATCGCGCATGGTTTCGATTATGTCATGAACCTGCGGGATGTCAGGGGTCGCGTCGTCAAATTTCAGCTCTACAAGTTCACCTATGGTCACACTGGGCAGATAGAGGAGGTAGAGAAAGATGCAGATGTCCTGGCTTTCGGCGGCCTCAATTGCTTTTGTGATGAGATGCCTGACACGGCTGAGATTTTTTTTGACGTGCTCGGTGTTAAAGTCGGTGTCAAAGTTAAGGGCATCAGCGGTTGCCTCAAACGGGTCCGCTCCGGCCTCTTTCTTCCACTCTTTGTAGAGTCGGTGTACTTTACCGGAATATTTTTTGCGTGTCGCTCTGTTATAACCGGCCAGCAGCATATCGATCACCCACAATCGTATACTCTCAGGTGATAGGATGTCGACCCGGTGTTTCCTGACCGAGCGCAGGAATGATGTCAGGGCCGAGGTTGTCAGTTTATTATCGGTCGCGCGCAGCTCATTTTCGACAAATGTGATAAAGTCTGTCGTCATAACCGGTTGCTTATAAGGCGATAATAAATTTAACAAAACGCATCAGGTGGAGTTGCGACAATATGCCCTTATTTCCCCCGGTTTAACCCTCGAGAGGTATACACAGGGAGAATTATGAAATATTGTTGTGCAAGTATAGTAGCGATACTGGTGATAATGATCGTTGAGAAGACTTCGGCTCATGGAGAGGGTGAGTCAAAAGGCCTACAAAATTACAAAAAAATCATCAAAAAAAAGCTATCATGTGCCATTTTAGAGGGCACATGACAGCTTTGTGTATGGCTTGTCAGTGTGTCACACGGTGCGACGCCGTGTGGGACTATTTAAGATTCTCTTTATAGAATGCTGCGATTTCGTCAAAGGGGATGACGTCAAGGCGGTCATAGAGGTCGCAGTGTGATGCGCCTTTGATGGTGAGCATCTGCTTGTTATCTCCTTTCAGTTTGGCAAAAGTGTCTTTGCCGAAATAATATGAATGGGCCTGATCGCCGTGGATGATGAGGACAGCCCCGGTGAGTTCGTCGGCATAGTCAAAGAATCTGAAGTTGACAAAGGGTAGTACCGATGTCATATTCCAGCCGTCGGTCGAGTTGCCAGACCTGGGATGGAAACCTCTCGGGGTCTTGTAATAGTCATAGTAATCTTTGATAAATTGGGGAGCATTCTCGGGGAGGGGATCGATGACCCCTCCGGCGCGCAGATAGTTGCCGTTACGGTAATCTTCGGTACGTCGGGCTGCCAGGGCTGTGCGGGTTGCATTGCGTTTCTCCGCTGAGTCATCGGCGTCAAAATAGCCGTTGGCCAGTACGCGCGTCATGTCATACATAGTCGATGACACGGTCGCCTTGATGCGGGGATCATTGATGGCTGCCTCGATAGCGATGCCGCCCCAGCCGCAAATACCGAGTATGCCGATGCGGTCGGCGTCGACTTGGGGTTGTACCGACAGGAAGTCAACAGCGGCCGAGAAATCTTCGGTATTGATGTCAGGCGAAGCGACACGGCGGGGCATACCTCCGCTTTCGCCGGTGAATGAGGGATCAAAGGCGATGGTCAGATAACCGCGCTCGGCCAGTTGCTGTGCATATAAGCCGCTCGACTGTTCTTTTACGGCGCCGAACGGCCCGCTCACTGCGATCGCCGGGAGTTTCCCCTCGGTATCTTTGGGGATATACATATCGGCAGCCAGTGTGATGCCGTATCGGTTTACGAATGTGACTTTACGGTGGTCGACTCTGTCACTTTTGGGGAAGACCTTGTCCCACTGATCGGTGAGTGTCAACTGCTCGACTTGAGCCAGAGATGTGTCTGTATTCTTGTTATCCATAATCTGAGAGTTTGATTGGAGCGCCCCCGTCGCGACCAGGAGTGCCGATGCTATTATTTTATTCATAACTTAATGTGGTGAGATAGCGGTCAGTTTAGATGACCCTCTTGTATGGTGCTTATGATTTTTGCAGGGACACCGCCGACAATGCTTTTTGCGGTCACATCTTTAGTGACCACAGCCCCGGCTGCAATGATGGCTCCGTCACCGATGGTTACGCCGGGTAATATCGTCACGTTTGCTCCGATCCATACCCTGTTGCCGATAGTGACCGGTTGACAGGTCATGTCGCCACGGTGTGCAGGGTCTTTAGAGTGATTGACCGTGCAGATGGTGCAATTGTGACCGATCAGGCAGTTGTCACCGATCGAGATACCGCCCCAATCCTGAAATGAGCACCCCATGTTGATGAATGTTCCGAGCCCAATGGAAATGTTCAGGCCACAATCGGTGTAGAATGGGGGGAAGAGTCCGAAGCCCGCATCCAGAGGCTGATCAATCAGTTCTGACATAAGAGCCCGCAGTTCCTCGGGGGTGTGGTAAGTCGCATTGATGTTTGCGGAGAGCCGCAGTGCACGCTGACTGACAGCGTGCATGATTGAGTGGATGTCGCTGCCGGCTACGATAAGATTCCCCTCGGCAGCATATCTGAGAAATTCTTTTTCAGTCATATATCAGTTAAGTTTATGCTGCAAAATTACTCAACTCCATCGTCTTTTATCTACCTTGTTTACCGTGATGACAACCAAAAATACAGAAAGTACCGCCTGACGAGCGGACAGTCATTTAATATAACGCTGTCGGCCTTACTATAAAATAACATTAAGTCGACAGGCATCACCCTAATCGACATACTGACTTATTGAAACGATTTAGTTAAAGAGCTCTCCGGCTTTCACCTTGCGTTGATAACATAGATAATATTTAATGCAAAAGGCGAGAATGACGAAGACACTTATCAGATCCCACCATTTGACATTGCCCATAAATGCATCAATGACTCGGGCGATTGACGTCACCGCAGCCAATACTGCGAGTGTCAGCCAGATATTACGTTTAGTCTTATTGCTTATCATATTAACTCGTAGGTTGCATTACATTTCTAAATATTTATAAATTAAAAAGTTGCACAATTAACGGATTATTAGTAAATTAGTGGTAACCACACCGTTGACTGCTATTACTCTGCTTATGCGCAACTTCATAGCAAATTTCGTAAGAATTCTCGGTATCTGCAAGGAATTCGCTGGAAATCGTGTCAATGCACCGGGAAACCTCCCCCGATGTTGGGTTGTTCCCAAATTCTCCGACCTCGAAGTCGTGGCTCTTGGAATATCAGCCGAGACTTTCGGTTTCGACAGTGAGAACTTTCTCTTTCATTGGAAAACCCAGCATGGGATACACAACCGAGGAAACGGAAAATATCGAGGTCGAAATTACAGAATAACAAGGCGCCAAGCCTTTATTCGTTGCACCGCGCCCGCGAGCCTTAAAGGTACACGCGGGTGCTTTATGTTATAAAATATCATTTTTTTTGTTTTGAAATTGTCGGACTTATCCAAATGTTTGTATCTTTGCACCAAACAAATAGATATAAAATTATGGGCGGTATTGGCAGTGGCGGAGCACGGGAAGGATCCGGGCGCAAAGCTAAAGACGGCACAAGGATAAAAATTTCGGTTCGTGTGCCTGAATGGTTGATTAAACAAATTCACGCGGAAGCAGAACGCCGAGAGCTATCTACCTCGCAGCTTATAACAGAACTATTAACGAAAGGGCTTGAACGATGAAAAAACAGATTTCTATAATACTGACACTGGTAATATTCGGTATTTGGCAATATGTATTTATTGTGTTTGACGATGGGCTGACAGTCAGTGGATTTATGATGTCAATAATATTTACATTTGTATCATGGGTCATTATTTACTGTATTATGGCTATTGTATGGCGTGTTAATAATGGTGTAGACTTGTTGGCTACCCTCGAAACAGACCCAGAGAAAGTCAAGGAGCGCATGTTGACTATCATGCAGTATGGCCACTCGAGAGGAGTTGTTGGGGCATTAAATGAGTTCAATGACATATTCCGTAACTATCCTCAATGGGAGCTGGCGAAATGGGAGGTTTTCCGGGCGTGGTACAAGGATTTAATCGACCACGCTCTCGAAAAACCTGAGATATATAATCTCTCAATGAAAGATGGTTCACGATACGAAAAAGAATTCGATCCGTTATATGACCCAGACGCGCCCGACTGGGAACAGTTCGACCGTCCGCGAAATTATGATGACGAGGATTATTATTATGACGACGAGGACGACGAGGACGACGATGAAGATGATGACGACGATTTTGACTACCAAGACAACACACCCGATTTGAAGAAAGCGGCCAAGGACGGGCTCCTGATGGGTATCGGTTTTGGTATTGCAAACAACATTCTGAACGTTTGATTGTGATTTTCGCCATTTCTATGTGCCTACAATTTGAGCCGACATTTTTCGTAACTCGCTGATTTTGAGCCTACGATTGTGCCGACAAATTTATTTTTGTAGACCTACAACGGGGTCAGTAGATATTTCGGGTTGGTAAAGGTGGTGGACTAACCGTATAATGCGC
>CAMWLR010000020.1 GCA_947175215.1 uncultured Porphyromonadaceae bacterium
TCCGGCAAAGTATAATATACTCCATCTTTTTTACGTCTTAGTTCTCTCTCATTGAGAGTTGAAAGAGTTTCATGGATTTTGTTTAAAGCAAATTCATTAAATAATGAGTCTGAAACGAAAGTAGAAGGAATTTCAAACTCTTTGAGATTGTCCATAAGTAAGTGAACAGCCGTCCTCGCTTCTTGGAATTCAGAAGTAGAGTTTCCAAAAAGTGCGTACAATTGTTCGCAAACTGCATTAACAAGGATATTTGAATTTCCTTTATCCATTAAAGTAGAAACTTCCGGGTAGTGCTGACAGGCGACCAAACCTTTATGCGACTACACGGAAGTTCCGTAATATGTTGAATAAGAAATGTTTCTTACATAATTGGTCTTTGTCAGCACAAGCGCAGATTATAGTGCAAAGTTACGAAATAAATCCGAGACCATAAACTCGGATGCAAAATTAGTGTGCAAGGCTGCCAAAATCTTGCACACTAAGGTTAAAGTATGTTTAATACTTAATAATTCGATGACTTTCCCTAAAAAGACTTGACAGATTTGAGGGCGATTAACTAATATGGTTTACAGACTCTTTTTCGTTCACCTGATTTGGGTTTACATTTCTTTAATTTTATCTCTGAAAAGGTTGTCAGCTACCTTCGTATCCCTGAATCGCTTGTCATCGGCAAAGATAAACATTATATTCGGCACAGAAATTAAATCCCGGTAAAATTATTAACTTTGCACGGGATTCGAAGGGGAAACGGGCTCTGCTGAGGAGCAACCCGTCAGCAATAGGATTCCGCGCTATGCTGAACAGGCATATCGGGCGAAGTGGCTTTTGGTTGCTTCGCCTTTTTGTTCAGATTGCGCTCATGGCTAAGAAAACCTATTCCAATGGAACAGGTTCTCTTACGTTCCATGAGTTTCTCCAGCATCTTTTTTGAGGTCCGAATTGACGATGAACTGTTTCCGGAGTCTTCATTCCAATGCTTCTGTGCGGACGCTGCCTGTTATAGAAATCTATGATTCTATTGAGCTCTATGATACATGCGGCTATCGTAGGGATATTCATTTTGTATAGCCATTCGCTTTTCAGGATACCATTGGCACGTTCGGCGATGGCGTTTTCAAGAGGATCTCCGCTCTGAGTCATACTGATGCGTATGCCGTGCTTCTTCAATTCGCGTACATAGGCGTAACTGCAATACCGGGATCCTCGGTCAGAATGATGGATGAGCATCGAGGCTGTTTCTTCATCTATAGTAGAAAGTGCCATCCGTAGAGCCCTGAGCGGATATATGGTCTCAAGGGTCTCGCCAACTGCCCACCCGACAATTTTATGTGAGTAAGCATCGGTGATAAGCGACAGATAACATACCCCCTCTTCCGTTTCAATATAGGTTATATCGCTGACCCATATTTCATTAGGACGTGATGGGACTATATCTTTTATCAGATTGTCGTATTTCCGGTATGGATGATCCGAGTCTGTTGTCTTATATCGTTTCCGTCTCTTTATCTGAACCATCAGCCCGTGTTTGCGCATCAGCTCTATAAAGGCATCTCGTCCCGGCATACTGTGGGTCGATTCAAATAATTCTTTGATAATCAGATAGAGTTTAACGCAGCCAAGACCCGGATTTGGTTAGCGAAGTTCCCGTGATTTTTCAACGATTAACGGCTCAATGGTTTCATCGACATACGCCTTGTCTACCTTTTGCTTATAGTACGATTGTCTGCTGTAACCAAACAGTCCGGTCAGAGTGCCGAACCCTATATTTGGACACTCTTCGCGGAGCAGACTTGCTGTTTGGTGTCAGATTTTTTTCGCACAGGGATATTGAAAGTTTCTTTTGCGACGTCAATCATCGTGCTGAAAGCCTTAGCGCGCAACGCTTCCATTTCAGCGCGTTTTTCTGCCTGACGTAACTTCTCTTTCAGTTACCGAATCTGGTCATCCTTGCTTTTGTTGGCCATATCGGTGTCTGATTCGTTAATTTCATGCAAAGATAGCGATTGTGCCTCTTTAATGTGTGCGCCAAGCCAGGAAAAGAAGGTTTCTTTACTCCTGATATGGTACTTGTCCATGATTTGCTGAATGTCTGATCCGGAAATAAGATATTCCCGAACTATGCTTACCCGCTCTGACGGTGTGTATCGGCATATAATTTTTTTGACTCGGCGGGTCATTCTACGGCCTGTCTTCGGATCGACTTCCTCGACATAGCCTCTTGATTCATACTCTTGCATGTGGCATTTCCTTTATGCCTCTCAAATGTGTCAACTTTTTTCAGTTCAAGTCAGTAATGGATTTGATAGGAATGTTTACCCTCCACATGGGAGGTGCAACAGAGTGACTCAAGGGCGTCATAATACTCATCACCACTGATTTTGTCAACCATATCACAGGCTACGCGCCCGTCGACCGACTGCATCATGTGGCACACAATATAAGGTCTTTTCATAAATTCTTTCTTTTTCAATTATCTCTACAAAATTAACGAATACACCTATAATATGATTTTCACAAAGAGTGGCAAAACTTTCATTATTTTACCTTAATAAAAGAAATATGAAATTCCAAGTCATCGCCAAACTCAAAGAGCTACTTACACAATGAATAATGACCATTTATTAAGTAAAGTCTGTAAGTAACGAGTCAAACACATAATCGTCACTTTACTTTAAGTGCAATATAAATGCACTTAGACTAAAGTAAAGTTAGGGAAAAGTCGATTCCAAAAATCCCCGATTTTCCATAGATAATCCTTCTCAATTAGGCATCCATTTCTTCCATATATCCCCGATATTATCCTATGATTTCTTGTTAAGCAAGGGTAAAAGTGTTAAATATTTTCTTTTTAGAAGGCAAATCTATCTTCACGGCCACTTTTATACCGTACAAACCGCATAATATTGAATATTAACTATTGAAGTCATATAAACTTTTTTGATTTGTGAATTTTTTAAGGAACACCACAGTGAACGCCAGATAATTCCAACCCTTCCAACTGGAAACGGTTGTATCAAATCTGCATAGAATGGATCTGAAACTATCCATCCATGCATTAGTGCGTTCTATCGTAAACCTCTCCTTATACATAACTTCATCAAAGAGATATTCCTCAGCATGCTCCCCATTGGGTGGATTTGTAATTGGGAGGCTCTCTTATAATCCTTAATACACCAACAGGTGGCCGTTGCGTCGGTCACCTGCTGTAATCTGTTAAATACCCGTTTGGGTATTTGATGGGATATAGTCAAATATTATCGATGTCAAAACCTGAGTCGCGAACGGCTTTGAAGATTGCGGTGTTATCGTATGTGCCGTCTACGGTGGCAACACCCCCCGAAAGGTCGACAACGACTTTCTCTACGCCGGGGACGGCCGAGATTGCTTTCTCAACAGTCATGCGGCAGTGGTTGCATGACATACCGTCGATTTTGAATGTTTTAGTCATATCTGATGTATTGATTTGATGTGAATGATTACGGGTTTTGAAGTATGAATAGATCAGCAGAAAGACCAATAGCACAGAGCATCCGGTCTCAAACAAGCCAAAATCGGTGTGACATGAGTGAGTACAAGCAGCTTTACCGCCGAGATTGGCAAACCACTCGGCCGGGAAGAAATAATCTACAATCAAGCCGAAGAACAGAGCGGTGACGATTACCGACCCGGTATAGATGGCTGTCGCTTTTTTACCGATAGCACGGCCAAGGACCATCATAGAGGCGAAGTTGGCAGCCGGACCGGCCATTAGCAATACAAACGCGGCTCCGGGATTGAGTCCTTTCATCATCAACGACATCGCAATGGGTATCGAACCTGTGGCGCAGACATACATCGGGATGGCGATGATAATCATTGCCAGCATTGCCAACAGCGGTCGATCACTGAGAGATACAAGGAATTGATCGGGAACAAAAACGGTGATAAGCGCCGCGATGATCAATCCGATAACAAGCCATTTCCCTACGCTTGCGACCATCTCGACCAAACCGTAACGCACGGCTTCGGTCAGGCGCGTATACCACGGTTTGTGTACGTCCGATGCGTTGTCTTGCCCTACGGACGCTGCGGTTGCTATGGTTGAACAAGATGCGACTGTCTCGCCGGTCTTGTCATCATTGGCAAGCAGTGTCACACCCATCCCTCCGGCAAATCCTCCTGCAAGGGCTGCGATCGGGCGCAATATGGCCATAGGCAGACCAAGCAGAGAGTAAGTGGCAGCGATGCTGTCAACACCGGTCTGCGGCGTTGCTATAAGGAATGAAGTGGTCGCACCCTTTGATGCTCCCTGACGATGCAGGCCGACAGCGGTGGGAAGAACGCCGCACGAACAGAGGGGGAGAGGTACACCAAGCATGGCTGCCTTGATAACCGGCTTCCATCCATTGCCTGAGAGATGACGGCTCATTGTCTCGGGTTTGACGAACTCATGGAGTAACCCGGCTATCAGAAAGCCAAGCAATATATAAGGTGACATCTCATTGAGGATGTCTATAAGTGAATACAGAAAAACGGTAAAATTCATAATCTGCTGATAATTACTATGCAAAGTTATGAATTTTACCGCAATGAGGCGTTAGACAATTTCGGGATTAAATTGCACGATTTCCACCGGTTGCCAACTTGTCAAATTGATGTTGTGAGCCTGGAGACAGATCATACCTGTGTGATGGGCTGACGGTCGTTCAGGCCCCGACGCAGATATTGCGATGGTGTCATGCCGGTTACGTCCTTAAACTGGCGTGAGAGATGCGACACAGACGAGTAACCGGTCATGTCAGCTATCTCACTTATGCTCATTTGGTTATAACCCATCAGTTCTTTAACTAATTCGATCTTCTGAGCAATGAAATATTTCTCGATCGTGCGTCCCTCCTGAGCCGAGAATATACGGCTGGCAGTGTCATAGGTTATATCGAGATGTTTCTCAAGACATGCCGAGAGGTTGAGCGGACACTCACGTTCGATGCGCACATGACGTATGATCGTCTTCTTGATGTTCTCGACAATCATAGCGTTGCGGTCGACGATGCGCTCAAAGCCGTCATCTTCGAGTGCTCGGTCTATCTTTTCGATACCGACTTTTGATACCTCTTCGTCAGGAATTGTGACAGAACCGAGCATCACCTCAGCGTCAGTGATACCGAGATTATCAAGCACCGTCTCAACGGCACGGATGCAGTGGCGGCATACCATATTTTTTATTAGAAGTTCCATGACAGTCTTGTTATCAATATCTACAATAACCGGGCTTCGTGTAAACGGAGCCCGGTTATGAAATCATTTAGACTGATGCTCAGCCGAGTGCTAAATCAGTGTAAGATCAGAGAGCCTTAACGCGCTCGAGGTTTGTCTCATCACCGATGCGGTAGTAAATCGAACGGAGGAGTGTAAGACAGTCTGTGAGGTTCTCGTTGAGCTGATATGCTTTCTCAAGATAGCCGGCTGCCTCGCGATAGAGGGGGAAAGTCTTCTCCTGGCAGAACTGCTCATACTGAGCCTGGGGTACGTTTGCACCTTCATTCTGGTCTATTGCATCAGCTTCCTGGCAGAGTTTGTAAGCATATTGGAAGAGAGCGTTGGCATTGTTGGCATCGAGATCGATAGCTTTCTTGTAGAGAGCCTTAGCCTCGTCAGACTTGTTCTGCTGATCTGCGATGATACCTTTGAGGAAGTATACTTGACCGTTGTTGGGATCTTTGGCCAGATAGGGATCAAGCAGTTGGTCAGCCTTATCATACTCTTTCTTGTCAAGATAGTTGTTGATTATTGTGCCGAGGTAGCTGTTCTCGGGATAAACCTCGTAGGCAGCCTGGGCGATCTCGGCAGCCTTATTGAGATCCTTCATCTGGGTGGCAGAGGTGATGGCATAGTCATAAGCCTCTTTTTTGTCGTAACCGAGACGGATAGCGTCGAGGAAGCTATCGAGAGCCTTGGCAGGATTGTCAGACAATGAGTAAGCACAACCGGTATAGAACTGATACATACCAACGATTGTGTCAGGCTGAGCCTTGAGACCGGCCTTTGCGTAACGCTCATCTTTGGGAAGATTTACAAAGAGAGTCCACGCCTCGGCAGCCTTGGCATAATCGTGCACGTCGTTATAGAACCACTGACCGGCATCGGCAGTGAGGGTGTAGTTGTTGACGATCTGCTTGAGGATATCCTTAGAGTATTTGGTCTTTACCTTTCCCTTAGCGTCAACGACGGTGTCGAGGGGGAGAGCTTTCTCGAGGTAGGCAAAACCGTCGAGTACATACTGGGCTACCTGGGGAGCGTTGAGTTCGCCGGTAACACGCTGCATGGCGGCTGCATTGTTTACAAAGTCAAACGCACCTTTACCGGCGATATACCAGGTCTGTGCCTCGTTGGCCGACTCAGGGTTTGTAAAGGCCGGGGTAAGTGTCTCGATAGCCTTGGGATAAGATGCTACATCACCTTTGAGCTGATGCTCGACATCCTTAACGACCTGCATCTGGGCCGAAGCGGCCAGAGTAGCGAGGCAGGCAACGCCTAAAACGCTGATTTTCTTCATGGTCAAATGGTTTTATGATATGTAATTATTTGTTTTTTGAGATTATTCGTCAGATTCGTCAGAGGCGGTATTTTCGGTGTCACCGTTTTCAACATCCTCGACATCATCATTGGTCTCATCATCAAGAGACTCATCGAGAGAGTTGCCTATCGGCTCGTCAAGTATCTCTGGATTCTCGATTGACTCAACAGCCTCCTCCTCGGGATCAGTGGGTACGCAGCATACCGAGGCGATTTCATCTCCGCGTTTGTCGAGGTTGATGATCCTGACACCCTGAGTGGCACGACCCATGACACGGATGTCTGCGACACGCATGCGCAGGGTGATACCAGAGCGGTTGATGATCATCAGGTCATTGTCATCGTTAACACTCTTAATGGCGATCAAACGACCGGTCTTCTCGGTGACATTCATCGTCTTGACACCCTTACCGCCTCGGTTAGTGATGCGGTAAGCCTCGATGTCAGAGCGCTTGCCATATCCGTTCTCCGAGACAACCATAACATTGTTAGAATCGTCAGCAGCCATGCAAACCATTCCGATCACCTCGTCATCTCCACCATCGAGACGCATACCGCGGACACCGGCGGCTACACGTCCCATCTGTCGGAC
Source organism: uncultured Porphyromonadaceae bacterium (assembly GCA_947175215.1). Taxonomy (GTDB): domain Bacteria; phylum Bacteroidota; class Bacteroidia; order Bacteroidales; family Muribaculaceae; genus UBA7173. The sequence goes on from CAMWLR010000020.1 coordinate 7,148, forward strand.
AGCCGACTCATTAAAGCGGATAGCACGACCGTTGCGGTTAGCCATCAGGATCTCGCAGTTGCCATCGGTCAACTCGACACCGATGAGTTTGTCATCTTCACGGAGTACGATTGCTTTCTTACCCTTGATATTAATGCGGGCATACTCTGAGAGTGATGTCTTCTTGATCTGACCAAGTTTGGTAGCGAACACGAGATTGTGCGATGAAGTAAACTCGGTGTCATCAAGATTCTTGATCTTGATGAATGCGTTGACAGAGTCGCCCGGCTCAATGTTGAGCAGATTCTGTATCGCCCGGCCCTTTGTGGCTTTGGCACCTTCGGGGAGCTCATATACTTTCATCTTATACACAAGACCTTTCTGAGTGAAGAAGAGAAGGTTGTTGTGCATTGATGCCGGGTAGATATATTCGATAAAGTCCTCCTCGCGGGTATTTGACCCGCGAGACCCTACGCCGCCACGATTCTGTGCACGGAACTCAGAGAGGGGAGTGCGCTTGATGTAACCCATGTGAGAGATGGTGATGATCATCTCGTCATCGGCAAAGAAATCCTCGGCATTGAAGTCCCCGGCGGCAACCTCGATTTTGGTGCGACGGGCGTTACCGAAACGGTCTCTGATCTCAATGAGCTCATCTTTGATGAGCTCGCGGCATACAGAGTCATCGCTGAGGATTAGTTCAAGACGTGCGATCAGTTGCTGCAACTCCTCAAACTGTGCGTGCAGCTTGTCTTGCTCGAGTCCGGTGAGCTGACGCAGACGCATATCAACGATAGCCTGAGTCTGCGGCTCGGTGAGAGCAAATGTCTCTGAGAGGGTTAGGCGGGCAGCCTCGGTAGACTCTGCGTTACGTATGATGCGTATTACTTCGTCAATATTGTCGCAAGCGATAATTAGACCCTCGAGTATATGGGCACGCTCCTTGGCCTTTCTAAGCTCAAACTGAGTGCGGCGGATTACCACATCATGACGGTGATCGACAAACGCACCGACAATCTCTTTGAGCGACAGCAGGCGGGGTCGGCCGTTGACCAGCGCGACATTGTTGACGGAGAATGTCGACTGCATCGGTGTCATCTTATAGAGCTTGTTGAGCACGATATTAGCCACGGCATCCTGACGCAGACGTATGACGATGCGCATACCCTTGTAATCGCTCTCGTCATTGATGTCGGCTATGCCTTCGATCTTCTTTTCGTTGACCAGTTCGGCTATATATTTGATGAGTTCAGCCTTGTTGACACCATAGGGAATCTCGTCAACTATAATCAGCTCATGATCTTTCTCTTGCTCGACAAAAGCATTGGCACGGATGACAATGCGGCCGCGACCGGTCTCGTATGCCTCCTTAACGCCGTTTGTGCCGAAGATTGTACCGCCCGTGGGGAAGTCGGGGGCAGGGATAATCTTCATAAGGTCGACTGTCGAGATGTCGGGGTTGTCGATATAGGCTATACAGGCGTTAATCGACTCGGTAAGATTGTGAGTCGGCATATTGGTGGCCATACCCACGGCGATACCCGATGCACCGTTGACCAGCAGGTTGGGGATGCGTGTGGGGAGCACCATCGGCTCTTTACGCGAGTTATCGTATGTAGGCTGGAAGTCGACGGTTTCGCTGTCGATGTCGCGTAGCATCTCTTCGCCGATCTTCTGCAGGCGGATCTCGGTATAACGCATAGCCGCCGGTCCGTCACCGTCGATCGAGCCGAAGTTGCCGTGTCCGTCGACAAGGCACTCGCGCATTGCCCACCATTGGGCCATACGCACGATGGTACCATATATTGATGAGTCACCGTGGGGATGATATTTACCCATCACCTCGCCGACGGCGTTGGCGGCCTTTTTGTGAGCCTTGTCGGAGGTATTACCCATCACGTTCATACCGTATAGTACGCGGCGGTGGACAGGCTTGAGGCCGTCGCGGACGTCTGGAAGGGCACGCGAAACGATCACCGACATCGAATAATCGATGTAGGCTGACTTCATTTCGTTTTCGATGTTGATCTTAATGATGCGGTCTTCGTCGAGCATAATATAGTTAAAGCTGTAAGAATTAGCACTTTTCTCCGGTTATGGAGATAGCGTGAAGTATTTCGGGAAGGCATGGCTCTCCCGAAATACATTACAAAGATAGACATTTTCCCCGAAAGAATTGTTATATTTGCGACAGATTTATTTTCCAATAGGGTCAGCGAGATTTATTTAAGGATTTTTAAGTGTCTATGTGCTGGCGCGGTGTACACTTTGGCACACTATTTGCCGTTATAATGTAACACCAAACCTTTGAGGAAAATCCATTTTTAAGAACAAGAAAGGAGATAAATGGACATTAATTTCACTGAACAACTAAAAGCTGTGCTCGAAGTCAGCCGTCAGGAGGCTGTGCGTCACAACAATAACATAATTAATCCCGAGCATCTGTTTCTGGCGATACTCGGCGACACCGGTTCGCCGGTCTTCTCCCTATTAGAAAAGATCTCGCGCAACGTGTCGGTGTATCAGCTCAGACAACAGCTCGATGACACCCTCTTTGACACCACAACAGGTCGCATTGGGGGAGATGTCACGGTGAGCGATCTATGCAACAGATTGATTAAACTCTCTGTGCTTGAGGCCCGTATGCTCAAGAGTGATTCGGTCGACTCGATACATCTGTTGCTTGCGATTCTCCACAATCCCGAGGTGCAGCGCATGCCGTTTATCGTACCGTTCCGTCAGGCCGGCATCGACTATCCTTCGCTGTTGCAGCTCTTACAGAATAAGGCTGACGCTCCACGTGCCGGTGCCGGTTACACCGATGACGAGGAGGATGAGGAAGATGAAGATCTGCCTCAGTCGTCATCGCGTCAGACTCAGCGTCCCCCCGAAGACCGCAATGCGCGTCAGTCGGCCAAGAGCCGCGGTAACAATGATACCCCGACACTTGACAAGTTTGGTAATGACATGACACGTGCCGCCGAAGATGGTCGGCTTGACCCTGTGGTGGGACGTGAGGTCGAAATCGAGCGTCTTGCCCAGATCCTGAGCCGACGCAAGAAAAACAACCCCGTGCTTATCGGTGAGCCGGGTGTCGGTAAATCGGCTATTGTAGAGGGGCTGGCACTGCGTATCGTGCAGCGCAAGGTGTCGCGAATCCTTTTTGACAAACGAGTCATATCGCTTGATATGGCATCGCTTGTGGCCGGCACGAAATATCGAGGCCAGTTTGAGGAGCGCGTCAAGGCCATTCTCAACGAGCTGTCAAAGAACCCTGACGTCATCCTCTTTATAGATGAGTTGCATACCATTGTCGGTGCCGGTAACTCGGCCGGACAGATGGATGCCGCCAATCTGCTCAAACCCGCGCTTGCCCGCGGCGAGATACAGTGCATCGGCGCCACCACTCTCGATGAGTATCGTAAGAATATCGAGAAAGACGGAGCGCTGGAGCGTCGTTTCCAGAAGGTGATGGTCGAACCGACCACCCCCGAAGAAACCTTACAGATCCTCAATAATATTAAAGACAAGTATGAGGCACATCATAATGTAGTGTTCACTGACGATGCCCTTAAAGCCTGTGTAAGCCTGACAGAGAGATATGTCTCTGACCGTAATTTCCCTGACAAGGCGATCGACGCCCTCGATGAGGCCGGGTCTCGCGCTCATATCACCAATATTGTCGTGCCCCAGGAGATCGAGCAACTTGAGAAAGAGATTGTCGAAGCCGGCGCGTCAAAGCTCGCTGCCGCCCAGTCTCAGAATTTCGAGAAAGCAGCCTCTTTCCGCGACAAGGAACAGACTCTAAAGCAGCAGCTTGCCGAGGCAAATGAGCGATGGGAAAAACAGCTTGAGGCTGACAAGGTGACTGTTGACGACGAGAAAGTGGCCGAGGTCGTGGCTATGATGACAGGCGTACCCGTGCAGCGTGTAGCTCAGGCCGAAGGGTCGCGTCTGAGAGAGATGGCACCCAAACTCAAGGGTGACATAATCGGCCAGGATAAGGCTATCGAGAAGATTGTCAAGGCTATCCAGCGCAATCGCGTAGGTCTTAAAGATCCCAATAAGCCAATCGGCAGCTTTATGTTCCTCGGTCCGACCGGTGTGGGTAAAACACACCTGGCAAAGAAGTTGGCCGAGTATCTGTTTGATAGCGCCGATACCCTTATCCGCGTTGATATGAGCGAGTATATGGAGAAGTTTACCGTCAGCCGTCTTGTTGGTGCGCCTCCGGGATACGTCGGTTATGAAGAGGGCGGTCAGCTCACAGAGAAAGTGCGTCGTCGTCCATACTCGGTAATCCTCCTTGATGAGATCGAGAAGGCTCATCCCGATGTGTTCAACCTCTTGTTGCAGGTCCTTGACGAGGGTCGACTTACCGATAGTCTCGGTCGTCACATCGACTTTAAGAACACGCTGATAATCATGACCTCTAATATCGGGTCACGTCAGCTCAAGGATTTCGGGTCGGGCGTTGGTTTTGCTACCCGCGATGCCGCCAAAGAGAAGGAGTATAACGACTCTGTCATACAGAAAGCTCTCAATAAGGCGTTCGCTCCAGAGTTCCTTAACCGTATCGATGACATCGTCATGTTTGATTCGCTCGACAAGGACGCGATCTTCAAGATCATCGACATAGAGTTGCGCGGTTTCCGCAACCGACTTGATCTCATGGGTTATACTCTCGACATCACAGATGAAGCCAAAGAGTATATTGCTACCAAGGGTTATGACCAGCAATACGGCGCACGTCCGCTCAAGCGTGCCATACAGAAGTATCTCGAAGATCCTCTGGCCGAACTGATCATCAACTCTGAACTCAATCCCGGCGATACCATTAAGGTCGATTTTGACAAGGATAATGACAAGGTGACAAGCACTGTTGTCAGCGGTGAGAAATCCGACACAACGGTGTCTGATGCTGCCGCCAAGTCAGAAGACACCCCAGATACACCCGTTGACACTGACAAAAACTGACAGAGATTAACAATATTTATGAAAAAATGCCAATCCTGACGATTGGCATTTTTTTTGCAGTTTGTTATAGTGACAGAGGTTGTCTTACACACCTCATTGACACGTAAACTAAAAACTACATAGATATATGGCAACAACTAAAGGTACTATCGGAGTAACCACCGAGAATATTTTCCCGGTAATCAAGAAATTTCTTTACAGCGATCATGAGATTTTCCTGCGCGAACTCGTCTCAAATGCTGTCGACGCAACCCAAAAGATACGTACACTCTCATCTTTCGGCGAGTTCAAGGGTGAGCTTGGCGATCTCAAAGTATATGTGACCGTCGATAAAGAGGCCGGCACGCTCACCGTCTCTGACCACGGTATCGGCATGACTGCCGAAGATATTGATAAATATATCAATCAGATAGCATTCTCAGGCGCAGAAGATTTTCTCGCCAAATATAAAGATAATATTAACGCCATAATCGGCCACTTCGGTCTCGGCTTTTATTCGGCCTTTATGGTAGCAAATAAGGTTGAGATCGTCTCTCTGTCATATAAGGATGGCGCTGAGGCCGTGCGCTGGGAGTGTGACGGGTCGCCTGAGTTCTCGATGGGTCCGGCCGAAAAGAAGGAGAGAGGTACGGATATTATCCTCCATATCGATCCCGAAAACGCCGAATTCCTTGAGCAGATAAGGATTGACACGCTGCTTAAGAAATATTGTCGATTCCTCCCCGTGCCCGTCGTGTCAGGTAAGGAGCAGGAATGGAAAGACGGCAAGATGGTAGACACTGACCGCGACAAGGTTATAAACTCGACCGAACCGCTCTGGACCAAGAAACCGGCCGAACTTACTGACAGTGATTACATTACATTCTATCACGAGCTTTATCCTGGTCAGGATGATCCTCTGTTCTGGATTCACCTTAACGTGGATTACCCCTTCCATCTAACCGGCGTATTATTCTTCCCCAAAATTCACAATAATTTTGAGGTGACCAAAAACCGTATCCAGCTTTATTGCAATCAGGTTTTCGTGACCGACTCGGTTGAGGGTGTTGTGCCTGAGTTCATGATGCTGCTGCAAGGTGTCATCGACTCACCCGATATCCCTCTGAACGTATCACGTAGCTATTTGCAGAGTGACACCGCCGTCAAGAAGATTTCAGGCTATATCACCAAAAAGGTTGCATCACGTCTCGAAGATCTCTTCAAGGCAGACCGCAAGGATTTTGAGGGGAAATGGGATGACATCCGCATCTTCATCGAGTATGGTATGCTGACTGATGAGAAATTCCGCGATGCTGCGATGAAGTTCTGCCTCCTCAAAGATACTGAGGGTAAATATTACACCATTGATGAGTATAAGACTCTTATTGAAGCAACTCAGACTGATAAGGACGGTAATCTGGTATTCCTCTACACGACAGATCCCACCGAGCAGTATACCTTTATCAAGGCTGCCAATGACAAGGGGTATTCTGTATTGCTCATGGATGGTCAGCTCGACAGCCACTTTGTCGGATTGCTTGAGCAGAAGATCGACAAGAGCCGGTTTGTCAGAGTAGACTCAGACGTGGTCGAAAATCTTATCCCCAAAGCCGATAAGAAGACGGCCGATATCCCGGCTGATAAGCGCGATATGCTGACGACACTTTTTAGCTCACAGCTTCCCAAAGTTGACAAGGCACAGTTCATCGTCACATTCGAGGCTCTCGGTGAGAATGGCGCGCCTATTGTCATCACCCGCAACGAATATATGCGTCGTATGAAGGAGATGGCCGCACTGCAGCCCGGCATGAACTTCTATGGCGAGATGCCTGACAGCTATAATATGACTGTCAATGTAGATCAGCCGGTGGTTGACAAGATATCAAAAGCAGCCTTTGAGGTGCTTGATTCAAAGATCTCAACGCTGGTCACTTCAATTAACGACACCAACAAAAAGATCGAGGATCTAAATAAAGAGGTCAAAGACGGCAAACCCACCGCAGAGCAAGAGAAACAGCTGCAGGAACTCATGTCTGTCGTCGACAAAGCCCGCAAGGAACAGACCGAGACAGTGTCGACTTATGCCGCAACCCAGCCTGTTATCAGACAGCTCATTGACCTTGCCCTCTTAGGCAACGGGTTGCTCAAAGGTGCTGATCTCTCTGCCTTTATCACTCGATCGGTTGAGCTGCTTTAACCATTGTTTACAAGCATTATTTACCATAAAAGTCTCCTAATCTGACATTGTGTCAGATTAGGAGACTTTTCTCTTTAATTATAAATTCGTAACTTTGCACCGAATTTTGACAACATCGACTATATTAGATGCAGTTGCTATCACCGCTAAGATATTCATTGTTAATATTATTGCTTTCAGTCATTTCACCATTATCTTATGCCGGAGGTGATACTGATTGTATAGCTGATTCATGCGTGGTAACACAGCAACCTGACTCGGTAGCGTCGTCTCACACGTCTGTACATCGAAACCTGATCGGTAAGATTATTGACTATTTTGATCATACCAATGATGTCAAACCTGAGAAGAAGTTTGACATATCGTTTATCGGCGGACCGAGCTATTCGGCGGCAACATCGGTTGAGATTGCCGGCCTTGTCTCAGGTCTCTATAAGTCGCGAAACGATTCACTGACTCCGCGAAGCGATATTTCGATCTATGCCGAGGGGTCTGTTACCGGGATGTATAATTTCGGTATCCGTAGCAATCACATTTTCCCCCGTGATCGCATGCGCGTGGTGTATGATGCCAATTTCTGCCATTTCCCGTTGAAATTTTGGGGAATAGGGTATGATAGCGGCATTAACAGCGATAATGAGAGTAAATATACCCTGCTTGAGTCGGCGATGACCATGCAGTTTTTATGGAAGATCCCCGCGAATATTTATCTCGGACCCTCTGTAAACTTCAATTATCAGAAAGCCACCAAGACTGAGCGCCCGGAATTATGGCAGGGTGAAGATCTCAGGGTGTTCTGCTATGGTGCCGGTGTGGTGTTTTCGTTTGATACCCGCGATCTCCCCGGTAATGCGTCTAAAGGTTATTACATCGGTTTCCATCAGCAATTTTTCCCCGGGTTTGCAGGCAACAAATATGCGTTTTCGATGAGCGAGCTGTCGGCGATGTATTACCGTCGGTTCTGGTCGTCAGGTATTATGGCATTCAGATTTCATGGTGCGGCGGCGTATGGCGATGTGCCTTGGGGTATGCTACCCACCCTTGACAACGGCAACGCCGTCAGAGGTTATTATGAGGGACGTTACCGTGACAAGAATGAGTTGGATGTCGTGGTCGAACTCAGGCAGCATATCTGGCGTCGTAACGGATTGGTCGTCTGGGGTGGTGTCGGCAGTGTGTTCAGCACATTCGACCAAATCAGATGGAATACCCTGTTGCCGACATACGGTATCGGGTATCGCTGGGAGTTTAAAAACAGAGTTAACGTGAGAGTCGATTATGGGTTTGGAAAACATTCCCATTCACTCTCGTTCGGTATAAATGAAGCATTTTAATCAAGTGTCAACTATCAAATTATTCTTTACAAAGTATATTCTGCGTCCATTAGGACGCTTTTTCGGTGATATGAGAGCGCTGGCCATCTGGGTAGTACTGGCCCTCATTGTCCCAAATATAGTGCTGTCATTCACTGAGGAGGTTTCACCCCTGAGCGCGGTTGTAAACATATTGTTGCCCGGTGGAATATTCTGTCTGGTAATGGGTGCTTGGTTGCGTACCGGCAAGAGTGTCATAGCATCCCTGCCGTTTATGATTTTAGCAGCTTTTCAGCTTGTGTTGCTATATCTTTATGGCGGATCTGTTATTGCCGTCGATATGTTTCTCAATGTCGTGACCACCAATGTGTCAGAGGCAACCGAACTCCTGGCCAATCTGCTTGATGCTATGGGGGTGGTGATTATCCTTTATCTCACTCCAATTATATGGGGTATATGGGGATGGATCAAAAAGAAAGATATAACGCGCCGTTTCAGACGTAAACTGCTGGGGTGCGGCATCGCTTTGACTTTGGCCGGAATGATTGCAACCATCGGCTGCCATTTCTCTGTCAGAGATTACCAATTCATACATGAGACGTTCCCTGTCAATGCAGTGTCAAATCTCATCGAGGCCTGTCACCGTTACTCAGAGACAGCTCACCATGCCGAGATTTCAGCCGGATTTACATATCGTGCCACACACACCAACGACTCTGACGAGCCCGAGATTTATGTCTTTGTGATAGGGGAGACCTCACGCGGTGAGAATTGGCAACTTGGTGGATATGAGCGGCCGACCAATCCCCGACTGTCACAAGAGGATGGGGTGGTATTCTTCAGAAAATCTATATCCGAGTCAAACACAACTCACAAAAGTGTGCCGATGCTGATAAGCTATGCCTCGGCCGAGAATTTTGATTCGATAGCACACTACAAGAGCATAATCACAGCATTCCGCGAGGCCGGATTCTCTACGTCGTTTATCTCAAATCAGCTGCCAAACCGATCATTTACCGAACACTTTGGTAACGAGGCTGACACAACGGTCTACGTTGCCTCTGAGGATGCCACCCATCATCCCTATGATGAGGCCGTGTTTGAACCGGTCGACAAACTACTTGGTGACACTCTAAGACGTAAACAGCTGATAGTGATACATACATACGGGTCGCACTTTAGATACCGCGATCGCTATCCCGATAGCTTCTCGCATTTTACCCCTGATGATGCAATAGATGCCAGTCTCTCTAACCGCGACGAACTGATAAATGCATACGATAACACTATCCTGTATGTCGATTATATCCTGTCATCTCTCATCGACCGATTGAAAGCCACCGGCTATCGCGCGGGGCTGGTATACGCCTCTGACCATGGCGAAGATATTTTTGATGATAAACGCGAACGTTTTCTGCACGCATCTCCGGTGCCTACTTACTGGCAGATACACCAGGCGTCACTTGTCTGGTTGTCGCCAAAGCTACAAGGCGAGAACCCCGGTATGGCAGAGGCCCTTGCCGAAAATTCAGCCAAGCGTATCTCACCGCAGAAATCACTTTTCCCGACAGTCATGCAGATGGCAGCGGTGTCTTCGCCTTATGTCGTTGACTCATTATCACTGGTCTCAAAGAATTATAATCCCGCGCCGATGGTTTATCTCAATGATCTTAACAAGGCATTGCCGATATATAGAAGCGGACTCACGAATGAGGATCGCCTGAAAGTCTCGTTACTAATCCAATAAGACACCATCGATTGATATGACCACACAGACTAAAGGTTATGCCATGCTCGGGCGCGATACATTGATCTCAAAAACGATCACAGTGTTACGTTGGCCGTTAGCTTTTTTAGTGGTCGCAGACCATTACTTCAGATACGGCATGATTGCCGGTCAGATGACATGCTCGCCGACCGAGGTCAATCTTATATGTACGATCGAGGCTTTCATTATAAGTTTCCTTAAAAATTACCCTGTACCGGTCTTTTTCTTCATATCCGGTTTTCTGCTTTATCTCGGTGACCGTCCGGCTAACTATTACAGGATTAAGCTGCGCAAGCTCCCGCGTGAAATTATATTCCCTTATCTGTTCTGGACTGTATTCGCGATCGTGATATTTGCTATCTACCGGTCAACGCAAGGTGCAAGTGTCAGGGATGCTCTCGCAATACCTGCCGGCGGCAATTACTTGCCGGGTGAAGTCAAGTGGCTGATAAAAAACTTTATCGGCACGCCGTGGCCGGCTAATTTGCCATTGTGGTATGTTAGGGATCTGTTGTTGTTGATAATTGTCTCGCCGATTTTACACTACCTGCTTAAATGGAGTAAGGGGTGGATATTGGTATTGTTCGGGGCACTATATATAGTCTTTAATAATGATAACGTCGGACTGAGATTTTTGACCGGTCTCTTCTTTTTCAGCACGGGTTATTGGGTCAGATATATGGGCATAGATATCCTGAGAGTGGCCGGTAAGTGTTTTATACCGGCAATGGTGATCTATCTGACGTGCGCAGGGTATTACTTTGTCAACTTTGATATGGCTACTGATGATACAATCGGTATGCCTCTGTTTAATTGTATACTCAAGAATATAGCGGTAATTGCGTTCCTCCCTCTGATATTTCATCTCGTATCGCGGGGAATTGCAAAAAAGAGAATAGATGTGAACCCAATGCTTGCATCCGCCTCATTTTTTGTATATGTCACCCACTATCCGATCAAACATGCAGTGGTAAGATTGTGTGAATTTTCTTTCGGGGGGATGCCGGTTGGCGGTTTGATAGCGCTCATGGTCGCCACTATCGCTACAACATTGTTATTGACGGCGGTCTATCTATTGTTAAAACGATACTTACCACGGTTTATGCGGGTTATCGACGGTCGCTGACGATTTGACTTACTCATTAAAATAACAATCTCCCGATACACCGTCGCGGTGTTCCGGGAGACTTTTATTAACCAGTGTATGAATTATGATAGAGCTATTTCTTGAGAGTAATGTGGATGATCGAGGGGGCATCATCATTCTTGGTGATAGTCATCGACTCAATGTCAGACGGTGAAATATCATTGATATTACCGGTGTACTCCTTACCGTTGACAAAGACCGTGTAATCAGATTTCTTGTCGGGGTCTGTGGTGACCGAGTACACTGTCGGACCCTGGTTATCGTCATAAGAGACAACGGTGACTGTCGAGACCTGCTTGCCTGACTGATCGGTTGAGGTTGAGACAGATGTCGAGACAGATGAGTTCTTGGGTTTGGTATCGCCGGCGGTTGCGGCTGCCCCCTTTGATGTCGAGTCTACAGCCTTGAAATTGACCGGTAGCGCATAGTTGGACGCAACGGGTTGACCGCCTGACATGGCCGGTTGCCACCGGGGCATTGACTTGATGACCCTTATAGCCTCGGCATCGAGAGCGGGGGTCAATGATTTCACGATTTTGGTATCTCCGATTTCGCCGTTCTTCTCTACGACAAACTGTACGACTACCCGGCCCATGGTGTCGTCATCACCGACCGGAAACTGTATGTTCTCAACGAGATATTTCATCATCTCTGACATACCGCCGGGAAACTCTGCGATCTTCTCGACAGCATTTGCAACCTGTTTCTTCTCGGCACCGGTTGCGCCCTCAGAGGCGAGGGGCGCTTGCACGATACCCGAAAAATCTGTAACTTTGTCGACCGGAGATGCGGTATAGTGCGCCACATCAGCGACAGTGCCGATCGCCGAAGCGATAAGCGGTGTGCGTGTAACCCACATTGCTACCCCTAACGCGGGGAGCAACAGCAGCGGGCGCAGCCCACTGACATGCGATTTTTTTTGATTGTACATCATAGTGATACGTTTTTTAAGTTTACTGTGATTTAGGCTGTTGGCAAGTGACGGGAATCTCGCGCCGACAGCCTTTTTTATTAGTAACAATTGATATTGACGCATATCTGCGCCCGAGGTAATGACCCTGTTGTCAGCCTGATACTCATGTACGGTCTTTAGTTCCTCTCTCATAAGCCATGCCGTGGGGTTATACCATTGCAGTATGCAGACCAACTGGGCAAACAGCAAGTCGGCCCAATGATGCAACTCGACATGACACTGCTCGTGCAGCAAAATCAGTCGCGCCGACTCATCGGCGTTATCGCGTGGGATAACAATAACCCTGCCGAAACTAAAGGGAGCAATGGCCGAGTTGTCTGTGATGACAACAGTCAGAGAGTTGACCCGATGACCCTCCCCGCGTGATATGATAGAGAATATCCTCACAAAATTAATCACGGTGAGTGCGATAACGATGATTATTCCGGCAAGATAAATCCACAATAAAACAGTAAGCCACGATAGACTCTCCACCGGATTATTAACAATGTCAATCATCATGGGGCCGTCAATTACTATCGAGGTATGACCGGTTTGCGCCGATGCCGCAAGCGCCCTGCTGACATATTTATATAGGGGGAGGGCGGTCAGGGCAGTGAAGTAAATCATCCACAGCAATGACCTGTTGAGAGAATGGTAATTCTCAGATGCCAAGGCCCATTTATATGCTAAATAGAGAATGGCAAGCAGTATCGATGAGGTCAGGGAGTATGCTAATAGTTCGCCCATATAACTTTAGTGTGAGTCTGATTTATTATTATCTGTGTTTTTACTCTCTACCAATTCTATGATCTGCCGCAGCTCATCAACAGATATTTTTTCCTCCTCGACCAATGCAGACACAGCCGAGCGATAAGAGTTGTTAAAGAAGTTGGCGATAAGTTCTCTGAACGACAGATCGCGGAACTGCTGCTCAGGCGCTATAGCTATGTACCTATATGAACTACCTATGGCCTCGTGTGCGATATATCCTTTATCTTCGAGAATCCTGACCGTTGTAGAGACGGTGTTGAAATGGGGTTTGGGATCGGGATAATGTTGCAGTATCTCTCTGACGAACATAGGGCCGTTCTGCCATAAGATCTTCATTATTACCATTTCTTTCTCTGTAATGGCAACGGGCTTACGCCCCGGGCGTTTGATTGTCATACGGGATGATTTGATTGTTTAGGGCAAAGGTATAACTATTTTCTTAGTTATGCAACTAATTAATTAGTTTTTGTTTGTTTTTTTAGTTAAGATTAGTTAGAGAGGCTCTAATGCGGTGAACACAACCCCTTGACGTGATGTTAGTTTGATAAACTAACCCCTAAAAACTATATCCAAAATGGAATCAATTATCAATACCCGTATCCCTGAGTTTAAGGTACAGGCTTATCACAACGGTGAATTCAAGACTATAACTGATAAAGATGTACTCGGCAAATGGGCCATTTTCTTCTTTTACCCGGCCGATTTTACGTTTGTATGTCCGACAGAACTCGAGGACATGGCTGAGAAATATGAGCAGTTCAAGAAGATGGGCGTCGAGGTTTACTCGGTCAGCACCGACTCACACTTTGTACACAAGGCCTGGCATGATGCTTCTGACAGCATAAAGAAAATCCAATATCCCATGCTTGCCGATCCTACCGGTCTGCTTACCCGTGCTTTCGGCGTGATGATCGAGGAGGATGGCATGGCTTACCGCGGTACATTTGTCAGCAATCCCGAGGGTGTCATCAAACTTGTCGAGATCCAGGACAATAACATCGGGCGTAATGCCGATGAGCTTCTCCGCAAAGTAGAGGCAGCCCAGTTTGTCGCTACTCATGACGGTGAGGTATGCCCCGCCAAATGGAGACAGGGTAAGGCCACAATCAAACCCAGCATTGACCTCGTAGGTAAGATCTGATAATATGTTGGATAAAGATATATTGACTCAGTTGCAGGGCATTTTCGCAACGCTTAAGTCCTCAATCTCATTCAGATTGTCAGTCAAGGGTGAAACCGAGGCCGCCAAAGAGATGAGAGAGTTTCTTGACGACGTTGTGTCTACCTCTGACAACCTCTCGGTATCCACAGTTGAGACGGATGTTGCTGCCCCGACATTCGAGATACTCCGCGACGGTGTCGCTACCGGCATCAGCTTTTGCGGAATCCCCAACGGTCATGAGTTCACGACGTTCCTGTTAGCTGTCCTCAATACAGACGGTCAGGGTAAGAATCTCCCGGACGAAACGTTAAGGCAGCGTATTACGTCACTGAAAGGTCCGATTAAATTGCGCACGTTTGTGTCGCTAACTTGCACCAATTGCCCGGATGTAGCACAGGCGCTAAATGTCGTTGCATTGCTCAATCATGATATTACCAATGAGGTAATAGACGGTGCAGTTGTTCCCGATATTGTCGAATCTCTCGGCATCAAGTCTGTCCCGACTGTCTATGCCGGTGATGAAATGCTCAGTGTGGGACGTACTACTTTAGGCGAACTCATCGACAAATTACAGCAAAAATACGGCTCAGAGGATACTCAGGAGTCAGCCCCTGTCTCAAGAGAATATGATGTCGTGGTGATCGGCGCTGGCCCTGCCGGCGCGACCGCAGCGATATACAGCGCCCGCAAAGGTTTTCGCACGGCAGTTGTCGCGAAATCAATCGGCGGGCAGGTCAAGGAGACTATGGGCATCGAAAACATAACCTCAGTGCCTGAGACCACCGGCCCGCAGTTGGCCGGCGATATCGCCCGTCATCTGGCCAATTATCCGATCGAAATATTTGAGAACCGCAATGTTGACGAGGTCAAGATTGAGAACGGTCAGAAATCGGTCGTATGCGGTAAGGAGACATTCACCGCTCCGGCTATGATTGTCGCGATGGGTGCAGGATGGCGCAGGCTATCAGTGCCAGGCGAGGCGGATCATATCGGCAAGGGTGTGGCATTCTGCACACACTGCGACGGCCCGTTCTATGCCGGCAAGCCGGTGGCAGTTATCGGCGGAGGCAACTCGGGCATTGAGGCAGCGATTGATCTCGCAGGTATCTGCCCGTCAGTAGAGGTATTTGAGTTTCTCGATAATCTTAAGGCAGACGGCGTTCTGCAAGAGAAAGCCCGCTCTATGAACAATATCCATATCCACACCTCAGCTCAGGTTGTGGAGGTGATCGGCGGCGCGGGTAATGTCACCGCCATCGAGGTCAAAGACCGTGAGACCGGTGAGGATAAGATTTATCCTGTTGACGGCGTATTCGTGCAGATAGGTCTTACGCCTAACAGTGCGCCATTCAGAGGTATCCTCGACATGACCAAAAGCGGTGAGATCATCATTGATGAGCGTTGCCGCACGAATGTCAAAGGGGTATACGCTGCCGGTGATGTCACCAATGTCCCCTATAAACAGATAGTTATAGCGATGGGAGAGGGCGCAAAGGCAGCCTTGACCGCCTTTGACGACTCTATGCGAGGCGAACTCTCTTAAAAACATAACCGTCTGAAATATTCTGCAATAATAAGCCAAGCCTGCCGGACAATATTCCGACAGGCTTGGCTATTATAAAATTTGTTCTTAATTTTGCAATGAATATGAAAGTGTTACACACAGTTCAAGGATTAGGTGCACGATTAGGCGGTCTGTCAGGTTGCACCTCAGAGCTGCTCTCGGCGTTGCAAAACGGCGAGGACACATTTGAATTGCTGACACTCGCACAGACTGACGGCGACAAATCTCTCGGAGAGGGCGCAATATGGTATAAGCCCGTTGAGAATGATGGCCTTACCTCCTTTAACTTCTCACGTAACGCTGCCCGCCAATTACGTCAGTCTCAATATGATATCTACCATATCCACGGATTGTGGCAACATATAGGGCATCTCGCATGTCATACTGCCAGGCATAACCGCAAGCCGTATGTTATCTCTCCACACGGGATGCTGTATCCGGCAGCACTTAAGGTAAGTTACCGTAAGAAACTACCCCTGCTGAAGCTGTGGTTTGAGCGTGATATAATGGAGGCAGCGTGTCTTATCGCAACCTGTGATGAAGAACAAGAGCATATCCGCCGGTTTGGCTACACCGGTCCGATCGCTAAGTTAAGCAACCCTGTCAATATACCTTCGGTTACCGGACAGCTTCTGGCCAGACGCCGAGAGACAATAGATACCGAGCCGACGGGGCGCAGACGCATCGGTTTTCTCGGGAGGCTGCATCATATCAAACGGCTCGATCTGTTGTTACAGGGGCTGGCATTGTCTCGGCACAGGGATGATATAGAGCTTGTAATAATGGGTGAGGGAGATGAGACTTACATGAGGTCATTGCGCGATTTGATCACTCATCTAAAACTTGATGGGAATGTTGTTTTTAAGGGATTTGTCAGCGGAGATGACAAATACAGGCAACTTGCGCGGTTGTCAGCACTCTTTGTGACAAGTGACACCGAGAATTTCGGTGTCATAGTACCGGAGGCCCTGCTGGTCGGCATCCCTGTCTTTGCTTCGATAAATACCCCATGGCACGATCTTGAGAAATATAACTGCGGTTGGTGGAGGTCAAACTCTCCCGAGTCGATAGCTGAGGTGATTGACAGTCTTTTTTCACTTTCGCCCTCTGAATTACTTGAGATGGGAGCGCGCGGACGCACATTGATTGTCCGGCAATATGAGTCGTCAACAGTCGCCTCGGGTATGCGACTATTGTATAACTGGATTGTAGGTAAAGCTGACAAGCCCGGGTTTGTTGATACCTTAATAAGATAAGCGGGAGATATGACCGATCTGAGCAAATATGACAACGCATGGTATACCCCCGGGAGAAATGCTCTGGTGAGGGTTGTGTGGTATTTTGTTAATCTGGCCTTTATACGCAACCGTTATAATCCACTGTCATCTCTGAGAGTGATATGTCTGCGTCTTTTCGGTGCGAAGATCGGCAGGGGAGTGGTGATAAAGCCCGGTGTCAACATCAAATATCCCTGGTTATTGTCGGTAGGCGATCACTCATGGATAGGCGAAGGGGTATGGATTGACAATCTTGCCCAGGTGACTATCGGCAGTAATTGCTGTATCAGTCAGGGTGCTATGCTGCTGTGCGGCAATCATAATTTCAGATTGCCGACATTTGATCTGATAGTCAAGGAAATCAATATCGAGGACGGGGCATGGGTCGGTGCGCGATGTGTGGTATGTCCGGGTGTGACAGTAGGTGAAAAATCTATCTTGACAGTCGGTTCGGTCTCGACAACCAATCTTGAGCCGGGTAAAATCTATCAGGGCAATCCGGCCCGCATCAAATCTGAGAGATAATGGCAACGCGATTAGGTCACGTATGGCATCAGTGGATAAGTATCAGAGAGAAGAGCTCTCTGATAACGGCCCTGATTACCGGCATATTGATCGGCCTGA
The DNA here is from genome assembly GCA_947175215.1 of uncultured Porphyromonadaceae bacterium. GTDB lineage: Bacteria > Bacteroidota > Bacteroidia > Bacteroidales > Muribaculaceae > UBA7173. The sequence continues at coordinate 24,861 of CAMWLR010000020.1, forward strand.
GACATTCGCTTTTTTTTACTGTGCCGTTACCCTTAATTTCTCTGTTCTCCCTGGGGATATTTTTAGCGAAACCGGGGCGACGACCGACAATATGTTTTGCCGTCATAGGCATACTCGCTGCAACAGGTCTATCACTGGCGTTACATCCCACTCCGTTTTTTTCCTTACGGATGCAACGTTACATAGCATTGATAATAGGGATGTTGTCTCTGTCTCCACTGTTTCAGGATGAGTCGTATACTCGATGGCGTATGATAGTGTTGGAGGTGATTTATCTCACGCTATATATTATGGTGGCACTGTCATTCATGTTATGGTTATATTATATTGCACCATGGGGAGATACGGTGTCAAAGAAGATTTTTCACAACTATGGTTATACGGGTCTGTTCAGCACCGGGTTGATTATGTCATTGGCGGCCGCTATCGTGGCAATTATCTCGCTTGCACGCTTGCTAGAGAAGAGAGGACCACATCCCGTCATGAGCTATCTGCCGATATTTACCGTATCTTTTATTCTGTGTATAGCCGGAGGCTCGCGCATCACAGTCGGGGGATTAGGAGTCTCTATAGTTATGCTTCTTATATTCAAGCGTAAACAGGTGGCTCAATTGTTCAGATTACGGTTGTCTCGGTGGATTACAGGCGTGGTCTTGATTCTGATTGCAGTGTCTATCCCAAAGGCATATCATTCTTTGAAATTAAAGTCTGATTACGCACAGAGTTACGGTACGATTTTCTATTCGAGGCATGATCTCTGGAACGCCCGCATAGCAGAGTGGGAGAGTAGCCCGCTGACCGGCATAGGATATGCCAATGAGTTCCCCTCAAGCCGGAATAATAACGGCGATCTGACCGTTATGGAACCGGGGTCATCATGGCTGTCGGTATTGAGCTACTCAGGATTGCTCGGTGGAGCGGCATTCGTCTGGTTATTTATATGGTTCGGTCATAAAATTGTAGTGAATCCGCTGTCACGCACAGGGACGCAGTTATCACTCTTTTTGCTCTTTATCCTCAACGGTTTCTCAGAGGGATGGCTGCTCTTTGCCGGCTCCTTCTTATTCCCGATCTTCTGGCTTGTGGTGTCATTGACCTCATTTAAGGATGAATCAGTCAAAATAGGTATCGGGAAATGAGGATTTTTGAAGATTATTGAGGTGTTTTTGAGTGTTTTCAGGCTGAAATTTGGTGGTTTAAGAAAAAAGTTATACCTTTGCAGTCGCATTTCCCGGTCACGGGTTGATCGGGAGACGCAATACAAACTCATTAAACAATTATTTATTAATGGCAACAAAAATCAGACTGCAACGTCATGGTCGCAAGAACTATGCGTTCTATCCTATTGTAATCGCCAATAGCAGGGCACCACGTGATGGTAGGTTTATTGAAAGGATTGGTTCGTACAATCCCAACACTAATCCTGCTACTATTACTCTCAACTTTGAGCGAGCTTTGTATTGGGTCAACGTAGGCGCACAGCCTACAGACACCGTCCGCAGCATCCTTTCTAAAGAGGGTGTACTGCTGATGAAGCACCTTCAGGGTGGTGTCAAGAAAGGCGCCTTTGATGAGGCTGAGGCACAGCGTCGTTTCGAGGCATGGAAAGCCGGCAAAGAGAAGTCAGTAGAGGCTGTCAAGGCTTCGGTCGCTGACAAGAAAGCCACCGCTGCCAAAGAGCGTCTTGCCGCCGAGCAGGCCAAGAATGCTGCCAAAGCCGAAGAGGTTGCCAAGAAGAAAGCCGAACTCGCTGCTGCAAAGGCTGCCGAAGAAGCTGCCAAAGCTGCCGAAGAAGCTCCTGCTGAAGAGGCTCCCGCCACTGAAGCTACTGCCGAATAATCGACTCCGGCTGACAACTTGCTAAACGATCCAAAATCCCGGCCGGATGCCCCGTCAGGCAACCTGCCGGGATTCTGTTATACTTCATACTCAATCACCAATCCTTTTTTTGTCAGGTAAATATCTCAATAGTTACACTATGATCAACCCCAAAGTCTCGGTGATAATGCCCAACTATAATTATGCGCGTTATCTGCCTGAAAGAATCGACTCGGTATTGTCACAGACATATCAGGATTTTGAGATTATCATACTTGACGACTGCTCGACTGACAATTCGCGGGAGATAATCCAGAGATATAAGGATAATCCAAAGGTCGTTGAGATAATTTATAACGACAGTAACTCAGGAACTCCGTTCAAGCAATGGTTTAAGGGGATAGAGAGAGCTCGCGGAGAGTATATATGGATAGCTGAGACTGATGACAGCGCCAAACCCGACTTTCTTGAAAAGATGGTGTCGGCTCTTGATGCTAATCCATCGGCAGCCCTCGCCATCTCAGGCACCGAGTGTCTTGACGAAAACGGCAATAAGACCGCTCAGACATTTGACCGCTGGGATACCACTGACGAGCAGGGGGTAGGATACACTAAGTTGTATGACGGTCAGAAGTATCTGCGACACAATATGTACTGGGCATGTTATGTCTATAACGCGAGCTGTGTGGTGTTTCGTAAAAGTGCCTTTTACGCCGATGACTATACACGCAGTCTGTCAATGCGTAATGCCGGTGACTGGCTCTTCTGGTCAAGAATGTTATGCCACGGAGATATCGTTGAGGTCAGAGAAAAATTGAGTTATCTGCGTCGTCACTCGACAAGCGTGACTTATGTCGGAGCGATGAACAACAACCTACTGAAAGAGGATGCCAAGGTAATAAGGGCGATAGAGGATATGACCAAAGTCGGTCGTTATCGGCGCATGATCCGTCACGGCGAGATGATCAAGCGTGTCAAACGCATGGAGCTGCCTGACGATGTCAAAGAGAGGTATCTCAAAGAGGTCGTAGACACATTGGACGCAAAGAAATATGAATATGTCATCGAACGTATAAACAAGCCTCTCTCTCAATATTTATCCTTCCTGATCACATCTCGTAAAGATTTGATATAATAAGTACACGTCTCATTATGGCAGAAACTCCGGCTGTTTCAATCATTATGCCCGCATATAAGCAGGCTGAATATATCGCAGAGGCGATTGAGTCTGTAAAGCGACAGACATGTCAGTCATGGGAACTTATAATCGTCGATGACGGTTCGCCTGATAATGTTGCCGAAGTGGTCGCACCGTTTTGTGAGGCTGATAAGAGAATAAAGTTTTATCACACAGAGAACACCGGTGTGAGTGCTGCCCGCAATTTTGCCGCCTCAAAGACAAAAGGCGAGTATCTTTTGCCGTTGGATGCCGATGACACTATCGAGCCGACGTATATTGAGAAATGCCTTAACCGTTTTGCAGAGCATCCCGAGACAGATGTGGTGTATTGTAAGTGGCATTTCTTTGGCGATGCCCGTAAGACTCCTAAGCTTAGATATAAAGGTTATGATGAGCTCTTGCAGACCAACGGTATTTTTGTTTCGGCAATGATACGCAAAGCGTCATTTGAGGCTATCGGAGGGTATGACGAGAATATGTACCGGGGGATGGAGGACTGGGAGTTCTGGATCAGATTCCTTAATCACAAATCGATCGTATATCAGATACCCGAGGAACTGTTTAATTATCGCATCAAGAAGAACTCGCGCAATGTCGAGGCAAAGAAGCAAGAGCAATTCTTTGACATCGAGATGTATGTGATGGGGAAACATCGTGACAAATACCTCACTTTGTTCGGTCGCCCGATTCAAGCTATCAACGAGGCGCTCAAGTATAAACGCAAGTATTATAACATCTGGTATAAGAAACTCTGGTATAGTTGCGCGCGATTATTAGGCAACGATATTCTCAAGCGCAGGTTTAACGGTAATAAATTGAGTGACAGTGATCCTGTGTGATTATAATGGCAAACAATATTTTTTGAAATTTTACCGATTAAAATTGCTTCAGAATAGTGTAAATCAGAGAAAAAGTGCTAACTTTGTGACGATTTTTGCGCATTGACCTCCTGCAATCCCATTCTCTTGTTGTTTTTGAGGATAGTCAGGAGGCGTTTTGCCGCAAGACATATTGTTGTTTGGTTGCCATGTTGTTTGTGGCAATTGATTGATAAACAAAGTTATAAAGAATGATTAACATTACTTTTCCCGATAATTCGGTAAAACAGTTTGAGGCAGGAGCAACTCCCCTCGAAATCGCCCGCAGTCTCTCACCGCAGCTCGCACGCGAGGTGTTGGCGGCATCCGTAAACGATCAAGAGTGGGATCTCAGTCGTCCTATCAACCAAGACGCCACAATCAAACTGTTTAAATGGGATGATCCCGAGGGGAAACATGCTTTCTGGCACTCTTCGGCTCACCTTTTGGCTGAGGCTCTCCAGGAGCTTTATCCCGGAGTCAAATTCGGTATCGGTCCGGCCATCGAAAACGGATTTTATTATGATATTGACCCCAACGGTCACAATATAACGGCGGCCGACTTCCCCGCTATCGAGGCCAAGATGCTCGAACTGGCCCGTCGCGACGAGCAGATCATCAGAGTTGATATCTCAAAGGCAGATGCGCTCAAGATGTTTGGCGACCGCAACGAGGAATATAAGTGCGAGCTTATCTCAGAGCTCGAGGACGGTAAAATCACCACCTATACCCAAGGGGCATTTACCGATCTTTGCCGTGGGCCGCACCTCCCATCGACAGGCGTCATCAAGGCTTGTAAGGTGATGTCGCTGGCCGGAGCTTACTGGCGCGGTGATGAGAAGCGCAACCAGCTGGTGCGCGTATACGGCATCACCTTCCCCAAGAAAAAGATGCTCGATGAGTATCTTGTTCTCCTTGAAGAAGCCAAGAAACGTGACCACCGTAAACTCGGTAAGGAGATGGAGCTCTTTGCATTCTCGACAAATGTCGGTGCAGGTCTTCCGCTCTGGCTTCCCAAAGGTGCAGCTCTGCGCGATCGCCTTGAACAGTTCCTCCGCAAGATTCAGAAGAAATACGGTTACAAGCAGGTAATCACACCGCATATCGGTAATAAACAGTTATATGTGACCTCAGGCCACTATGCCAAGTATGGTAAAGACTCATTCCAGCCCATACATACTCCGCAGGAGGGTGAGGAATATATGCTCAAACCGATGAATTGCCCTCACCACTGTGAGATTTTCAAGACGTCGCCCCGTTCATACCGCGACCTGCCCCTGCGTCTTGCAGAGTTCGGCACTGTTTACCGCTATGAGCAAACCGGTGAGCTGCACGGCCTGACCCGTGTACGCGGATTCACCCAGGATGATGCCCACATCTTCTGCGCGCCTGATCAGATTAAGGATGAGTTCCTTAAGGTAATGGATATCATCCTGTATATCTTCAACGCACTCAAGTTTGATAACTATGAGGCACAGATCTCGCTGCGTGACCCCAATAATAAGGAGAAATATATCGGCTCTGACGAGAACTGGCATCTGGCCGAGCAGGCTATCATCGAGGCCTGTGAGGAGAAGGGGCTTAAAGCACGCAAGGAGCTTGGCGAAGCCGCGTTCTACGGGCCAAAACTTGACTTCATGGTCAAGGATGCTATCGGCCGTCGTTGGCAGCTGGGTACCATTCAGGTCGACTACAACCTGCCTGAGCGTTTCCAGCTCGAATATACAGGCGCAGACAATCAGAAGCATCGTCCGGTGATGATTCACCGTGCTCCGTTCGGTTCGCTCGAGCGCTTTGTGGCCGTACTTCTCGAACATACGGCCGGTAAGTTCCCCCTGTGGCTCTCACCCGAGCAGGCTATCATCCTGCCGATCTCAGAGAAGTTTAATGACTACGCCTACAAGGTGGCAGACCAGCTCAACGAACTCGATGTACGCGTGACTGTCGATGACCGTAATGAGAAGATCGGCCGCAAGATCAGAGACAATGAGCTGAAGCGCATCCCCTATATGCTCATTGTCGGAGAGAAAGAGGCCGAAAACGGCGAGGTATCCGTGCGCAAGCAGGGTGAAGGCGACAAGGGCACAATGAAAATTGCCGAATTTGCCGATGAGATCGCCCGTCTTGTAAAAGATCTTCAGTAACACCAACTAACAATTAATGGATAAGAAACCCACTAACTCCGGAGGTTCACGACCCTCCAGCTATGGTAGCTCCTCACACAACGGCGGAGCGCCCCGTCAGGCCGGAAGCGGCCCGCACACCTCATCTTCACAGGGCTCATACGGCCAGCGCACTCAGGGCGGTCAGCACCCTGCAGGCACTTCGGCACCCCGTCCCGCCGGTTCCGCCCCCGGTCGTCCCGGTGGCTTTTCCGGCCCGCGCCCGGGAGGGCCTCGTCCCGGAGGATTCAGTGGCCCTCGTCCCGGAGGTATGCGTCCGCCGTTAAACGGCCCTCGTCCGCCGCGCAAAGAGGAACCCTATAATATTAACGAGCGCATCCACGCCAAAGAGGTGCGTCTGGTCGGTGACAATGTCGAGAACGGTATCGTATCAATACAGCAGGCATTAAAACTGGCAGATGAACTCGAACTCGACCTGGTCGAAATCTCACCCACCGCACAGCCCCCGGTATGCAAGATACTCGATTACTCTAAATTCCTGTATCAGCAGAAGAAGCGTCAGAAAGAGCAGAAAGCCAAGGCTACCAAGGTAGTGGTAAAGGAGATTAGATTCGGACCTCAGACCGACGACCACGACTACAACTTCAAACTCAAGCATGCCCAGAGCTTCCTGCAAGAGGGCTCAAAGGTCAAGGCATATGTATTTTTCAAAGGCCGCTCAATCCTCTTTAAGGAGCAGGGCGAAGTGCTGTTGCTCAGATTTGCCAATGATCTCGAGGAGCTTGGTAAGGTCGAGCAGATGCCGGTGCTCGAGGGTAAGCGCATGACAATCATGCTTTCACCCAAGAAAAAATAAAAAATTCATATCCCGAGGCAATAAAGCCGACAGATATGCGTTACATAAGATGGTGTCTCTGACATCAAACTAATCAATTCATAATTTAATAAAAATGCCAAAGATTAAGACTAATTCCGGTGCCAAAAAGAGGTTCGCCCTTACCGGAACAGGAAAGATCAAGAGAAAACATGCTTACAAAAGTCACATTCTGACGAAGAAGACCAAGAAGCAGAAGAGAAACCTTACCCACTTCGGCACAGTCAACAAAGCAGACGAAGCCAACGTAAAGGCATTACTTGGCCTGAAGTAACACCGTCGTCATCGACGTCGATGTATCTTCAACCCGAAGGGTTTTGAGACCTTGTGTCTCAAACCATCAAATCCCCGTCAGTCCGCGCTACTCTTGACGCCGGACGTCAGGGCGAAGGCAACCGGGCCGGCCTGAGTAATACCAAGTGGTCCGCAATCTATTAACCGAGTGTCATGCCATAAGAGCAACCGCAGTCAATGACACGGTAGCCGCTGACATTCAAAACTTGTCAAAACAATGCCAAGATCAGTCAACCACGTAGCATCACGTGCACGTCGTAAGAAAATCCTGAAACTCACTCGCGGTTACTTCGGTTGCCGTCGTAACGTGTGGACCGTTGCCAAGAATACTTGGGAAAAAGGTCTTACCTACGCTTACCGCGACCGCAAGAACAAAAAGCGCAATTTCCGTGCTCTTTGGATTCAGCGTATCAATGCCGCTGCCCGCATGGAGGGTCTTTCTTACTCACAGCTCATGGGCCTTATCCACAAAGCCGGTATCGAGATCAACCGCAAGGTGCTCGCCGACCTGGCCCTCAACAATCCTGCCGCTTTCAAGGCAGTGGTTGATAAGGTAAAGGCATAATGCAATAAGCATTATACTTTACATGCCGTTATGCAATCCGCTCAACCGGGTTGCCGACAACAACCACATAACCGCCCGTGGCCTCAGGTCCGGGCGGTTTCTTTGTAATCTATTGATAATAAAAAAAATGGCAGATACAGATTTTTTCATTATATTTACATCCACAATGAATTGTATCTGCTATTAACGATGAAAAGATTTTTATTATCATTATTTGCATTATCAGCCGCCACGGGACTTGCTTTGGCCGATTATACCTACTTGTCGATCAAGCATAAAGACGGGCACGTCACCACGGTAAGTGCAGCCGGGGCTGAGTTGACCGTAGCTGACGGGACTCTCAGCATAAGCACTCCTCGCTTACTGACGGCGCATCCGGAAGTCAGAAAGGATGTATCGTCTGCAAGGGA
>CAMWLR010000021.1 GCA_947175215.1 uncultured Porphyromonadaceae bacterium
TCAACTTACCGCTCTCAATTGATATGTAAGGCATCCTAATCTTGTTTTAGTAATCAAGCAAAAATACGAAAAATTTTTGCTATTTCAAAAAATACCCATACCTTTGCACCCGTGAAAAGCCGTTGCAACTCATCCTCCCTCTCTATCCTGTCTTGCAACAAATTCTCAACCAAGGAGTGGTGCTCGAGTGGCTGAAGAGGCACGCCTGGAAAGCGTGTATACGCCAAAAGCGTATCGGGGGTTCGAATCCCCCTCACTCCGCAAAAATGAGTAAGCAATTGAAATCCCGCAAGCCGAAAAAGCCAGCGGGATTTTTCGCCATAACACAACAGTTTTTATTATGACACAAATAGTAGTAACTCTTGAAAATAATGCCGATGAGAATTTTCTTCGTCGTATGATAGAAAATATGAAGGGTGTTGTCAAGACCACCTTAACTCATACCTCGGCTAAACAAGAAAAGGCTCATGGAGTAGAATTCATGGAGTCTCTTCATGCAATTAAAAATGAGATTGACACTTCTGTTATTGATATGTCAGATCCACGTACTAACTATATCATGTCAAAATGAAAAATATTTTCCTTGACACCAATTTCATTATAGACTATTTCATAAGAGAGGATTTTAATGGAGAAGCAGAAAAACTTTTGCAGTTGGGAGATAAGCAAAATTTAAACTTTTTCATTTCCTATCTTTCTGTTGCGAATTTCGCATATATCATGCGTAAATTACCAACCTCTCAACTGAGCAACATCATCCTCAGGATCTGCAATATCTTCCATGTAGTTGAAAATACACACGAACAAATATTGCGGAATCTTCAATCCGGTTTTAAAGACTTTGAAGATGGTCTTCAATATCAATGTGCATTAGAAGCTCATTGTGATTGCATAATAACCCGTAACCAAAAAGATTTCATAAATTCGTCAATTCCGGTAATGAACGCGGAAGAATTTATCTCTTTACTATAGTTCGGTAAACATAGCTCACAGATTCTGCAAGTCATTCTGCAAGTCAATAAGAAAAGTTATTGCTATGTGAGGATTTTTTATCACTTTTGCAGTGATGTATGGCTTGCGCAATACTTGCGCAAGCATAAGAGAGTAACTTAACATATTGTTTAATAGTCACTTGGAGAGGTACACGTCACAACTGGAAAGCGTGTATACCCCAAAGTTGACTTTATGCTAATATGCTAAGTTTAATACGGTGAAAGCACATTTCTAACGTGCAGAGAGAGAGAGACGGTTGTCAAGCCAGTTTGGTTAGTCGACCAGTGGTCGAGTCCATGATATAACCGGCAACACGCACATCAGCGGCCATCAGAGGATGATGACTGATAAGATCGACTGTCTCCTTGACAGCCTCGCCGGTGTCTTCAAACCCATGCAGCCAGCTGTCGAGGTCAATGCCACAGTGACGCATCAGGCTGATATGTTCCTCATTGACTCCGCGCTCCTTCATCAGATGTAACATTTCGGCGGCATTCATTCCCTGCACGCCGCAGCCGGTGTGCCCGATAACCATTATCTCGTTGACCCCAAGCTCATAGACAGCCACCAACAATGAACGCATTGTTGAGTCAAATGGGTTAGTAATCGTTCCGCCGGCATTCTTGATTATCTTCACATCACCGTTCTTGATACCGAGAGCAGCCGGCAGCAGTTCGACCAGACGGGTATCCATACAGGTGACAATCGCAATCTTCTTATCGGGGTACTTAGAAGTCACAAACTTCTCATAACCCTTATTCTCAACAAATTCTCTGTTGTAGCTCAGTATCTCATCAATCATGTCGATAAAAATTAGATGATTATTGCTGATGACAAATTTACAAATTATTCCGACATCAAAATCCTCACTTGCCCATGATTTTTTCTAAAAGATATTCATTAATCCCAGACCCAACCGTGATCGGTTAGGCCGAACCAAACTGAAACGTTGGCATCCGCAGGCAACTTAGGCACAAGGAGGGCATATCTCGACAAGATAACACTCTCCCTTTCATCCCCCTCATTGATAGTGCCATTAATGCCTAATCTAATAGTCCAGTTATACGTATCCTCAACCGTATTAAAATAATATCGGTTGGTGTAGCTGACAACATTGTAGTCATGTACCTGATAGCAAAGCAATAGGGTGTTATACTTAAAGTTAATCTTATAAAAGCTCTCATCAAAACCAAACGGATCGTCAGGGATTTCAGCGAGAGAGTTGACTACGCATTGCCTGTTGGCCCATGGCTTAATCAAATCTTTAGTCACCTCATCTGACATACTGAACTCTAAATTAGCTGTCAAGTATTGCTCATTAACAGGCAACTCAATCTCCATCGGCGGTTCGTTATTACGATTACACCCCGTCAGCCAAATGCCCATTCCAAACAAGAGGGCAACCGATAATTTCATGCCAAGCGATTTCATACCGATATAATTCATATTACATATATTTAACATTACCAGAATAACGCTCCTCCATGCCTCTATATTGCCTGTCAATCCATCCTATCTACTCTACTTTTCCCTCTGCAAAATAAACCTGAGCCGGGCTGAAAATATTTGCAGTTTATAAATATAATTTATAACTTTGTGACTTATAGCATTATCGCTTAAGATCATCAATAATTAAACTATTCTCTGTCAAAAGAGTCTTATAGTATATCATATTCAGTAATCAACACATCAGACTCAGTTATGAGAACAATACGCCACATATCCGCCGGGGTCATCTCCGGCTTAAGGATGAAGAGTTTCATCCTACCTCTCGCATTGTGTCTGACCGGCATCATAGCGTCTGCTCAGGGTTATTATGACGATGACCTTTATTATGACGCGGCCAAGGCAAAGAAAGAGGCTGAGCAAGCGCCCAAGAAAACCGTCAAGACCGATAAACCCGCCTCGGGGATGTATTATTATGACGGGGCGGCGTATGTACCCTGGGACAGTGTCGGTGACTTCCGTGCCGCAGATACCTATTACCCCACCGGTGGATCTACCCGCGATGTTGACGAGTATAACCGTCACGGCGGTATCTATGCCACAGAGATGCCCGACTCTATCTCTTTACAGGATTTCGAGCAGATGTCAGCGACCGAGTACCTCGCCCGGTTCGGCAACTCTCAGGTCGCCAAAGACGCCCTCGCACAGGGTTATGGCGACAACACCTATACCGACTATTATAACGCCGGATATGCCAACGGGTATGATGCGGGGTATAACTCTGCACCTCTGACCTCGGTCAGCCTCAGTTTTGCCGGCGGTATGCCATATTATTACAGCTACTACCCTTACAGCGCATGGGGTTACCCCTACTATTCATGGCCATTTGGATTCAGCGCCTACGACCCGATGTGGAACTGGGGTTACTATAACTTCTGGAACTTAGGCTGGGGCTGGACCACACCATCATGGAGTTGGGGCTGGGGTTGGCCCGGTCCGGGTTACTGGGCATCTAATCACTATCGTCCCTCACCCCCGGCTGCCCATCGTCCGCGCCCGGGTGGCATCTATAACGGCCTCGGCGGTAACAACTATTATGGTAACGCAGGTGGAGGCACCCGCCCTGGATATCGTCCGCCGGCCACCGGTAACACCAAACCGGCTACACCCTCAGGCGGTTATTACGGCGGTTCATCGTCAGGCCGAAACTCTCACTACGGCACCGGTTACACCCGCCCGTCGGCAGGGAGCGCCGCATCATCAGGCACATACTCAGGTTCATCAAACCGCGGTAATTTCGGCGCATCGCAATCGACCCGCGGCAGCTCAGCCGGCAGCAGTTCGTCAGGCTCGCACCGCTCGTCGGGCAGCTACTCAGGCGGCAGCAGCGGCCGCTCAGGCGGTTCATCAGGCAGCCATTCGGGCGCCTCTCGTTCGGGCGGCGGCGGTCACCGCAGCCGTTAAGATAGATCAACAAATAATCATAACCTGAAAATTTAACGTTTCAAAATGAAGAAACTCGCCATATCTGCTCTCGCCCTTATCCCTGTCATAGGGGCGGCAGCACAAAGCCCGGTCGATGCCATGGCCCTGTCTCAGACAGAGCTGCGCGGATCAGCAAGATTTATGTCAATGGCCGGAGCGTTTACCGCCTTAGGGGCTGACATCTCGGCATTAGGCCAAAATCCCGCCGGTATCGGCATGTATCGCGGCAGTGATATAGGTCTGACCCTCGGTATCGACATCAACTCTAATACTGCTGACTGGGATGTCTCACAGAACACTGAGAGCAATACCCTCGCCAACCTCAATAACGCGGGTTATGTCGGCACGATGCTCTTTGGCCAAAACAAAGATTACAGCATCTCATGGGGATTCTCATATAACCGCCTCTATCGTTTCAACCGCACCTATTCAGGCGGTCTGGCAAATATGGAGACCTCGTTGAGCAACTATATCGCATCGCTCACCGATGGTGTCGATCCCTCTCTGTTATGGATGAGTGACGGCAATAAGCCGCTCTACCCCTATGACAATTATGACTACAATGCACCTGACTGGATGAGTATACTCTATTATAACTCGGGCATGATCAACCCCGATGTGGAGTATCAAAACGGTGATGTATATGAGACAGACGCATATCGCGGCCTGTGGCAACACGGTGGCACCAACGAGTATGGCAACCGCATCGACCCGTCATCAGGCACGGCCAACTTCACCATACGCGAGCGCGGTCATGCCGACGAGTATAACATCTCGATAGGCGGCAGTATCATGAACCTCGTATACTGGGGTATCGGTGTGGGTATCACCGATCTCGATTTCTCACAGGAATATTGGTATAACGAACAGATAGACCGTGCGCTCGTGCCGGCATTTCCCGCCGGATATCAGTTAGGCACAGCCAATTATTCTAACCTCTATGCGTTCAAGAAGATCACCGGCTCGGGTGCTAACTTCAAGATCGGCGCAATCATCAAGCCCATCAACGAGCTGCGTATCGGCGTTGCGGTACATACCCCCACCTACTATTCGCTGAGTTCATCAAGTTATGGCAAGACCAATTTTGATTTCAAGACCGTCAATCCGTCATACAAATTCAACGGTAGCGAATTAACCCCATGGGATGAATATCAGTTCAACCTCAACACCCCCTGGAAACTTATGGCCGGTGTTGCCGGTGTCATCGGCGGTCGTGCCATACTGAGTGTTGACTATGAGTATGATGCCTACGGCGACATGAAGCTCAAATATGATGACGGCATGGCCATGAGCGGTGTCAACGACAATATCACACGCTATTATAAGGCGACCAACACAATCCGCATCGGCGCGGAGTATCGCGTGACACCCCGTTTCTCGGTGCGTGCCGGATATAGCAACGTATCTACCGCATCAGGTAAAGATCTCGAGAACGCCAACACCAAGTCATATCTCGGCACGATGGAGGTCTCGACCGCAGGGATGAACCCCTCATACACCGTCAACAACGGCACACGTTATATTACCCTCGGTTTGGGATATAAGGTGAGCGGATTTTATTTTGACCTTGCATACGTCAACAAGCACCGCACCTCGACATTCAATGCTTTCACCCCGTTTGTAGATTATGACGGCGTGTGGACAATGGCACCCTCGGCAAAACTGACTGATAACAGTTCGCAGATTGTGGCCACGATCGGTTACAGGTTCTGATTCCCCAAAACACTTAACACGCATTTAGAGTCTTGCCTCAGAACATAGATCTTGACAATCCTGAATTTCAGGATATCTGGAAGTTGATTTCCTACACCCGTCAGTCGGTCTTCATGACCGGAAAAGCCGGCACCGGGAAATCAACTTTTCTGCGTTATATTGTCGGGAACACCCGCAAAAAGACCGTAGTGCTCGCTCCGACAGGTATCGCGGCCGTCAACGCCGGCGGTGTGACGTTACACTCTTTCTTCCACCTGCCGTTCAAACCTCTGCTGCCCGATGATCCCGAGTTGCAGATACGCAATCTGCGTCAACGGCTCAAACATTCGGCCGACCAGCAGAAACTTATACGCGAGCTCGAGCTTATCGTCATCGATGAGGTGTCTATGGTCAGGGCCGATATCATCGACTTTATCGACAAAGTTCTGAGGGTTTACTCAGGGAAGTTGCGTGAACCGTTCGGCGGCAAACAACTGCTGCTTGTAGGCGACATATTCCAGCTCGAGCCGGTAGTGACATCTGATGTCAGGGATATATTCAGGGATCTATATCCCAACATGTATTTCTTCTCTGCCCGTGTGTTCAGAGAGTTTACGTTGGTGCCTGTCGAGCTCCGCAAGATCTACCGCCAGACCGACGCAGAGTTTATCGGTATGCTCGACCGGTTGCGTACCGGCTCACCCCTCCCCTCTGACATAGCACTGCTTAACAGCCATGTAGACCCTGAGGCGTCAGAGCCATCGAGCAAAAAAGAGTTCACTATGACTCTGGCCACCAAGCGAGACACCGTTGATGCCATCAACAACTCGCGCCTTGATAAGCTACGGCGCAAACTTTATTGCTTTGAGGGAACGATAAGAGACAAGTTCCCCGAGAACGCACTCCCCGTACCGGTCAAGCTCGAACTTAAAGTTGGTGCGCAGGTGGTGTTTGTGCGCAACGATCCCGAGAAACGGTGGGTCAACGGCACTGTCGGTCAGATACACTCTATCGCTGATGATACGCTGACAGTAAAACTCGAGAACGGACAGACCCACACCGTGACACGTGAGATATGGGAGAATGTCACTTATACATACGACCGCAATACTCACAAAATTGAGGAGGAGGTTATCGGAACTTACACTCAATTCCCGCTGCGCCTGGCATGGGCGTTGACCATCCACAAGAGCCAGGGACTGACATTCCCGCGCGTAATTATATCTATGGAGGGGGGCGCATTTGCCTCAGGACAGGCATACGTGGCCCTGTCGCGCTGTCAGTCGTTAGAGGGATTGACATTGAGATCAAAGGTCAATGCCTATGACTTCTTTGTCAATCCGGCCATACGCGCATTCAGCGGTATGTTTAACAATCAGCAGCTATATCTCTCGGCCATGAATATGGCCAAGGCAGACGATAACTTCAACAAAGCGGCCCGGGCGTTTGACAAAGGAAACTATGCCGAGGCTGTCAATAAATTTATCGACGGGCTATATCTGCGTGACGAACTGCGCAACAAAGCCGCCAACCGTCTCATCAAGCAGAAACTCTATCGGCTCGGGAAGTCACAACAACATATCTCACAGCTTGAGGAGAAACTCCGCGAGGCCGACAGAAAATTTCTTGAACTCGCCGAGGAGTATGTCGCTATGGGACTCGACTGTCTTTCTGACGAGAATTACGGCGCAGCGATCGCCAACTTTGACAAGGCAATCAGAATTTCCCCCGGTTTTACGCGCGCCCGGCGTCTCAAAGGTGAGGCTGCAATGGACGGCGGAGATTTCGCCACCGCCACAGAGTGCTTTGACGAAATACTTGTCACCACGCCCGATGATTTCGACACTCTTTTTGCAAAGGGGAGATTACACTGTCTTCTCGCCCAAAGTTCAAGTCAGCCTGACGAAGAACGGTATAAGGCGATGAACAGCTTGCTGACTGCCGAGCAGATTAATCCCGAATCTGCACCGTTACATGACCGCCTGGCAGCCCTCAACGATGATATGGGCGACAATGATGAGGCCGACCGTCACAGAGCCATCGCACGCCGATTGCGTAGACGTCGCTAAGGTGAACCTTTTCGAGCCTATGTTGTTTGATTAGTATAAGATTCATAACGATTCAAGTACTAACCTAAACAACAAAAAAGAAATGAAATACACCCAGCCCCAACTCCCCTATGCTAACGACGCCCTCGAACCCGCAATCTCGCGTCGCACCGTAGAATTTCACTACGGCAAGCATGAGAAGACATATATAGACAATCTCAATGCCCTTATCGAGGGCACGGAGTTTGAGGAACTTCCCCTCGAAGATATAATACGTGACTCTAAAGGCGCATTATTCAATAACGCTTCCCAGGCGTGGAATCACATCTTCTACTTCTTCTCCTTCTCTCCCGATGGTGGCGGCGAACCCGAAGGTGAACTCCGCGAAGCCATCGACAAGCAGTTTGGCTCGTTTGACAACTTCAAGAAGGAATTTGTCGATGCAGGTGTCAAACTGTTCGGATCGGGCTGGGTATGGCTCTCAAGAGACAATGACGGCAAACTCTTTATCACACAAGGGTCTAACGCCGACAACCCCCTGACTCAGGGTCTTACCCCGATCCTGACTTTCGACGTCTGGGAACACGCATACTACCTTGACTATCAAAACCGTCGTAAGGATGCCCTCGAAAAATTGTGGGACATTATCGACTGGCCTATTGTCGAGGGTAGATATTAACCCCAATTGTTAATTACACAATCGTTAATTAAATGTTATTAACGTCTGAAATCTCAACCCATTCGTGGTGTCAGACGTTATAATATCAAACAACAACGAGTAAACAATAGACAACATAGAAACAGCGAACATTTGAGACTTTTATAACCATCACTCTAAATGAGTTTTGGTAGTATAAAAAGACATAGCACTTAATTGTAAGCATAATGTGATGAATGGAGAGAGAGGCACCTGTGAAGGCCCCTCTCTTTTTTTAATATCATTAAGGCACACAAAAAATCCTGATATATCGCAGATCAGATTTATCAGGATTTTTTGTGTGGGTGTCCCGGGGTAGATTAGCGGGGAGATACTTCCCTCAAACTGACTGAGGATTGGCAAAGTTGAGTGAGACGAAACTCAACACCTGAGGCATACCGGTGATCCAGTAATAGAATCCGTGAACCCCGCTGCGCATTCTGAAATCCATAGCGATACCTTTTGACTTCATGCTCATAAAGAAATCAATATTTCCTTGATAAAAATAATCGCTGTCGCCACAATCGGCATACCATCTGAGAGTCTTCAGTGCCTCAATCTGATCCGGTGTAGCGTTGTTGACAAAATTTGTGGGGTTGTTTCTTATCAGCGAATCGGCGTATGCCCGGTCTGTCTCAGCCATTCGGCTCTGCTCGGGACGACCGACAATGCCGCTGATACTGCAAACCGCGCTGAATAATGACGGATTCTGCTGAGCATACGCCACGGCAGCCTCTCCACCCATCGACACGCCAGCAATAGCACGATGTGCTTTATCGGGGATAGTCTTGAATGATTGATCAATAGTGGGCAGCAGTTCGTCTATAAAATATTTCTCGTAATCCCAGCCATCGACCGAGAAGTAACCAAGATGTCGCCCAATATGGTGCTCATCCTCACCCGATGCGTCAGGCACGACAATCAGCATCGGCAGAGCCATCCCCGAGCGGAAAGCATCATCGGCTATCTGCTCAAGCAGACCGTTGCGAAACCAGGTTTCATCAGTACCGCCCGCAGGGTGAAAGAGATACATCACCGGGTAGCGTTTATCATCCGACTCATCATAGTCTTCGGGCAGATAGATACTGAAACTCTTGCGCGTCTTTAATATGTCGCTGTCTATCTCACAGCGCCATGCGCTGCCGCCACGTGGCTCTTTAGCCTTGAATCCGGGCAGCTGCTTTCTTGATATAATCCTTGGCATTGTCAGCAAATTGTGTTTAACAGATTATTTATCAGAAAAACGCCTCTCCCGACCCAATGGTTTTAACACTTCCCTGAGTTGATACGATTTTGATAGTTCATAACCTTTTGCTAACTTTGTCTTTGATTATGGAAAAAGTAAGCGCATCACACGGCGGTGTATCATCTGCCGGGCAATCATCCGCCTTGACAAGCGAGGTGGCACGGGCTGCTGAGATTGTCAAGCGGGGCGGAGTCATACTCTATCCCACCGATACCGTATGGGGTATCGGATGTGACGGCTCAAACCCCGAGGCTGTCGCCAAAGTTTTCAAAATCAAACGCCGTGCCGACAACAAGGCCATGATTATATTGACGGCTTCGGCCGATGATGTAGAATGTTATGTCGAGTCAATGCCTGACGTAGCACGCGATCTCATCGAGTATTCCGACAAACCCCTGACTATCGTATATGACAAGGGGGTAAGACTTGCACCCGCACTCACCGGCCAAGACGGTTCGGTAGGGATACGGGTTACACGCGAGGAGTTCTCGGCTGCGTTATGCCGGCGACTGCGTCGTCCGCTGGTCTCTACCTCAGCCAATATATCAGGCACACCTGCCCCGGCGATCTTTGTCGAAATTTCTCCCGAAATTTTAGAGGCGGTTGACTATGTGGTCGATTACCGTCGCGATGATGTCCGTCGCGCCCAACCATCGACGGTTATGCGTCTGTCTTCTGACGGACAATTCAAAATCCTGCGTCCCTGACCGGTCTCTTACGGATTGCATTATGAAAATTACCGAGAAATCCCAACGTCTGAGATATATCGCCGGCGACTACCTGGCGACCAGTCTTTCATGGTTTCTCTTTAATGTATGCCGTTATAATCAGATAGTTGTACCGCAAGGTATACCGTTCCCATCATTCAAAAGCTACTTTCTGTTTGAGCCTGTAATACTCGGGCAGCTCTTCTTCCCGATAATGATGATGGGGCTCTATTATCTGTCGGGATATTACAACCGTCCGCTATTCAGGTCGCGTCTCGACGAGATGCTGACAACGGTGTCAACAGCCGTTATCGGATCGGTCATAATCTTCTTTTTGGCGCTGGTAAATGACCCTATACCCGACCGGGCAAGCAATATCGAGCTTGTCTTGATACTCTTCGGTCTGCTCTTCTCAGTGGTCTATGCCGTCAGGTTAACTATCACACGCATAGGTCTCAAGACCATTAACCACGGCAAACTCACACGGCCGATGGTGATTGTCGGCATCAACGATGACGCACGTCAATTGCGTCGCCGTATGGAACGCATCCATGGCCGTGGTAACCGGATAGTCGCATACGTCAACCCCTCTGAGGAGGATGGCGCAGACGACCCGATAAGCCGTTTTGACGGTCTTCCCGTCATCCCTATCGCCGGACTCGCCGAGGCAAAAGAGTCTCTCGCAGCTACCGCACTGCTGATTCCCGAGGGGACATCCTCAGGTAAAAACGCCGATTTCTCAGAGGTACTCAACCGACTATTTCCGCTCGATATACCTATCCTCGTCTCGCCATCGTCGCTGCAACTGATCGGCAAACTGCCCAAACTCGGCGACATCGCCGGCGAACCGCTAATCGACATCTGTTCGGCCAATGTGGCAGACTCCACGCGTAATCTTAAACGTGCCGGTGATATTCTGGTCTCATCTATCGCGCTGACGCTGCTCTCTCCCCTGTTGCTGATTTTCGCCATATTGATCAAACGTGACTCGCGCGGCCCGGTCTTTTACCGTCAGGAGCGTATCGGTTATCATAAAAAGCCTTTCAGGATCATCAAGTTCCGCACGATGATCGCCGAGGCCGAACCGTCAGGCCCGCGCCTGTCATCAGCCAACGACGAGCGGGTAACACGCCTGGGCAGGTTTATGCGCAAATACCGGCTGGACGAACTGCCACAGTTTTGGAACGTCCTCAAGGGAGAGATGTCGCTGGTCGGTCCGCGCCCCGAACGTGAATTTTTTATCAAACGCATCCTCAAGAAAGCACCCTACTATTCACTCTTGCATCAGGTCAGACCGGGCTTGACATCCTGGGGGATGGTGCGACACGGTTACGCCTCGACCGTCGACGAGATGATCGACCGATCTAAATTCGACTTGATATACCTCGAGAATATTTCACTGATTGTCGACCTCAAGATACTCCTCCATACAGTCAATACCGTCATCAAAGGTCGCGGTGTGTGAATAATCCATTATAATTATGCGAGATCCCTACCTGCCTAACCGATTCCGTAAGCCCGTGCATGATCTGTGGCTCAAAATCATGATCATGCGCGAGCGCCATCTCAAGGAGAAGACCCTGGTCATCATCCTGTCGCTGATCGTGGGTATCGTGGCGGGGCTTGCAGCCATGCTGCTTAAATGGCTTATACATTTCATCTCGGGCTCGCTGACTGTCTTTGTCAACGTTGACGAGGGTAACTATCTGTATATCATCTATCCCTGCATCGGTATCCTGCTTGCGTGCTGGTATGTGCGATATGTTGTCAAAGATAATATCTCGCATGGTGTCACGCGCGTGCTATACTCTATATCTCAAAACAAGAGCCGCCTCAAACCCCACAATATGTACACCTCGCTGGTGGCCTCATCCATCACTATCGGATTCGGCGGATCGGTCGGAGCAGAGGGTCCTATCGTTTACACCGGCGCAGCCATAGGCTCAAATCTCGGGCAGGCGTTCAGACTCTCGCCGCGAGTGCTGATGATCCTGGTCGGATGCGGTGCAGCCGCCGGTATCGCCGGCATCTTCAAGGCCCCCATCGCGGGGATGCTTTTCACCCTTGAGGTGCTGATGCTCGACCTGACCACGGTAACGGTCATGCCGTTGCTCATATCATCTATCACGGCTGCATCCGTGGCATATATCTTCACCGGCTATGATGTGGAGTTTCTGTTTATCCAGAGCGAACCGTTTGTGGTCGAGCGTCTGCCGTTCTTCATAGCCCTCGGTATCTTCTGCGGACTCGTCTCGCTGTACTTTACGCGCGTGATGAACATGATGGAGAATTTCTTCAAGAAATATCTCCATAAACAATGGCAGAAAACCGCCGTCGGCGGTGTGATACTCGCATCACTCATTTTCCTCTTCCCGCCTCTCTACGGCGAGGGGTACAGCTCAATCAATTCGCTGCTCAACGGCGACCCCGGTTCGATCGTCGACGGCTCGATATTCTACGCCGACCGCGGCAACGTGTGGTTTATCATCGTATATATCGGCCTGATTATCGCGCTCAAAGGATTCGCAACCTCTGCCACCAACGGCGGTGGCGGTGTCGGCGGTACATTCGCCCCCTCGCTCTATGTCGGCTGTATGACGGGCTTCTTCTTTGCCTTTCTGCTCAATCATCTCGGATTCGGCATGGAGCTGTCTGTCAAGAACTTTGCCCTTATGGGGATGGCCGGAGTGATGTCAGGCGTCATGCATGCCCCGCTTATGGGTATCTTCCTCACGGCCGAAATGACCGGAGGATACGAGCTGTTCCTCCCCCTGCTTGTGGTGTCGACACTCTCTTACGGCACGATCAAGATATTCGAGCCGTATTCGATCTACACCATGCGTTTGGCACGACGCGGCGAACTGCTCACCCACCACAAAGACAAAGCCGTACTGACGCTGATGAAGATGAACTCGGTCATCGAGACCGACTTCCTCTCGGTCACCCCCGACATGAACCTCCGCCAGATGGTCGACACCATCTCAAAGTCGTGCCGCAACCTCTTTCCCGTACTCGACAGCGAAAACCACCTGATGGGGATAGTGCTGCTTGACGACATCCGCAACATCATGTTCCGTCCAGACCTCTATAAGCGACTATACGTCAGCCGTTTCATGACCTCAGTATCGACAAAACTGCGCACAACAGACTCGATGGAGAAAGTGATGAAGACCTTTGACGACACCGGCGCATGGAATCTCCCCGTTGTCGACGAGGAGAACCACTATGTCGGCTTCGTCTCAAAATCCAAAATCTTCAACTCCTACCGCCGCGTCCTCCGCCACTACTCAGAGGACTAACCCTCCCTACGCCTTAACCTTTTCTTTTCCACCCACTACAAAATCAAGTATATCTAACTATTCCTGATAGGTCTTGTATTATTGCCGTAAATGGGGTATTATTGCCGTTGATTACGGCTAAAGACAGATCCGGAATCCCCCATTTTTCAACTCCTCATATATATATATGGTTGACCGCTCTGACATAAATTGGAGAAACAATATAAAAAAGAAAAACCTGAGGTACCTTCACAGGAACTTCAGGATTAAAGCCAAAAGGCGAGATTTGTGATTCTAAAAGAGTTGTCTAAGCAACTTTTGTGTAGAGATTATATCTTACTTACATTCATCTCATCCATGGCCCTCCCGGTCTCGTCAGCCTCCCGGTTTATAATTCAGAAATCCGGAGAAATGGTTAATCTCTCCGATAGCCACGAATGCTTTTCGGATGCAAAGTTAATAACTATTTTCTATTTGCCAAAATTTCAAAGTAAAAAATTCACAAATTTCTTTAATATTAAATTTTTTAACATATCATTGCCACTATTTGGGCGTCTGTGAGACAATATCGTTGATGACAAGTCCGGCCAAGGTCATGCCAAAGATGGCGGTGATATGACACAATGACCCGTTTACGGCTACCTTATTATAACTCATCGCAGGGTCATCGTCAGAGGCGACGCCTTTGTTAGATAGTAACTCCGGAGAATAGACACATTTGAATTTACGGCGCGGCATATCCCCGGACTTCTTGAACCGCCTCCGTAATGCGGCTGCTAACGGGCAACCCTCGACTTTCCAGAACTCGGCGACCGCGATGCGCGTGGGGTCGAGTTTAAGGGCCGCCCCCATCGATGACACTAACCGGGGATGACGGGCGGTAGTGGCCCTGCGTATCAGCAATGCCTTGGCTGCTAACGAGTCTATCGCATCAACGACATAATCAAAACTCTCAAGGTCAAACTCATCGGCCGTATCCTCATTATACTCCTTAGCGACAGCCACCACATCAATATCATCGGAATATGACAGCAGCATGCGCCTCATGGCATCGACCTTTATCTCGCCAACGGTCTGCAAGTTGGCCTCGGCCTGACGATTGATATTGGTCGGGGACACACTGTCGGCATCGACAATGGTGAGGTGCCCCACACCGGTGCGGGCGAGGGCCTCGGCTGTCCAGCTCCCGACCCCGCCGATACCCAATATTATCACTCTCGTATCGGCGAGCCGTGACATGACCTCAGCACCGAGCAGACGCTCGGTGCGGTTAAAGATTATATTTGAGGGAGAATTATCCATATAGATGAATGTTATGCGCAGTGAAGTATTTTAAGATGACACATAGAGATCGCGATGATGCAAAGTTACTAAAAGTTTTTTCTCTGTCACGGAGAGGAAGTACGGAAAAATTTCGTAACTTTGCATCGGTTTTCAACACATTATCGACTCATCGACTTATGCGCAGTCCACGCAAAGCATATCTGCTTCTTGAAGACGGCACTCTTTTCGAGGGCAAATCTTTTGGTTATGAAGCCCCCGCTGCCGGGGAAGTGGTGTTTAACACCGCAATGACGGGTTATCCCGAGAGTTTGACCGACCCCTCATATGAGGGCCAGATTCTGGTCACCACATATCCCATTTTAGGAAATTACGGCGTCCCCCCCGAAAGGGAAAAGGACGCCGTTAGTGAATTTCTCGAGAGCTCAAAGATCCATTGCTGCGGCATCATCGCCCAGGATTACAGCTGGGAACCGAGCCACTGGCTGTCGACGCGCTCGCTCGATCAATGGCTTCGTGACGAGAAGATCCCCGGTATCTATGGCATCGACACCCGCGCGCTGACCAAACACCTGCGCGAAAAAGGTTCGATGCTCGGCAAGATCTATTTTGACTCGCCCGATGAGATCGAGTTCTCAGACCCCAATATCGAGAATCTAATCGCAAAGGTAAGTTGCGACGACGTCGAGGTCCACGGTCAAGGCGACAAGACTGTCGTGCTGGTCGACTGCGGCACCAAATACAACATCATCCGCTGTCTCACCCGTCGCGGCGTCAAGGTGATCAGAGTACCTTGGGATTATGATTTCAACACCATCCCATACGACGGCCTCTTTATCTCTAACGGCCCCGGTAACCCTGATTTTGCCGAAGCTACGGTCGCCAACATCCGCAAGGCGATGGAGAACGGACGCCCCATCTGCGGCATCTGCATGGGTAACCAACTGCTCGCCAAAGCCGCCGGCGCAAAGACTTACAAGCTCAAATACGGTCACCGCAGCCACAATCAGCCGGTGCGTCTCGAGGGGACAAACACCTGCTACGTGACATCGCAGAATCACGGGTATGCCGTAGATCAGTCGACCCTCCCCACCGATTGGGAACCGATGTTTACAAACATGAACGACGGCACCAACGAGGGTATCCGCCACAAGACCAAGCCCTACTTCTCGGCACAGTTTCACCCCGAGGCCTCATCAGGCCCGCGCGATACAGAGTTTATTTTCGATAAGTTTATCGAAATGCTTTGACCACAGATTTTTCATCCACCTATCCCCCAACATCATCAAAGATGAATCCCCAACAGTCCAAAATAAAGAAAGTTCTGCTGCTCGGCTCGGGCGCCCTTAAAATCGGCGAGGCCGGCGAGTTCGACTATTCAGGTTCACAGGCCCTCAAGGCCATGAAAGAGGAGGGCATCACCACGGTGCTGATCAATCCTAACATCGCGACGGTGCAGACCTCTGACGGGTTTGCCGACAAGATCTACTTCCTCCCCGTCACCCCATACTTTGTCGAGCGCGTCATCGAGAAGGAACGCCCCGACGGCATCCTGCTGAGTTTCGGCGGCCAGACCGCCCTCAACTGCGGCGTCGAACTGTATGACAGTGGAGTGTTGGAGAAATATGGTGTCGAGGTGCTCGGTACACCCGTGCAGGCGATCAAAGACACCGAGGATCGCGAACTCTTTGTAAAGAAACTCGACGAAATAGACGTCAAGACCATCAAGAGCCAGGCGGTCGAGACCACGGCGGCAGCCCTCGCGGCGGCCGAGAAACTCGGTTATCCGGTGATCGTCCGCGCAGCCTACGCCCTGGGTGGTCTCGGCAGCGGTTTCTGCGACACCCCCGAGCAACTGGTGGCCCTGACCGAGAAAGCATTCTCATTTTCACCGCAGGTGCTGGTCGAGAAGTCTCTTAAAGGTTGGAAAGAGGTGGAGTATGAGGTCGTCCGTGACCGCTATGACAACTGCATCACGGTCTGCAACATGGAGAACTTTGATCCGCTGGGAATCCACACCGGCGAGTCGATCGTGGTCGCTCCCTCGCAGACCCTATCGAATGACGATTACCACTACCTGCGTCAGCTCGCCATCAAGATCATCCGTCATGTCGGCATCGTGGGTGAGTGTAATGTACAATACGCCTATGACCCTGACTCGATGGACTATCGCGTCATCGAGGTAAATGCCCGACTTAGCCGTTCGTCAGCATTGGCCTCAAAGGCCACCGGCTATCCCCTGGCGTTTGTCGCCGCCAAATTAGGTCTCGGTTACGGCCTCTTTGATCTCAAGAACTCTGTGACACGCGAGACATCGGCATTCTTTGAGCCGGCCCTCGACTATATCGTCTGCAAGATTCCGCGCTGGGATCTCGGTAAGTTCCACGGTGTCCGCCGCGAAATCGGCTCATCTATGAAGTCTGTCGGTGAGGTCATGGCCATCGGGCGCACCTTTGAGGAGGTTATCCAGAAGGGTCTGCGCATGATCGGTCAAGGTATGCACGGGTTCGTAGAGAACCGCGAACTTAAGATAGAAGACATAGATCAGGCCCTGTCAGAGCCGACAGATAAACGTATATTCGTTGTCGCCAAAGCGATGATGGAGGGGTATAACGTCGACCGCATACATCAACTCACCAAAATCGACCGCTGGTTTCTTGAGAAGCTCCACAACATCATCGTCACCGACTCTGAGCTGCGCGGTTATGACGAACTGACCAAACTCCCCGACGAACTGTTACGCACGGCAAAAGAGCAGGGCTTCAGCGACTTCCAGATCGCCCGCGCCGTCAAGAAAGAGAACCTCGATGTTACCGGCGCAGACAACCAGGAGGTCAGAAAGCTCCGCAAGGCAAAAGGTATTCTACCCGTGGTCAAGCAGATAGACACGCTGGCTGCTGAGTATCCGGCCCAGACCAACTATCTCTATCTGACATACAACGGCACCGAAAACGATGTCAAGTATCTCGGCGACAAGAAGTCGGTGGTCGTGCTCGGATCGGGCGCATACCGCATCGGCAGCTCGGTCGAGTTTGACTGGTGTTCGGTCAACGCCCTTATGACCGTCAAGAAACAGGGATGGCGCTCGGTGATGATCAACTACAACCCCGAGACCGTCTCTACAGACTATGATATGTGTGACCGCCTCTACTTTGACGAACTGACATTTGAGCGCGTGATGGATATTCTCGACCTCGAGATGCCTCACGGCGTAATCCTCTCAGTGGGCGGTCAGATACCCAACAACCTCGCTACGCGTCTCGATGACGAGGGTGTCAATATCCTCGGCACACGTGCGTCATCTATTGACAATGCCGAGGATCGCCACAAATTCTCGGCCATGCTCGACCGCATCGGCGTCGATCAGCCTCGCTGGCGCGAGCTAACCAGTTTTGCCGACATCGATGATTTCATCAAGGAGGTAGGTTTCCCCGTCCTTGTCCGCCCCAGCTATGTGCTGTCGGGCGCGGCGATGAATGTCTGCTCAAACGAAGAGGAGCTCCACCGCTTCCTCAAGCTGGCGGCCAACGTCTCTAAGCAACATCCTGTGGTGGTGTCTGAGTTTATTCAGAACGCCAAGGAGATAGAGATGGATGCCGTGGCCCAGAACGGCGAGATTAAGGTCTATGCGATATCCGAACATATCGAGTATGCCGGCGTACACTCGGGTGACGCCACCATCCAGTTCCCCCCGCAGAAACTCTATGTCGAGACAATGCGCCGCATCAAGAAGATTTCGGCCAAAATCGCAAAAGCCCTCGACATCTCAGGCCCGTTCAACATCCAGTTCCTTGCCAAGAACAATGATATAAAGGTAATCGAGTGTAACCTGCGTGCATCACGCAGTTTCCCCTTCGTGTCTAAGGTCATCAAGCTCAACTTTATCGACCTGGCCACAAAGGTGATGCTCGGCCTCAATGTCGAGAAACCCAGCAAGAGCCTCTTTGATCTCGACTATGTCGGTATCAAAGCCTCACAGTTTAGTTTCTCACGACTGCAGGGCGCTGACCCTGTGCTGGGTGTTGACATGGCTTCGACCGGTGAGGTCGGCTGTATCGGCGATGACACCTCTGAGGCAATCCTCAAGGCGATGCTCTCTGTCGGTTACAAAATACCCCGCAAGACCGTGCTGCTCTCGACCGGTACTCCCCGTCAGAAAGCCGATATGCTCGATGCGGCACACCGTCTACACAACCACGGATTCACCATCTACGCCACCGAGGGTACATGCCGGTTCCTCAACGAGAACGGAATCCCCGCAATCCGCGCATACTGGCCCACACAGCCCGAGAGCAAACCGCAGGTATTGCAGTTGCTTCATGACAAGAAGGTCGACCTCGTTGTCAACCTCCCCAAAAATCTGTCATCGGCCGAACTGTCAAATGGCTACAAAGTACGTCGTGCAGCCATCGACCTCAACATCCCGTTGCTGACCAATGCCCGACTTGCCTCGGCCTTTATCGACGCATTCACCACCCTCTCTCCCGCCGACATCCAGATCAAGTCATGGGACGAATATAAATAACGCCCCTACAATCTGACGATCCACATCAGATAACACCCTCCATCAAATACCCGAGCCGGGACACGCCATGCGATTGCGTCGCGGTCCCGGCTCAGCTATTATCATGCAATAAGGAAATGATCAGTCACGTGTCAAATAAGTGACTGCAATGCAAAATAAGCGACTATCGGCACAATAGACAAAAGGTAAAAAACGCCCATAACTCTCTGAGAAATCAGGAAGTTACGGGCGTTTCTTTATCCTATCTTAATGAGATCGGGTAATGTGCGATGTTACTCAAATAGATGTGAGTAGCGCGCGATCATGTCGTTGAATCGGGTATCGCTGCGTAAGGGTGCGAGAGATACGCGGCCCGTGTCAACGGTGGTCAGTTCATAGAGATTGCCGTAACCCAGTTGCAGCGCTTTCTCAAGTGCTTTGAATCCTTTGTCGGTTAACTCTGCTTTCTCCTCTTTTGAGAGTGCGGGCAAGGCCGATGCCTGAGCATACAGACAGGCGGCGGTGAAGTTAAGCGACCCGTCGGTATCCTTAAAGTTGCGGCAAAGGTCGTCGGCCCATTTCACTGCTGCTGTCTTATCTCCTGAAAAGAGCAGCGCAAATCCGCGATAACTGCGGATCGCGGCCAGCCCGGGGAAAAGCACTTTACTGTCTTCGTCATCAGTCGGGGCCGTCATCGACACCACGCGGTTATACAGCGGGCGGGCACTTGTGGCGTCTTTCATCCCGTCAACCAAAACCCATGCGCGGTAGATGTAATTCTGCATCACATCAGGATTGTCAATTGTCATGGCAGCATAGATATCGTTAGCCGCGTTGTAATCTCCCTCGGAATATTTGACAAGGGCTTTCACAACCTGAAGACGATCAGAGCTAATGCCTCGTATCTCGGCATCCTTGAGGGCCGCCAGCGCCTCGGTGTTTTTACCCTGAGCATATAATATGCGCGCACGGGTGATGTAGAACTCGCCATTGGCCGGATCCATCATTACAGCATGACTTACATTATCCAACGCCTGCGGATAACGGCACAGAGCCAGCTGACACTGGGCCATCGAGTTATACAGGCCGGCATAATCATACATATTCTGGTCTATCAGCTTGCGATAGTCTGCCAGGGCAGTGACATAATGCTCATGGGCCTGGGCGATGAACGCACGGATGTAATAGAGCATCCCCTGTTGGGGCGCGTATGAGATAGATGTGCTCAGACCTGTGATAACCGCGGGGTAATCGTCATTCGCCATATCGATGAGTTCCTGAAACGCGCGGCTGTTGTTGTCAATTGAGATCGCCATGAGCAGATCCTCGACAGCACCGGTATTGTTACCCTGCATTTTTCTGACCGAAGCACGGCGGATATAGATGTCACTGTCGGCCGACATCATCTCTACGGCACCATCCATATATTCAGAGGCGAGCCCGAGATTATTCTCTTTAACGGCCACGCGGGCAAGGCCGGTGAGTGCCTCGACACTGCGCGGGTGCAGCGAGCGCAGGCGGGTATAGTCATACTTGGCAGCCTGATAATCGCCTAACTCATATTCCTCGTTAGCCTTTTGATAAAGGGCCATAAATGAGGTAGAATCGAGTTTGAGAGCCGCAGAGAAATCATCGAGAGCCTGCTGATGCTTGCCGAGCATCTGATAGATATCGGCCCTGAGCATATAGGCCTGAAACCGCAGGTCTCGGTTAGACTCAGGGGCATATTCGAGGGTCTTGTCGACATCGGCAAGCGCCCTCAGATATTGGTTGAACTTATAATATTCGTTTGCGCGACGCAGATATATCTCGGCATTGCGGGGATTGGCGGCAAGTTCTGACGCATAGACCTCGAGCATTGCCTGAGTCATGGGGTTATCGATAGTCTGCTGAGCCTGTACCGACATCCCTGATATAGCTGCGGCCAGTAAAGAGGCCGTTAATAGTTTCTTCATCATCAATCTGTTATTTGCTGTTAATGGCATTGACCGCCATCCTCAGTACGGTCAGGTTTTCGAGTAACTGCGGCAGCAGGTCGAGTCTGAGCATATTAGCCCCGTCGCTCTTTGCCACGGCAGGATTCTGATGTGTCTCGATAAAGATACCGTCACAGCCCACGGCGATACCTGCACGGGCGACAGTCTCGATCATATCGGGGCGTCCGCCTGTGACACCGGCTGTCTGATTAGGCTGTTGCAGTGAATGGGTGACATCAAGAATTACCGGACAATTGTTTTGCTGCATCTCGGGGATGCCTCTGTAATCGACAATCAGATCCTGATAGCCGAATGTCGTCCCGCGCTCGGTGACAGCCACCGAGGGGTTACCTGCATCCCTTACCTTAGTGACAGCATGCTGCATTGCCCCCGGTGAAAGGAACTGCCCTTTCTTGATATTGACCATCTTACCGGTCTTGGCCGCAGCGACCAGCAACGTGGTCTGACGGCAGAGAAAAGCCGGGATCTGCAACATATCGACATACTCGGCAGCCAGGTCAGCCTCAGGTTCGGTATGAATATCAGTCACGGTGGGTATACCGAAGGTCTCCCCTACCTTACGCAAGATTTTCAAAGCCTCGAAGTCACCGATACCCGTAAAGGAGTCGATGCGCGACCGGTTGGCCTTGCGGTAACTCCCCTTGAAAACATAAGGGATATTGAGACGCGAGGTGACCTCTACAACCTTTTCGGCTATTTCGAGAGCCATCTTCTCACCCTCGATCACACATGGCCCGGCCAATAGGAAGAAGTTGCCGGTAGCTGAGGATTCGAGGTATTGGGTTAACGGTTTATTTTTATCGTATGTCATAATCAAATTTATTATAATAGCCCGATGACATGACAGGTTTGCAAGGCTACAAGGGCAGCCGTCTCGGTGCGCAGCCGCGCATCTCCGAGAGAGACAGGTGTGAACCCTGCATCGAGTGCCATCTTTATCTCTTCGGCCGAAAAGTCTCCCTCAGGCCCGATCAGTATCACCGTGTCATAACCCGGCTTATACTCACGTGAGAGCAACCGACGCTCACCGTCATCAACGCAGTGGGCAATATATTTATTGGGAAATCCCTTATACTTGTCGATAAAACGCGCAAACGGGGTTATCTCCTCAATCTCCGGCAGAGCGGATTTAAGACTCTGTTTCATCGCCGACACAGCCGTCTTTTCGAGGCGCTCGCGCTTGATCTCCTTACGTTCTGAGAACCGGCACAGCAGTGGTACGAAACCATCCATCCCGATCTCAGTCCCTTTCTCGACCAACCACTCCATACGATCCATATTCTTGGTGGGGGCAACGGCAAGGATAAGTTTGCCGGTCCAGTATGGCTCTAACTCGGTGCGGCTGACTATCTCTACCATAGCCCGCTTGGGGTGTGGATCAATGAGGCGGACCGTATAGAGACCACCCTTGCCGTCAATTACCTCAAACATATCGCCGGCGGCATGTCTGAGGACTCTGACGCAATGCCCCGACTCAGCCTCGGGCATAACAGGGGTCTGCTCTATGTCAGGACAATAGAATCTTATCATTACTCCTTGTCATTGACAAATCCGGCAGGGAGTGAATCGCGATTGGCAGCCTCAGCCAGCGATACCTCCTCTTTATTATTCTTAGAGGGATCACGGAACGCAAACCAGAAGAGCACGGCAACCACAAGAGCGTATCCGGCGAAGATAAACCATGTCGACTGCCAGTCACCCACCAGGACATTGTTCTCCCATTTGCAGAAATGGTCTACCACACGACCGGCCAGCAACGTACCGATCGTAGCACCCAATCCGTTGGTCATCAACATAAAGAGACCTTGGGCCGAGGCCTTGCTTGACGGGTCACACTCACTGTCGACATACAGACCGCCCGACACGTTGAAGAAGTCAAAGGCCACACCGTATACGATACATGACAGGAAGAATAGTATTACGCCGGGGAAAGTAGGTGTCCCGAGACCAAACAGGCCGAAACGCAACACCCACGCCGTCATAGCCATCAGCATCACAGTCTTGATACCGAACCGGCGCATAAAGAACGGAATCAGCAGTATACACACTGCCTCACTCACCTGTGACAGCGACACAAGCATCGTGGCGTTATTGGCCGCAAAACTGTTGGCGATCACTGCTACCTGACTGCTCTTGAAACTCGTCAGGAACGGACCGGCAAAACCGTTAGTGACCTGCAGCGACATACCGAGCAACATCGAGAAGATAAAGAACATCGCCATCTTGCGCTGCTTGAAGAGTTTGAACGCCGACAGGCCGAGCTGCTCGGTGAGCGACTGACGGGGCTTGGCCACAAGTTTGCACTGGGGAAGCGTGAAACAATAGAGAAACAGCAACACGCTCAGGACACCCGAGACAAGAAACTGCATGTAGGTATACTGAAACTTATAATCGTTCTGACCTAAGGTAAAACCAAACGTGCCGTCATGCCAGGTCGCACAGTTGACAAACCACATTGTGGCGATAAAGCCCACGGTGCCGAGTACACGTATCGGCGGAAAATCCTTGACAGTGTCGAGCCGATTATCTTTAAGTATGGTGAAGGCCGCTGTGTTTGACAACGCGAGCGTGGGCATATAGAATGCCACACTTATCGTATAAACCGTCATAAACAGGGCCTTATCGGGCATCGGATAGGTATAACCGAGCCAACACAGGTATATCATCGACAGACCGGCAAGCAGATGACACAAGCCCAACAGACGCTGAGGCTGGATATACTTGTCAGCGACTATACCCATCAGTGTGGGCATAAATATGGAGACAATCCCCTGAATGGCATAAAACCAGGGAATCTCAGCACCCATCCCGACCTCCTGCCGACCGAGATAGTTGCTCATACAGGTCAGGTATGCGCCCCATACGGCGAACTCAAGAAAGTTGAGTACCGAGAGACGTGTCTTGATATTTGCCGTCATATTTTTCAAGGATTTGTGATTTGCGGTTGATGACTGGTCATTATTATAGAGGGATACACCCTCTTTACAATTGGCAAAAGTAATAATTTTTTTTGTGGTAAATACAAAACTACTCTTAAATTTGTCAAAATTCATTAACTTTGCCGTATCAAATTTCCCAACCAATCTGCTGTCACTGCAATGACATCACATTCCCGCCCTTACACCTTTGACCGAGTGGTCAGACTGCTCATCGGGTGTACGATATTTGCCTTTGTCATCTGGCTGCTCGACATACTCAAAGATGTACTTCTGCCGTTTTGTGTCGCCTGCCTGATTGCTTACCTTTTTGAGCCGTTCGTACAGTTTAACCGATCGCTTCTCAATCTCAAGGGGCGCATAGGCGCAATTTTCGTCACACTCTTTGAGGCTATACTGTTTTTCGGGATTCTCGCCTACTTCTGTGTACCCTCCATTCTCAAGGAGATGCACCAGCTCGCCGACCTGCTCCGCACCTACGCCAGCTCTGAGGTGTCGATCAAATACCTGCCTCCCGAGCTGCACGAGTATCTCAAGAGTAATATCGACTTTGAAGATCTGGCCATGACCTTGATGAAGCAAGACTTCAAGAGCATAATGGATAAAGGTCTGACCGTCATACACGGCGGAGTCCATGTCATCCTGGGAATGGTCGCATGGCTTATAGTCTTTCTGTACGTCATCTTCATAATGCTTGATTATGACAACCTTATGCGAGGATTCAAATACCTCGTACCACCTCGCTTGCGACCGATTGCGTACAAGGTCGGCAATGACATCAAGGAGTCGATGAATCATTATTTCCGCGGTCAGGCACTTATAGCCTGTGTCGTGGCAGTGATATATTGTGTAGGATTCTCTATCTGCGGACTGCCGCTTGCGATCGTGCTCGGGCTCGGCACTGCCGTATTGTTTATGATCCCTTATTGCCAGTATCTCTCTATCATCCCCGTCACGATATTCTGCCTGGTTGACTCGGTTGACAGCGGCGTACATTTCTGGACTCAGTGGTGGGAGTGCATGGCCGTCTTTATGGTTGTGCAGGTTGTCGCAGACCTAATCCTCACACCGCGTATCATGGGTAAGGCGATGGGACTTAACCCGGCCATCATCCTGCTCAGCCTCTCGATATGGGGGTCACTGTTCGGCATAATCGGCATGATAATTGCCCTGCCCCTGACAACACTGTTGCTCTCATATTATGAACAATACATAATAATGCGCAACGACAAAGAACCTCCTGCCGAACGTAAGAAAGAAGTCGAGGCTATCAAGGATATGTCAGAACTGCCGTTTGAGGACGGGTCTGACTGAGACTACCGCCATATACTTTAACTAACCATATCTAATCATCTATTTCGCAACGCAATGAGAAAACTACTTTCAGCATTGATCGCGCTGTGGCTGGCCAATATCGTGGCCTTGGCCGCACCCGGCGGCTTTACGTCAGTCGGTATCGTCGTCGATGAGGCAAAAGAGCCCGTCACCGGTGCCACCGTCTCAACTCAGAGTGGCAAAGCCCTGGGGGTTACTGACATCGATGGCAAATTTAAGGTTGATGTTCCTGACGGCACGCGCAACCTGACCATTTCTTTCATCGGTTACAAGACTGCAACTGTGCCAGCTCGCTCTAATGTCGGCACCATCACTCTGGAGGTCGAGTCTCAGATGCTCGCCGACGTGGTCGTCACCCAGTCTCTGGCACGCACCCGCCAGACTCCCGTGGCCCTGTCACAGATCAACTCAGCCGACATCGACTTTAAGCTCGGCAACCAGGAGTTTCCCGAAGTGCTGAAAACAACTCCGGGCGTATGGACAACCAAGGAAGGCGGCGGCTTTGGCGATGCCAAGACCAATATGCGCGGCTTCAAGAGTGAGAACGTCGCTGTCGTCATCAACGGTATCCCCATCAACGATATGGAGTGGGGTGGCGTTTACTGGAGCAACTGGGCAGGTCTGAGCGATGTAGCCTCATCTATCCAGACCCAGCGCGGTCTCGGTGCCGGTCTGCTGTCAGCACCATCGGTCGGCGGTACGATCAACATCACCACACAGAGCCTTGATGCCAAAAAGGGCGGCTCGGTATGGTACGGCATGGGTAACGACGGTATGAATCAGATTGGTATAAAGGTGTCGACCGGACTTATGAAGAACGGTTGGGCTGTGACAATCCTCGGTTCACGCAAATGGAGCGACAACAACTATGTCCAGGGTACCTGGTATAACTCTTATAACTACTTTGTAAACATATCTAAGCGCATCAACGATGCCCATCAGATATCTTTCACCGCATTCGGCGCACCTCAGACCCACGCGCAACGTTCGTCATACGACGGTCTGACCATCGAGGGATGGGCCACCACCGCCAAACAGTATATGGACGGGGAGAGCCAGTATCGTTATAACCCCTCATTCGGTTACCTGCTTAACGGCAAGAAAACAACGGGTGCAAACTACAACCACTATCACAAACCTCAGCTCTCACTTAACCACATCTGGGAGATCAACGACAAGTCTTCGTTAGCCACAGTGCTTTACGCCTCGTTTGCCAACGGTGGCGGTTATAAAGGTATGGGCCGCTCTGTAAGCTACAACGGCACAACCCTCAGTGGTGACTCATGGTACGGCGCCAACAATGGTGTGCTCAGCCAGACATTCCGCAACCCCGACGGTACATTTGCTTACGATCAGATACAGTTGATGAACATGAACTCTGAGACCGGCTCAAACATGGTGCTGGCCGACAACATCAACTCTCACAACTGGTATGGTCTGGTGTCGACATACAAACACGCACTGCTCGACAATAATCTCAATCTTACCGCCGGTATCGACATGCGATACTACAAGGCTTATCACAAGGCAACTATCGTAGACCTCTTTGACGGTGAGTATTATATCGATGATTATTACCGCTCGCGCGTAATGCCCGAAAATTCGGCTATCTACAATAAGACCAACCCTGCCTGGGTCAATCAGAAACTCGGCATAGGTGATGTCGTCTACCGCAACTTTGACGGCATCTCTCACAACGAGGGTCTCTTCGTGCAGGGCGAGTACTCTATGTTTGACAAGGCACTCAACATCGTCCTCTCAGGGTCGATCAACAACGTGGGTTATCAGCGTATCGAGCATTTTTATGCCGACGAGGCCCACTCAAAAAGCCCCTGGAAGAACTTTATGGGCGGTACGGTCAAGTTCGGTACAAACTACAACATCGACCGTCACAACAACGTATTCTTTAATATCGGCTATATCAGCCGCGTACCTTTCTTCAGCAACGGCGTTTTCCTCTCGTCTCAAAACTCTAATATGCTCAACCCCAACCCTCTCAACGAGAAAATCTTCTCGGTCGAGATCGGTTATGGTTACCACTCACCCGTGTTTAGCGTAGACGTCAACGGTTACTTCACCCGTTGGATGGACAAGACAACATCGCGCTCGGTGCAGATGCTCGGCGAGATGAGCGGTCAGTACGGTTCATTTAACATGCAGGGTGTCAACGCCCGTCACATGGGTCTTGAGATCGCTGCCAAATATCAGCCTACGACATGGTTTACCCTCGAGGGTATGCTCTCGCTGGCTGACTATGTCTGGGATTCTGACCCCACCGGTTGGTTCTATGGCCCCGGCGGTTTCCCCATATCATCGCTTAACGGCACACCAGCCACAAGCATCATGTCAGGTGACCACCTCTCAGCCAAACTTAACCAGAAAGGTGTAAAGGTCGGCGGATCGGCCATGACCACCGGTGCTATCGCTGCCACATTCCGCCCGTTCAAAGGATGGCGTGTCGGCGCAGACTGGACATTCCACGCCCGCAACTACTCTGACTATCAGGTTACAGCCTCAAACTTCAACCCGGGCACAGACCTCAACGTCCCCGATCCCTGGCGCATCCCCGGCGGCAATCAGCTCGACCTCTCAGCAAGCTATAGCTTTGAGATCGGCAAAGTCAACGCACGCCTCAGCGGGAATGTCTACAACGTCTGCAACTATCACTATGTGACAACCGCGTGGAACAATCTCGAGCAGGCAGGCGCATGGGACAATGTCTTCCGCGTCTACTATTCATTCGGACGTACTTACGCCCTCAAGCTCCGTCTTAACTTCTAACACTTAGACCAGAGATGAAAAAAAATATATATCTGCCTCTGCTTGCCATCGGAGCGATGGCTGCATTGACCGGTTGCGATGAAAACTCATGGAACGACAAGCTCGACGGGTTTGATGCATCATTCAACCCCACTGAGGTCAAGAGTATCGAACTCACCCTCACCGATGCCGACTACGCCGCCATCGCATCCAACAAAGTGAATAAGGAGATTGCCGAGAAAAATGACGCTGCGCAGGCTCTGGCCGCTCTCTCGGGCAATAAATATTTCACCGATAAGATCACGGCTGCCGAGTATGTACCGGCTTTCCTATCTTCGACCGCACCATATATGATGTATACCGACGGCTCGTCGATACGTCTGACTTATAATGTCTCGGTCGGTCTCCCCGCCGAGGTGACAGAGTCAGCCGGGGCATGGGACCTCTCGGTAGGCGAAGATTTCTATAAAGATAAGGTATGGGAAAGCGATGACAATTACATCGTAGGGTTCGCCCCCGAGAAACCCGCATCTCGCTACCTGCCGGCTGCCATACAGGAGAGTGTAGGCAATCTTGCCCAGGAGGGCCAGTATGCCATCATTTCATATTACGAGTCTGAGCAGAATCCTATATTCGGTAATGTCGGCGGTGGTGACGAGCCAGACCCCGGATTCACCCTCTCAAGTGTCATCAGCGAGATTCTCGCCG
Source organism: uncultured Porphyromonadaceae bacterium (assembly GCA_947175215.1). Lineage (GTDB taxonomy): Bacteria > Bacteroidota > Bacteroidia > Bacteroidales > Muribaculaceae > UBA7173. Next base: position 29,114 of record CAMWLR010000021.1, read on the forward strand.
GCGATGACGTGGTGATCGACGGTGTCGTGGGTGGTGCCTGCACCTGCGGTTTTGTCCTGACCGATCTCAGCGGTACGATCTTTGTATACATGGGCAGCGGTTTTGATCCCGCAACATATCCCATCGGTACTCAGCTCCATCTCGAGGGGACGGCCACATCGTATAAAAACAACCTGCAGATCGCAGTCGGCGCCACCATTGACGTCAAGGGTACTCAGGTATACACCTTCCCCACCCCGACGGTATATGACGGCGCAGCTCTCGATGCAGTACTCAGCCGACCCGCTGATCAACTTGCCGTGTTCGGCAAAATCAACGGCAAGGTTATAGTCTCTGGCAACAATATCAACATCCAGGTTGCCGGCGCAGAGACCGCTATGGGTTCGATCTACTACCCCACCGATGACCAGCGTGCCGAACTCACCGATGGCCGCGACATCAACCTCTACGGATGGTTTGTCAGCATCTCAGGCTCACGTTACTGCAACTTTATCATCAACAGCCTCGAGTCTGCTACCAACAATGCCCCGATTATGCGCAGCGTTGCCGCCCCGGTGGTCACCGTCGAGAAGAATGCGGTTTATTACTATAACGGCAGTAAATGGGTCGTACCTGACAATTTCGTTGTCCTAAACCCGGGCGACTACATAGAGATGGGTCTGAGCTATATCTCTGCCCCCGACAGCTACCTGCCTATCTACCTCAAGCAGCACTATCCCTATGCACAGCCTGATAATGTCAAGTATGTGCTCTACAACTCAGGATCAAACGGATATGCCTGCGCCGAATATATCTATGACGGCGGCAAGTGGAACCGATTCCTGGGGATCGAGACCGAGACCTCACAGTTTGTCAAGGCAGAGGGTAAATGGATGTTTGACCCCAACGTGACCATAAACCTCCCCTATGGTAAGGGTCAGACAGCATCAGCACCGTTCTATCAGGCCTGCGTTGACTGGGTTTACGAAAACAAGTGCGTACCCCTGGGCGACACCTCAATCAAGTCAGGTAAATTCTGGGTGACATCATACGGCAACAACGATTACTATTGCGGTACATCTGCTTATCAGAATAACGTCGACCTCCGTGCCGCCTCAGCCCGCGCACAATACAGTGCCGGATGGGAAGGCTATACTGACGAAGAGATCGTCGCCACGATGGAAGAGCGTTGTGACCGCGAGGTATTCCCCGCCGTACTCTCAGAGTTCTACCCCGATGCCAAACCGATCGAAGGCCTTGAGGTAATCTATACTATCAACTTCTATGCCTATGCGTTGCTCCCCTCGGGTAGCTACAAGACTTTGCCGTGTGTGGCACGCTATGTTGTCACCGCCCAGGGCCAGTTTACCTACCTCGACTCTGAGTGGCTCATCGGTCAATAACAACTAATAACACTCTACTTACAATTCGCTATGAAGAAAAAATTTATCTGCACCGTTTGCGGCTATGTCCACGAAGGTGACGAAGCACCCGAAAAGTGCCCCCTCTGCGGCGCACCCCGCAGCAAATTTGAGGAAATGAACCCCGAGAACGCTCTCAACTTTGTGACCGAGCACGAAGTCGGTGTAGCCAAGGGCCTCGACGAAGAGATGATCAAAGACCTCAACGCCCACTTTATGGGTGAGTGCACCGAGGTCGGTATGTATCTGGCAATGTCACGTCAGGCTGACCGTGAGGGATATCCCGAAATCGCTGACGCATTCAAGCGCTACGCTTGGGAAGAAGCAGAGCACGCATCAAAGTTTGCCGAACTCCTCGGTGACTGCGTTTGGGACACCAAGACCAACCTCGAGAAGCGTATGCACGCCGAGGCCGGCGCCAATGCCGACAAGATGCGCATCGCTGCCAACGCAAAAAAAGCCAACCTCGACGCTATCCACGATACCGTGCATGAGATGGCCAAGGATGAGGCCCGTCACGGCCGCGGCTTTGCCGGTCTCTACGAGCGTTTCTTCGGCAAGAAATAATTTCTTCTGATTAAATCCTCTTTACAGGAGGTTGTGCCCCGGTCGATAACGACGGCACAACCTCCTGTTTTTTAATATATTTCTACTTATATGTATCGAATTGGGTGAAACTGCATTTTATCAGGAACGGGCAAAAATTTGGTCGATTCAATAATATTTGTTAATTTCGCGGCGTTATTCTCGAGCCACGATATATCCGGGCTCTTTTGACAGGTAAAAGTCGCCGTTGCGAACTTTTTGCAACGCAGAGATGTTTTATATGATGTAATTTGAAAATGATGTAGGGATCAGACGTTTCGATCCCGGGATGTTTCCAAAATATATTAATTGCCGGCTGAAACAACTCACAACGCCGCGCTCACTTATGGTACAATTCTAAAAACTTAGGTAAAACTCTAAAAATTCAAAGCTATGATCAAGTTTATCAAACGCGCAGCCCGATGGTACTTTGAACACTCAGTTACGAATTTCGACTGATAATCTTACCATCACCCCCCTCTCCATTATTAAACGGAATATCTAACAACTTAAAGAATATCAAAGCGGCGATGCTCAAATCATCAAGAGCATCGCCGCCTTTATATTATCTCATCATAATTAATCGTCAAAGGTCATCTCGTCAAACCCGGCGACATCAAACTCATCGTCATTATATTCGTCTGAGCCATAAAACTCCTCGCCCATATCCTCGGCCGCTGCGGCCGCTGCTTTCTTGGCCTTGGCATCGGTTTTCTCCTCAAATTCGAGCAGATCAACATTCTGTGACGGGGCTTTACCTATCGCCAGCGAGCACACGGGATCTTTGAGTGAGCGGCCGGTCTGCAATTCTTTCATCTCGAGATAGAATGAGCGGTCTGTCATGTAGTCAAACGTAAACATCAGACGCTGACCCTCGTCCTCGATGAAGTCGGCAAGTACGCTGTCCTCCATGAGGTAAACCTCCTGGGCTGAGTCAGTGCCCATATCCTCCATCGTTATTTCTTTCTCTTTTTCCCAGCGGTCGTCACAGATAAAGAATGATGACATCTGGTTTTTATCATAGGCTACCGAGTCACAGATTGCATTCTTCAGATCAAGAAATGTTGCATCGGCGTCAATCTGGATCTCGCGACGAAAATTATCGACTTCGTCAGAAACTATGCGGAAATTGAATATCATGTGAGTAAATTTTTCGAGTATGCCCTCGGGGTGAAACTTCTCCCTGTTGGGCGTTGCAAAGATATGTAATTATAACAACTCTCGCCAAATTTTTGCCCGACTTTTTACGCAAAATAATTCAATTCTCGGCAATTCGCCACAGAGTAATATTCGTCGTGCCGTACAACACGGTCGGCTCAATCAAAATCTTCGGTATCAAGCACACCCTCATCTTGAGGGATGACCACTGACGGTTCTTTATCGCTTGGCGCGGTGGCGCAGATATTCTTAGAGTAGTCATACCAATGGCTCTCGGTCAAGGTGAGCTTACTGTAATCCTGTTCGTAATCCATAGTTAAGGTGTGATTAATGATGATGTTGCAAAGTTAACCTTTATAGGGGCAACTTTACAGCACACCTACCTTAAAATATATTAACAGCTCAAAATTAAGA
>CAMWLR010000022.1 GCA_947175215.1 uncultured Porphyromonadaceae bacterium
GGGATGGCGACCGAGGGGGTGGGCTTGAATGTTACCCTGAATGTTATATCTTCGCCGTTTGAGATTCCGCCGAGGATTCCCCCGCAATGATTTGTCGAGAATCCCGCGGGAGTGATGATGTCGGCGGTCTCTGATCCGCGCATAGATGCCAGGGCGAATCCGTCACCGTACTCAAACCCGTGTACCCCGCCGATCGACAGCATCGCCGAGGCGAGCATCTGTTGTAGTTTCCCGAAAACCGGTTCTCCCAACCCTGCCGGCACTCCGGTGATATAACCGGTGACAACGCCTCCCACCGAGTCACCTGCAGTCTTGGCGCTGTTGATGACTGCCGCGAATCCCGAGGGGTCGGTACATCCGCCGACAGCCGACACTTCGGCGGTTACCGTTATCCCCTTAGTGGAGAGGAGTTGGGCGGCTATTGCTCCGGCGACGACACGGACAGCGGTCTCGCGTCCCGAGCTGCGCCCGCCGCCGCGCGTGTCACGCACCCCGTATTTCTGCTGATATGTATAATCGGCATGGTTGGGGCGATAGAGGTCGCGCAACGGGTCGTAGCCTGATGACCGTTGATCGGTATTGGGGATGATAAATCCGACCGATGTGCCCAGGGTGACGGCCATATCGGTGTCATCATCGAGGGGCGAGGGATTCCCCTCACCATCGAGTGCCAGCATCCCCGAGAGGATCGTCAGGCGGTCAGATTCACGACGTGGTGAGACATCCGGGCGACTCCCCGGTCTGCGCTTGTCGAGCTCTTGTTGGACGGCGGTAAGCGATATGCGGCATCCGGCGGGGAGACCGTCGATAATGCCGCCGATGGCGCGTCCGTGCGATTCGCCGAATGATGTTAGCCGATAGATGTTGCCGAATGTATTCATGCCCGTGGCGATACAGTTTTATTCCTTGATCAGGTCGGTAACCGTGGCGTTGACATACCCGATGAGATCAGAGGGCGTCAACTCGAGTTGCAGTCCCCGCTGCCCCGCGCTGACAAAGATACGGTCATGCGCAAGGGCAGTGTTGTGGATGTAGACGGGAAACGGCTTTTTCATGCCGATAGCCGTGCATCCTCCGCGGATATATCCCGTCAGTGGGAGGAGCTCTTTCATCGGTATGAGGTCTGCCTTCTTCATCCCCGCGGCGCGGGCTGCTTTCTTAAGGTCAATATCGGCATCGCCGGGCACCACACAGACAAAGTATCCGCCGCCACCGGTGCGCTCACCGTGCAGCACGAGTGTCTTGAAGACCGTGGCGATATTTTCGCCGAGAGTCTGCGCGACATGGATAGCCGAGAGATCACTCTCGTCTACCTCGTATGGTACCAAACGATACGCGATACCGGCCTTGTCGAGCAGCCTGGCCGCGTTGGTTTTCTCGGGTTCACCCGAGTTGTTTTTACTTTTTTTACTCATTATTTATCTTCGGTCCAGAGATACCCGGCAAAAGAGAGTTTGCCGGATGTGGGATCGTAAACCAGAGGGGCATCGGCGTGTGACTCGGGCTGCATCAGATTGCCGTTGAAGTACATGGCTATACCATTGCCGACATCAACAGTGCCGCTGCCGCCGGCCGCCTGCATCGAGCGCGACTTAAGCATATAGTTGTAATTCAACATATTCTCATCAGAGGTTTTCTCGAATGTCAGGAAGCCGACAAGATCGCCGTCATCAAGCAGGAAACTTTTAGCCGCCGGGTTGTCGATAGCTGATGTGCCGTGGAGGACGTCGACAAAATCTTTCTTGATATACACGGTTGTCGACTCGATACCTAAATCGTAATCGAGTTCATACCAGTCACCAATGAAGTTTGTGATAAGGTGTATTTCACCTACTCCGGCTTTGCCGTAGACACGAGACGTGGTGTTAGGCTTGGTGCGCAGATTGACGCCATCGGTTTTGACGTAAGCATAAGCGGGGTTTTCATACGGGTCATAGGCGTTTGCCGTGAAAATGGCCAGTACCAATGTCATCAACAGAGCTAATTTTCTCATAGCTAAAATTATATTAAAAGTGTTAACAGGCGTGAGTGATTGGGTTATCAGGCGAGTCGCTATCGCCATCTCGCCTCAAAGATAGCAATAAATCCGCGCCCCTGCAAATCGCGGTGATAGATAGGCAAGAGAAAAACACCCCCTCGGGGTCATTGGCTGACACCGAGGGGGCGCTTTTATGGGGGGTGGTGAAGAGGTCCGGAGCACCGGACCTGACATAACCGGCCAAGGTTATTTTGCCGGGTGTTACTTTTTGAGGACGTCGAGGGCCTCGTCGTAGTGGGGCTCATGGGTGATCTCGTCGACCAGCTCTGAGTATATTACTTCGCCTTTCTCATCAATGACGATGACGGCGCGGGCTAACAGGCCGGCGAGAGGGCCGTCAACGATCTGCAGGCCATACTCCTTGGCAAACTCGGGTGAACGGAAAGCCGATGCCGGGGTTACATCCTTGATGCCGTGGGCTGTACAGAAACGGCCGGCGGCAAAGGGGAGATCCATTGAGACGCATAAAACAGCGGTATTGTCAAGGGCGGCTGCCTCCTGATTGAAGCGGCGTACAGACATCGCGCAGACCTCGGTGTCGAGGCTGGGGAAGATGTTGAGGACGACGCGACGACCCTTATAGTCATCGAGGGTTACCTCTTTTAATTCGGGAGTGACGAGTTTGAAGTCGGGTGCTTTCTGACCGGGACGGGGCATTGTGCCGTAAGTATGGACGGGTGTGCCGTTAAAGTAGGTTGTTTCCATGTTATTGTGGTTTGTTAATTATTCTGAGATTATTCTATCGTTATAACAGATAACGGCAACGAGGGTTCAAATTTACCACAGTCTGATGTCGCTTTACGAGGGGATGCCGCACTAAGCGACCGGGTTATTTAAGCAGTGCGCCACCTTGCGTCAGGTCGTCGGCGAGCGATGATGAGATGCCTAATGTCACATAGGCGACTGTGGCGTCAGAATTGCAAAGGAGGATAGTGGGATAGGCGTTGATGCCGCAGTCGCGTATGAACGGAGCGCCCGAGGTTAGGATAACTTCGCCGGGGCGCTCAGGCGCGGTGAGTGACTCGATGGTGTCGGTGTCGTTAGATGCAAAGATCATTATAAGCAGGGTCTGACGCGGCAGAGTATCGACCGTCGCGCGCAGTGTGGCGATCGTTGACGGTGTAGATGCCACCATCGGGTCAAGTACTGCTATGATTGCCGGAGAGGTGAATGGCTGGCCTTTGGGGTGTTGATACCGTTGGCGTGTGAGGGTGGGGAGGGCGAAAGCGGGGAGCGGTAGTCCGCGAAGGTTCTCGACAGAGTAGTTGCTGACGCGGTATTTCCCGAATATTTCAGGATAACGGGCCATCAGATCCTCCTCGTTTGTGACGGCCTCGATGGCGGGGGTAAGGGTGTAGTTATATGTGGCATTCACCTCCTGCTCGCCCAACATCCCGGGGTTGTATAGCACCGAGTATTTGAGCGGCTGTCCGTCATGGTCAAATAACATCTCGATCTGTCGGCTCTCATAACCGTTTACACGGCGCGAGCCTCTGACGTCTATCGAACGTGAATTATCGGTGAGGGTGACCGAGTAAGTTGTATCGGTGGCCATTTCGCGCAGTTGTAAGGCGAGATTCTCGGGGAGCAGGTCGACAAACTGCCCGTTACGCTGTATCCCCCCGGCCGAAGATATGAATGGAATGGAGTCCCATTGAAAATGATTTTCCTGCAGCCGATGGTCTCGATAGCGGTAATGATGTCCGTCAAAGTATGCGGTGAATCCCTCGGAGATACCTGTCTCGACCGGCAGCTGCCAGTCGATGAGGTAGTTGTAGCCTAACAGTGGATCTGATGAGTTGCGTGATGTGGCGATGTCGAGCTGATAGACGATGTCATCGTCGGCCATCGGCAGGGCGACGGCATAGCTGACATGAGCTGAGTAGGGGGTGATGCTGTCAATGCGGTCGGCGAGCTTACATAAGCCGAAGCCTGTCTCCGCCGACATTACGCCCGGGAGACAGACCACTGCTATCACCATTAAAATTCCAAATTTCCCTTTCATTAATAAAGGTAGTAGAAACGTGTTTGCCGGTGGCTAAAGTATATCCGACATCTTTATAACACGTCGGCAGGGAGGTTGGTTCGGTCTCGGGCGATATTTTTATGTGAGAACGGGCTTAGAGGATACCGCACAGATTCCCCTCCATAAAATATCTAAGCATGAGGGTAAGGATCAGCGCGTATGTGCCGGCAAGTACATCGTCGAGCATCACGCCCCAGCCGTTGGGGACATGCTCGAGTTTTCGGCACATCGGGGTCTTGACGATGTCAATGATGCGAAACATCGCGAAGCCGAATACGCCGAGTAGCGCCGTGTGCACCCAGTTACCGGCCACGGCTGCCACAAGGCACGGAATCCATGTGCCGACAAACTCGTCAATCACGACCGTGCGGGGGTCTTCGCCCCAATACCGCTCCATCACCCGTGATGTCCACGCCCCCACCACGGTGGTGACGATCACCAACGCGAGGGTGATCCAAAACAAAGTGTTGATGCTGACGAGGAGATAGAGGCCGAACCATACCAGCAGTCCGAGAAATGCCCCGACAGTGCCGGGTGCACCGGGACAGAAGCCTGTGCCGAGGCCGGTAGAGAGTATCACATGAAACCAGGGTGCTTGACCCAGCGGATGGTTGTTATTGTCGCTCATGAGAGTAATCGGGTGATGTTTTTATTGTTGTTTAACACAGGTGTGCAATCTTGTTGCCCGTTTGTGGGGTAATTTTGCAGTGTAAATCAAAAAGATAAGATTATGAACAGTTCTTTCTCCGTTAACACTAATGATATAATTTTTGTCAATGTTACCTCTTTAGGGCGTCAGGTGATGTCGGTCACGCTGTCGGGCAATAATTCGGTCGAGTCCCTTATGGGTAAACTCAGGTCAGAACTCGCCGACCTCGACGGTCTGCTGACAGTCAATCTGCGTAACAGTTCGCAAGGAACGACAGCCAAGCGGGTGATGCGGATGCGCAAACCCGGTGCGGGCCTGTTAAGGGCGCAGATGCAGGGGTATGCAGCGTAACAGATATTCGCGGGCCTTATCCCAGGGGATATAGATGCTGTCAGCGCCGGGTAGTACGACAGGACGCTCATTGAGGTCAAATCTGACATAGATGCGACCGCTCTTTGTGCGGGCCATGATCATCTGCAGGTTAGACGCCATCGGCACTACATGAAAGTCCATCCAGTGTAACGCCACCGTGTCAAAGTAGTTGGTGAGGTAATAGCAACCGTCGAGTCGCATGAGCGAGAGCAGGGGCATCAAGGTCTCGGCGTGTCCAAATCTCAGGATAACCGAGTATTCGCTCTCGCCGCGGGCAGCCTCGTCGGCGGTGGTGAGTAGGTCGACAAGCAGCGGAGCGGCGATCTCGGCGGGGAGTTGCGAGAGGGTAGTGGTGGTGCGCTGGAGATAGTGCGATAGGTTGGTGCAGCTCCAGGCCTGATTAGCCTCGGGGAGGGTAAAATACTGATCCATACGTGACGGCAACCCCATGGCTGCGAGTCCTTGCAGCATTTTGAATGCGTGGAATGATATGTCACGGGCCTTGTCTGACGACAGGTCGTGACCATAATCACCCTTGAATAGGCGACGGGCGGGCGCAACAGGCATCATTGTCTCGTATTGCATACGGTAGACCTCTTGCCAGTCACCGTTTTTGAGCCAGGCGGTAAAGTCGGGGTCGAGGTCAAAGGGGCGCATCAGGGGTGAGTTCTGTCTCCCCGCCGAGGTGTATATCTCGATATGATTGTTTAGACGGTCGAGCTGGTGGGTGAACTCATACATACTCATCACGCATCGCGGTGAATATGAACTGATGGCCTTGATGCGCTTGTTGTCAAAGAGGCGTCCGTTGTTGCGCAACATACGTGAGGCGATCCCTCGCTGTTCGGCCATGCCGAGCGAGTCAAGCGCGCCCCAGCGGTTGTGAGAATATTCGCTGACATACTTCGCGAGGCTCAGCAGCGATTCTCCGGCGGGGGTAAGGGCGTTGAGCGAGTCGGCGTGTGAGAGCTCTTTAATCAAGTGAGTGACGTTGCGGGGTGACGAGGGGAATCTCGCTCCGTGTCTACCCACGTGGTTGATAAAGATCACCGTGAGCGAATCTGGAAGCTCGGTGACCGATGCCGGCACGGGATATGGCTTGGCTGACCCTTGACAATCGGCGTAGGGATAGCTGGTATCGGTGGGGTCGGCGGCGCGGACGATCATCGCCGTCAACAGCGTTATCAATAATAATGACAGACTCCTCATTTATTTATTGCTGCTATGTTTTTATTGATTATATTTGCAGTCGCCATCGCGACGGGAGGTGTCTCTCTCCCTCTCACTGACGATGGCCGATCATTATAGCCACGAAAATACAAATTTATGCTGACTCCTCAAAATATTAAGGATATTATCGCCGGAAAGAGTGTATCACAGCAGGTCGAATTGCTTGACGGGCTTATCTCACGCAGTGACTCTGACAAAGAGAAAGCACTGATTCTGGCCGAGAAAGGGAAACTGCTGTGGAAGAGCGGTGACCGTGCCGGGGCTATCTCGGCCTATGAGCAGGGGGGAGCGCTCGATCCCGGCGGAGCTGCTGCGTTGCTGCTCGACCACAGCCGCGGGATCATGGATTTCTTTAACCCTGACCTGCTCAACCCGTAAGGGGGGGTAGGTATCAGGTCAGAGTTATCAGGTCAGAGGTTAGAAGTCAGAGGTGTGGGGTCAACTCTCGCGGTAATAGACGCGACGGACACGCGGAGATACTGATGTCAGGCACTCATAGGGGATGGTGTCGAGCATCCGGGCCATCTCGGTGACGGGGTTGCCGGGGCCGAAGATCACAACGGGGTCACCGATACGCACGTCAGGTACATCGGTCACGTCTATCATGCAGGTGTCCATACAGATGTTTCCCACTGTCGGGCATAGATGTCCGTTGACAGATACATGCCATTTACCCCGGCTGCATTGGCGGTTGAAGCCGTCGGCATACCCGACGGGCACGGTGGCGATAAGGCTGTCGCGTGTGAGGACGCCGCGGCGACCGTATCCGACAGTTTCGGTTTTATCCCATTTGCGCAGGGCAATGACGACCGACCGCATTGATGAAATCGGACGCAGACGATCTTCTGATCCGTCATTAAGTATGGAGATGCCATAGAGGCCGATGCCCAGGCGGGCCATATCGAACTGATACTCGGGGAATCGCAGTATGCCGGCGGTGTTGAGGACATGGCGTAATACTCTATAAGGGAAATGATCGGTGATCAGCGATGAGCAACGGGTGAAATACTCGAGTTGCGCCAGGGTATAGTCATCCATGTCGGGGCAGTCGGCGGTGGCCAGATGCGAGAATACCGACCTGACGGTGACCTGCTGCTGGTTATCAAGGATGTCAAGCAGGCGGGGTATCTCCTCCTCGCGGAAGCCGAGGCGGTGCATACCGGTGTCGAGTTTGATATGTATGGGGAATGAGGTGACGCCGGCTTTGCAAGCCTCGGTGATGATCTCGTTGAGTGACTCAAAGCTAAATATCTCAGGTTCGAGATTATTGTCAAACAACTGCTTATAATTCAACACCATCGGGTTGAGCACCATAATGGGCATGGTGATACCGGCGCGGCGCAGTTCGGCCCCTTCGTCACCGACGGCGACGGCAAGATATGCGGCGCCGTGAGCTTGCAGAGTCTTGGCCGGTTCGAGCGATCCGGCACCATAGCCTGATGCCTTGACCATCGCTATCAGTCCGGTCTCGGGACGCAACCGCGAGCGGAAGAAGTTGAAGTTGTCGACCATGGCATCAAGGTTGACCTCAAGTATCGTCTCATGGGTCTTTGCCTCAAGATGATTGACGATTGTCTCGAAACCGAATCGTGGCGACCCCTTGACCAGTATCACCTGAGAATCAAACTCAGAGGTGTCGGTCTCGCGCAGAAATTCCTCGGTGTCGCGATAGCATTTGCCGTCGGTCTCAAGCAGGGGGAAATATCGCGTGATCTCCTCGCCGATACCGATAACACGGGTGACATCATGGATATGCAGCTCTCGGGCTGCCTGACGGTACATCTCCTCTGCCTCGCCACGGTCTGCGGCTATGTCAGAGAGAATGACGGTTAGCCGACGCCCGGCGGTTAACCGGCGATGGGTAAAGTCGAGTGCTTGAGAGAGTGATGAGAGGTCACAGGTATAATCGTCATGGATGATCAGCGACCCGTTGACGCCACCGCTCACCTGCATACGGGTACCTGCAGGTATCAGACTCTCGAGACGTGAGTTTATCTCGGCCTGCGGGGTGTCGAGCGCGAGCATCACGGTCAGCAAGGTCACGGCATTCTCTATTTGCCAGTGATGACCGAGCGGAGGGAGGGTGACCTCACCGCTGATGGTCTCCCCGTCGGGCTTATAATATATATAGGTGAGTAGGCGGCTGTCGCCGTCGACGGGTGTTACGGCGACTTGCAGAGGTGCATCGGGGTCATTGCCGTTGATGCTCCATGAGAGATGCCTTTTGTCGGGGTAGAGGCGATGTGCCGTCTCAGGCAATGAGGGAGAATCGGCCGGATATATCAGGGTCGAGGCCTTAGCGGCGAGCAGCAGTTTCTCGCTGATCTTTTCGTCGCGGCTGTCGAACCCCTCGTCATGGTCGTCATCAATGTTGGTGATGACGGCGATGTCTGGCGAGATGATAGAGGCGATAGATGACATCTCGCCGCGGCGCGAGATCCCCGCCTCAAATATTCCGAGGTTATCACTCTTTGAGAGATTCCAGACTGACAGCGGGACACCGATCTGCGAGTTATAGCTGCGCGGACTGCGGCATATTCGCCATGACGGGGCCAGGGCGTTGCCAAGCCACTCCTTGACCATTGTCTTGCCGCGGCTGCCGGTCACACCGATAACCTTACCGTCAAAGACGGCACGGCGGTCGGCTGCCAGTTGCTGCAAGGTTTGCAGCGGTGAATCGACCTGCAGGAAGTTTGCGCCCTGAAATCGGGACGAGAACTCTGTCACATCACCTGCCTCGCGGTCGATGACAAAGTTACGCACACCGCGGCGGTATAGCTCAGGGATAAACCGATGGCCGTCACCGGTGGGTGTGCGCAGCGCGAAGAATACCGTGCGTGGCGCATCTGTGAGTGATCTCGAGTCGGTAAGTGGAATCAGTTGCTCAAACATTATCTTATTTTTCATCAGTTGCCCGAGGGGCGATGGAGAGAGCGTTTAAGAGTCTTGAGGTTAGCGGCGGCTTGGCGCATTGTGGCCTCGTTATAGAATGTGCGTGAGAATATGTCGTAGATATAGTCGACGGCGACCTCTGAGGGATGCACCATGTCGGCGGCATAGAAGCGATAATCGCGCAGGTCATCCATCATTATCTCGTATGAGGGGAAGTAGAGTGTCGCATCGGGGTCGGTAGCGATGACTTTGTCGCAGGCGAGCAGCAGCGTTGACTTTGAGAGACGGTCGGTGTGCAGCCCGTATGCTTTATGACGTATGGGACTGACGGTCAGTATTACACGTCTTAACCCGGGAGCGACACGGCGCAGCAGCGATATAGTCTCTGAGATGGCCTCAACACAGGTATCGACCGAGAGGTCGGTGAGTTCAAACAGGTCGGGATGCTGTTTGTGGCAGTTAGCTACGGGCTGGCCGGTAGCTTTGAGTCTGAAACATCTGGCCGAGCCGAATGTCAGTATGACGGTGTCGAGACTCGGCAACGCTTGGCGCAGGGCATCGAGGCGCTCATTGATAAACCTGGCGGAGTCATCGGGGGTAGAGCGGGCAAAAAGAGAGTGGAAATCGTAGTTGCGATATTTCCTCTCATGCTCAAAGAACTCTGCCGGGGTGTAATTTTTTTCGTCGACGAGACGTACCACCGAGTTGAGGATGCTCAGGGGGTTGTAGAGTGTGCCGAGCGGGTTGACCTCGACATCAAACCCTTGGGCGAGCATACGGTCACCGATGTTGTCTGCGAAACATGACCCGATGGTCCAAACCGGGGTCGAGTGGGTGATCGCTCCGGTCAGACCCGGCAGCGGGGCTATCTCTGTGCGGAACTGCATGGGGAAATCAATACATTTCGTAATCGATCGACAATACCTGGAACTCGGTGCGGCGGTTGATCTGGTCGGCCACCGCAGCATCCTCTTCTGACAGGGTCTCGATAAATTCGGGTGTCAGCACGTCACCCTCTTTGAACTGCGGATAGAGTCGCGCAAGTTTCTTGGTGATCGTCTTGGGGCGACTCTTGCCGTAACCTTGCGACTGCAGGCGGTCAGGCTTGATGCCGACCGAGATGAGGTAGTCGATCACCGATTTGGCGCGACGTCCCGACAGATTTATGTTATACTCCTCAGAGCCCCAACGGTCGGTGTGCGATGCCATCTCGATGGTGATGTTGGGGTTGTCGCGCATCACCTGGGCCATCTCGTCAAGTGCCTCCTTTGACTCGGGGCGTAGTATGGCCTTGTCGAAGTCATAGAAGATGTTGTCGATCACCACCGGTTTGTTTATCGAGGCGAGGATAAAGTCGACGCTATACTCGGCGTCTTCCTCGGCTGTGTCTGAGGTAAATTCCTGCTTGGCGTTGAGATAGCCGCGGGCACCGGCGAGCATCACATAGTCGACACCGCGTTGCAACGGGAAACGGAATGTGCCGTCGGGCTTGGCGACCGCTTTCTGGTTAGAACCGTCTTTGCCGATGATGCGTATCACGGCGTTTGGCACGGGTTCTTCGTCGCGGTCGAGTACCCATCCCGAGATCCATATCTCGAGGTCAGGGAGGATAAATGAGTAGATATGGTCATACCCGCGACCGTCACCGCGGTTTGACGAGAAGAAACCTGACTCTCCCTGGCCGAATGTGATACCGAAATCATCGGCTGCCGAGTTGACGGGTTGCCCCATATTCTCGACTTTCCATCCGCCCGATGGGGTGAGGGTGGCTTTGAACAGGTCGAGGCCGCCGAAGCCGGCATGACCGTCTGAGGCGAAATAGAGGATTGAGTCAGTGCGGACGTATGGGAACATCTCGTCACCCGGGGTGTTTATAAATTCGCCGAGATTCTCGAGTGACCCGACACGGTCGAGCAGGTTTATACGCCAGATATCCTTGCCTCCCGAGCCGCCCGGCATATCTGAGGTGAAATAGAGCCACTTGCCGTCAGGACTTACTGCGGGATGGCCCAAGGCCGAGACGGTATCGTTGAGGATCTCAAACTTGACGGGCGCGCTCCACTTGGCGTCTGAGCGCTGCGAGGTGAATATCTCGACGGTTGTGGCGGCGTTGGGCTCGCGGCGTGCACGTGACAGATACATTGTAGTGCCGTCGGGTGAGAATGAGCAGACCCCCTCATCCATCTCGGTGTTGAGTTCCCCCTCGACCGGTTCGGGGCGTTGCCATTCACCTTTCTCATTTTTGCGGGCCATCCATATATCACCTTTTTTCATGCCGGTGATCTCGCTCTTGTGATCGCCGGTGACCTTCTCGTTAGTCGTGGTGAAATAGAGAACGTCGGCCGAGGCGCGGTCGAGAAACATCGGCGAGTAATCGGCGCGTCGCGAGTTAAACAACTTGGCCTGCTTGACCACATATCGCGTGGGGTGACCCTTTTGATTCAATGCCCAGCGGCATCCCGCCAGGCCGGTCTGCGCTATGGCCGATTTGGGGTCGAGAGCGAGATAATCCTCGTATGCCTTTATCGCCTGGGCATATTTCCCCTCCTCTTGCAACGATCTGGCCATCAGCAGTATTGCTGTCGAGTCGGGGTATTGATAGCGGATGGCGTTGGCAAACGCCGCCGAGGCACGCGCACTCATGCCGAGTTTTTCATAACACAGTCCCATCTGATAGGCGATGACGCCGCGTTGAGGGCGCTCCTCACGTTTGGTGAGTTTGTTGTAGATCTTGCGGTAAGTCTTTTGGGCTTCAAAATATTCGCCGCGTTCAAACTGCTCATTGGCCACCGAGAGCTTTGCTCCGCGGCAGCCTGTGAGGGTCGACACTATGACAATCGCAGCCAGCAGGGGCAGCAGCTTGCCGACGCGTGATATGATCTTGTGAAAATGTGGCATACATCTATAACGCACCCGCACGCGTAAATCGTATTTTTCGCGGGGTAATTATTTGGCATCACTCGTCGGGGGAAGACTTGCGGGGTGGGAGATCAGTCTTCGAGATAGAAGACGATGGTCGAGACGACGCGGATGTTTTTGGTATAAGGTGTCGATGAGCTGGTGTCCTCTATCGAGAATTGCCCCTGGGTGGCGGTCTTCATCTTGCCGACCTTAGAGTCGCTGTCTTTGGCAAATTGCTGGGCGGCCTCGCGGGCGTTGCGGGTGGCCTCGGCGATCATGTCGGGTTTGATGTCGTTAAGGGCGCGGAACTCATAGTTGATGTATGAATTTGAGTATGGCACACCCTCCTTGAGCAGTTCGGTCTGACGGTCGAGCAGCTGACGCACTTTGTCGACCTTGGTGGTGGCGACGGTGATATTGCAGTTGAGGGCGTATTTATACCTGAAGTTTGACGAGCCGTATTGATTGGCCGTAGCGTTGTAGGTGTCAGGAGGATTGACGGCGATTTCGGACTTGTCGATACCGTTTGATGTCAAGAAGTTGACGATAACCTCATTATAACGCGTCACCTGATCATAGAGCGACATAAGATCGTCACCGGCGACATTATAAGTGATAGGCCATGTGACGAAGTCAGCCTCGACCTGTCGCTCGGCCAGACCCCTGACGGTGACATTACGGTCGCGATAAGCGATATTATCAATACCCGACTTGATAAACAGCCCCAGGCAGAAGATAGCCGCGCCGATGATAGCGGTGCCGGCAAAGCGGATGTAGATTGATTTGGCAGACATGATAAAGTTGATTAGTTAGTCCAAAACAATAAGTTTGCAATTATGACACTAAGACACCGCGGTGCGGTTAAAGTTTAACTGATAGTTAAAAATTGTGGCAAACGTATTTTTGGTAACTCAAAAATAATCGCTAACTTTGCGGTGTCGTTCGCGGCAAAGGTCGGTTCGGTAGCTCAGCTGGATAGAGCAACTGCCTTCTAAGCAGTCGGCCGGGGGTTCGAATCCCCCCCGAATCACAAACATGAACAGGTGTGTCAAAATGCTGGTTTTGGCGCACCTTTTATTTTATTAACTTCAAGAATAATCCGCGTATTTTAGATGGAGAAAGATAGTGTGATAGTGGTGTCGGGCGGAATGGACTCGGTGTCGATGCTGTATGAGTTCAGAGACCGGATTGCCTTGGCTGTGACGTTTGATTATGGCAGTAACCATAATGCGCGTGAGATTGCGTGCGCTGCCGAGAATTGCCGTCGGTTAGGGATTGACCATCTGGTGATTCCGCTTGATTTTATGGGGCGGTATTTTGAGTCGTCTCTGCTCAGTGGGGCGGACGCGATCCCCCAGGGGCATTACTCGAGCGAGAATATGAAGTCGACAGTGGTGCCGTTTCGCAACGGTGTCATGCTGGCGGTGGCTTGCGGATTGGCCGAGAGCCGTGGCCTACAATATGTAATGATTGCCAATCATTCGGGCGACCATGCCATCTATCCCGACTGTCGCGGCGGCTTTATCAACGCGATGTCTGAGGCGATGAAAGAGGGGACGTATGCCGGAATTACGATTTTAGCCCCATATACTGATTTGACCAAGAGTGAGATAGCAGCGCGCGGCGCGCAGGCCGGTGTAGATTTTGCTCTGACTTATTCATGCTACAAAGGGGGTGAGAAACATTGCGGCCGTTGCGGCACGTGTGTCGAGCGTCGCGAGGCGTTTATGCTGGCGGGCCTGACCGACCCTACCGATTATATGGCGTAAGTGACGTGAAATGTTAGTTGGCGTAAGCCTCTGCATATTGACTGAGACGCACGAGGGCATCGCTCAGGTGGCGGCGTGTGGTCTCAGACACGGGGGTGAGGGGGAGACGCAGTATATCTCGGGCCATCCCTTTTATTGCCAGTAATGCCTTGATACCCGAGGGGTTACCCTCGGCAAAGAGCGCGCGATAGAATGGCTGTAACGGGCGGTCGAGCTTTGATGCCTCGACAAATTTACCCTCTTGGCATAGCTGTACCACCCGCCCGAACTCGGCTGGTAGGGCGTTGCCGATGACCGAAATCACCCCCTTGGCACCCATCGCCATTAGCGGGAGGGTGAGGGCGTCATCGCCCGACAGTACCACGAAATCGCCGGGCTTCTTCTCAAGTATCTCACGTATCTGTCCCATGCGGCCCGAGGCCTCTTTGATCGCCACGATCTTGCCGGGGAAATCGGCCGCGAGCCTCAGGGTTGTTGCTGCGTCGAGATTGGCGCCCGTGCGCCCGGGCACATTATATAATATGACAGGGAGAGGTGAGCATTTGGCAACGGCCTCGAAATGGAGGCGCATACCCTCTTGTGACGGCTTGTTATAGAATGGCACTACCGACAGGATACCGTCATATCCCGAAAAATCTGTGGCCATGATGGTCTCGATCAGGTGGCTGGTGGAGTTGCCGCTCATCCCTAATATCAGCGGCACACGGGCTTTGACGCGGTCAGCGACGAAGCGTGCCAGCTCATGACGCTCGCTGTCGGTGAGGGTGACAGTCTCGCCGGTCGTGCCCAACACCACCAGAAAGTCAGCGCCGTTATCGAGCTGATAGTCGATCAGCGCCTCAAGCGCTTTATAGTCAATCGAGAAATCATCATTAAAGGGGGTTGCCAGGGCTACGCCGAGGCCGTCCAAGCATAGTGCCATAATATTGAGGGGTCTTTACGGTCGCAAAATTACTGCTTTTTTCGCAACTTTACGTAACTTTGCGGAAAATTCGCCACCATAACTGGCGAAATCAAAAAATCCCCGATAGCCATGATGCTCCAGATACAAGATACACTCGTTACGCTCGACCTCGCCGAGGAATACTTCTGCTGCGACCTCGACAAATGTCTCGGCGCGTGCTGCATCGAGGGGGATGCCGGTGCGCCGGTCACTCTCGACGAAATAGCCCTGCTCGAGGAGGTCTTTCCCGCGATAAAAGATGATATGCTTCCCCGCGCTGTCACCGAGGTGGAGACTCAGGGGGTGGCTTATCCCGACGTTGACGGTGAGATGGTCACCACACTGCTTGACGGACAGAATTGTGCGTTCTGCACCTTTGCCAAAGGGGGCGTGTGTCTTTGCGCGATAGATAAGGCGTATCGCGAGGGTAGGGTGGCATGGCGTAAACCATCGTCATGCGCGCTCTATCCGGTGAGGATAAAGCAGTATCCCACGTTTACGGCTGTCAACTATCACCGGTGGGCGATATGCAAGAGCGCCGTCGAGAACGGACGTCGCCTGGGGGTGCGTCTCTATCAGTTTCTCGAGAGGCCGCTCACCGAGCGGTTTGGCGCCGAATGGTACGCCGAACTCAAGACGGCCTGTGAGGAGTGGTTGCGCCAGAATCCCGACAAGTGACGGGGATCCTGACAAGTAAGTCTAAGGCGCGGCGGCTGTGAGCGTGTTATCTCACTCTCACGCGCACCGGTACGGGCTGCAATCTCGGCTCGGCCTGGCCGCCGAGACCCAGGAGTTCTTTGAGTTTGTCTGCGAATGATTTCATGACGTAAGTTGTTTTGAGATAAAACCGACAGAGTGTAGTATTTGTTCGCCCCGGGCTGATGAATTTTTGTTACGCGATCTGATTTTTTCTCTGCCGGCATGGCTAAATTTTCTGTCAATCGAGGTTTTAACATAAAATTATTAACTGCGGGGTGAAAAAAAGTCGTACCTTTGCAACTGATTATCAACATACCTGTCAAAACCCTGAAAAATGAATGTCACTGACCGATTCCTGAAATATGTAGGATACGATACACAGAGCGACGAGCTGACCAATATGACACCCTCGACACCGGGGCAGTTTAAGTTCGCTCAGGTTCTCGAAAAAGAGTTGCGTGAGCTCGGTCTCGAAGAGATCTCGCTTGACGATAACGGCTATCTTATGGCCACATTGCCGCCCAACACCGACAAACCATCTGTGCCCACCATTGGCTTCATCGCCCATCTCGACACATCACCCGATATGTCGGGCCATAATGTCAAACCCCGCATCGTCAAGGATTATCCCGGCGGGGATATCGTTCTCAACAAAGAGCAGAACATCGTGCTCTCGCCCGATCAGTTCCCCGAACTGCTCAACTATCTCGGTCAGGACCTGATCGTCACCGACGGCACAACCCTGTTAGGGGCAGATGATAAAGCCGGTATCGCCGAAATCATCTCGGCGGTGGTATATCTGCAAAAGCATCCCGAGATCAAGCACGGCAAGATCCGCATCGCCTTTAACCCTGATGAGGAGATCGGTCTGGGCGCCCATAAGTTTGACGTGGAGCGTTTTGCCGCTGAATGGGCCTACACTATGGACGGCGGTGAGATCGGCGAGCTCGAGTATGAGAACTTTAACGCCGCCGTTGCCAAGGTGACATTCACCGGCCGCAACGTGCATCCGGGCTATGCCAAACATAAGATGGTCAACTCGATACGTATGGCCAACCAGTTCATACTGATGTTACCCCGCTGGGAGACCCCCGAGCATACCGAGGGGTATGAGGGATTTTACCACCTGGTGCATATCGATGGCTCTGTCGAGAAAACGACCCTGACATATATCATCCGCGACCATGACCGCGACCGCTTTGAGCGCCGCAAGCGAGAGCTCGAGCATATCGTGCGCAAGACCAATCATGAGTTCCCCGATTGCTGCGCAATAGAGATCAAGGATCAGTATTATAATATGCGTGAGAAGATCGAGCCGGTGATGCACATCATCGAGATTGCCGAGCAGGCGATGAAAGATGCCGGCGTGACCCCCAAGGTGCAGCCCATCAGAGGCGGCACGGACGGCGCTCAGCTCTCATTCAAGGGACTTCCCTGCCCCAATATCTTTGCCGGCGGACTAAACTTCCACGGTCGTTATGAGTTTGTGCCTGTGCAGTCGATGGAGAAAGCCCGTGATGTCATCGTCGAGATCGCGCGTATTGTCAATGATAAAGCCTGACCCGTTAACGATAAAGCCTGACCCCCTGCTTGGATAAAACAGGAAATCAACTTATTGTAGTGACAGGCCCGACAGCCTCGGGCAAGACCTCACTCGCCATAGATCTGGCGCGGGCGATCGAGACTGAAATAGTCTCGGCCGACTCGCGTCAGATTTTCACTGAGATACCGATAGGGACGGCCGCCCCCACGGCCGAGGAGCGCGCCGCTGTGCCGCATCATTTCATCGCCACTCTCGGGTTAGATCAATATTACTCGGCGGCGACTTATGAGGAGGATGTGATGCGTTTGCTCCCACAGATATTTGACCGCTGCGGGGGACGCGCAGTGATGGCCGGAGGGTCGATGATGTATGTCGATGCGGTCTGTAACGGCATTGACTTGCTGCCAACGGTCTCTGACGAGAATCGCCGGCGTGCCTACGGGCTGTATGAGAGTGAGGGGCTTGTGGGGGTCATTGAGGCTCTGCGCGGTGTCGACCCTGATTATCTCGCCACGACCTCTGACCTCAAGAATCATAAGCGGCTTATCCATGCCCTCGAGGTATCGCTTGAGGCCGGGCGTCCATATTCCTCATTGCTGACAGGCAACCGCAAGGATCGTCTCTTTGAGATTATCAAATTTGCAATTGATTACCCCCGCGAAGAGCTTTTTGACCGCATCAACCGCCGTGTGGATATGATGATCGGGCAGGGGATGATCGACGAGGCGCGTGAGGTATATCCGCGCCGTCATCTCAATTCATTAAACACGGTGGGATATAAGGAACTGTTTGCATATTTCGACGGTGTCTGGGATCTTGATACAGCCATAGCGCGCATTAAGAAAAATACCCGCGTCTACGCCAAAAAACAGTTGACATGGCTGCGACGCGATCAGTCGGTCGTATGGCTTGATCCTCACCGCTCCATGCTGCCCGAAATTCTCAACCGTCTCAACCCCACCGCTCACACTTGCGACCTCTGACCTCTGCCCTCTGACTTCTGACTTCTGATCTCTCCATCACCCCCCTAACGAGCGTGAGTTGATAAAGGCTGCGATAGCCTGACGGTATGACTCGCCGATGGGTATTTCGTGAGTGACCACGCCGGGTATCACCTTGTCGACGACCGAGAGGTGGTTGCGCTCGAGCAGGTTGATCTTGTCGAGATTGACGATAAAACTGCGGTGTACGCGCATAAACTTTGAGGAGGCGAGCGTGCGCTCGACACTCTTCATACTCAGCAATGTCATCACCGAGCGCGGTTCACCCTCGATAAAGATTCTGACATAATCTTTAAGCCCCTCGATATAAAGGATATCTGATTTGCGGATCTGGCGGTAGCGATATTCTGATTTGACGATAAGATACTCTGAGTCCGCAACGTCAGAGGTATGTAGCGGGCTACCATCGGATGACTCTGCCGGGGCGACTCCACCGCGGTCGCGCCGTGAGTGCGCGCGGTTGACAGCGAACAGAAACTCGGTGTAGCTCACCGGCTTGAGCAGATAGTCGACCGCATCGGCCCGTATGCCGTCTATGGCATAGTTTTCATAAGCGGTGACAAAGACGACCATGGTGGTCGGGGGGAGCAGCTTTACCAGTTCCATCCCAGAGAGTTGAGGCATCTGTATATCAAGAAACACCAGGTCAATTTCACCCGAAGCGAGACGGGGATAAGCCTCATGGGCCGAGGTAAACACCCCGCCAAGTGTCAATGATGGGGTGCGCTCTATATATCCGCCGATAAGATTTCCGGCGAGTGGCTCGTCATCAATGACGCAGCATCTGAGTTTGTCAGTCATGGTCAGTAAACAGTCAGTCTTTGCTTAATGGTATTGTGAGGGTGGCCGTGAAAAGATTGTCATGGCGGTTGACCTGTAGCGAAGCCTTATCGCCGTATATCAGTTGCAACCGGCGGCTGAGATTGCTAAGGCCTATCCCTCCGTCTCTCTTAGAGGCAGATAAATCGCGGTTACTCTCGGTGACGCAGGTGTTGACGGTGCGGCATACCACGGTGTCGCCCTCGGCATTGATCGAGATGCTGATCATCGACCCGGGTGTGCCGGTGTTGCCGTGTTTGAATACGTTCTCGATCAACGGGATAAACAGCAGCGGAGCGACTTGGCAACCGGCGGCATCGCCGGCATTGATGTTACATTCTATCTTTGTGGCCGGATTGAGGCGCAGTGCCATCAGGGTGACGTAATTGTTTATGAATGACAGGTCTTGACCCAGTTTGACCTCACGGTGGTCATCATAAAGGACATAGCGCAGCATGGCACTGAGCTGATGCACCGCCTCCTGAGCCTTCTCCGGCGAAATATCTATCAGGGCATAAATGGTGTTGAGGGTGTTGAACAGGAAGTGTGGGTGGAGCTGGCTCTTGAGGTTGAGCAGTTCTTCTTGCTTGCGGGCCGCCAGCAGTTGTTCTGACCGGCGTGAGAGGCTGACCCATATGTCGCTGAGTTTCAGGGCGACACTCAACGCTATGGTCAAGACGGTCATCACCACGTCACGGGCATAGAAGTTTAGCCAGTGCAGCAGACCGGTGTGATGAGGCTTGTGAGGGAGCGTATTCTCGCCGGCGTGCTTTATCCGCCAGAATTCATCCCAATAAGATTCCATCCAGATACTTATAAGCCTGAACAGCACCATCGCAACCACTATCACGATCAGGTTATAACCCACTAATCGCCATGTAAAACGTTTGCGTTCAAATGACCGCCCGATGATAAAGCAGTAGTTGACATAGAAAACCGCGATATAGACCAGCATCTTGGCGAATGCACCCCAGCGCAACTGGTGTACAGTCCTGAATGGTCTTCCCATCGAGGTCAGCAGCTCGGGGAGGATAAATAGCATACCGATCACAATAATGTGGGCCATAACTTTGACCACAAACTCGCGACGGGTCGCGTTGCCGGCTCGATCGGTGATCATTTCTCGGGTTTCTCTGGTCGTCATGTATGCAAATATACGGCTAAAAGTTCACTCAGGCAAATCCAATTTGGTGTTGCCATAAATTTTTCATAACTTCGTAGGATGAAATCATTCTCGCTGAATATCCGAGGTCAGATACGGGCGTTCACACGTCCGCAGGTTATGGGTATCCTTAATGTTACCCCTGACTCGTTTTTTGACGGGTCGAGGACATTGGGCAACCCCGATCCCGACGCAGATATGATCAAGGAAACGGCGGCGCGGCTGATCTCAGAGGGTGCGGACATGATAGATGTCGGCGGATACTCGACGCGCCCGGGTGCGGATGAGGTCTCGCCCGATGAGGAACTAAGGCGCTTGCGCCTGGGCATCGCGGCTGTCAGGGAGCTGTCGTCAGACATTATTTTATCGGTCGACACCTGGCGCAGCGAGGTGGCCCGGGTGGCCGTTACCGAGTGTGGTTGTGACATCGTCAACGATATCTCGGCCGGGACACTCGACCCCGAGATGATCCCGACGGTTGCATCATTAAAAGTACCGTACATAATGATGCATACGCGCGGTACACCCGCGACGATGGATGCGCTCACAGGCTATCCCGACGGGGTAGTGGCAGGTGTCGCCTCTGAATTACGTGCCCGCATAGTCGAGGCAACATTGGCCGGCATCGCCGACATTATCGTTGACCCGGGATTCGGTTTCGCCAAGACCGTCGAGGAGAATTACGCCCTGCTCGCCGGACTCAGCGAGCTGTCACAACTGCTCGACTCGCGTCCGATGCTTGTCGGAGTGTCCCGCAAATCGATGCTCTATCGCCCGCTCGGCTTGACCCCGGCTGACGTATTGCCGGCGACCACCGCCGTCAACACCCTTGCTCTCGAGCGCGGCGCCGCCATCCTCCGCGTCCACGATGTCATCCCCTGTCACCAGGCCCTCGCCGTCACCAGCTTGCTGTCAAACAACCAATAATAAGATAGATGATAGAGTCATTCGGCATAAAGGATATACTCGACATCACGATTGTCGCCCTGATGCTCTACTACCTCTACAAGATAATGAGGGAGTCGGGCACTATCAATATTTTTTATGGAGTGCTGGCGTTTATTGCCGTGTGGGTGATTGCGTCGGAGATTCTCGAGATGAAACTTATCGGCTCGATTCTCGATAAGTTTATGAGTATCGGGCTACTGATACTTGTCATTCTCTTTCAGGATCAGATCAAGCGTTTTCTTGTCGAGCTCGGTTCAAAGAAGCGATGGAAATTCCTCACCAATATCTTTCATCACAAGAAAGAGAGTGAGCGGGGTAATGACGTGCACACACGCGTGATGCCGATAGTCTACGCATGTATGTCTATGTCAAAGAGCAAGACCGGCGCACTGATAGTCATCGAGCAGGATGTGCCGCTTGAGAACTTCGAGAAGACCGGCGATAAGATCGACGCAGAGATCAATGCCCGGCTAATCGAGAATATATTCTTCAAAAATTCGCCTCTGCATGACGGTGCCCTGATCATCTCGGGTAGCCGACTCAAGGCCGCAGGCTGTATCCTGCCCGTGAGCCATGACACCAACGTGCCGCGTTCGCTGGGGTTACGTCACCGTTCGGCGTTAGGAATCTCTCAGGAGACCGATGCGCTTGCCATCGTTGTGTCTGAGGAGACGGGTAACATCTCGATGGCTTACAAAGGCCGGCTATCGTTAAAACTGACCTCTACACAACTTGAGAAACGGCTCTCTGAACTACCCGTGCCGGTATAACAGGCGTGAGCGAACGATAACGCCGGGTCGATTGTTATAATTGTCAAACGTTCAGCTATTTTATAACCAGCATCAGCACGATAGTTATGGATCTGCATTACTACCCCGAAGATATTCTCACGATTTACCGCAATTCGTTTTGTGACTCATGGGATCTGCCCGCATTGACCGACTATGGGTCAGATGAGGTAATGACTTACGGTGACCTCGCGCGCCGCATTGCCCGCGTACATCTGTTTTATCGTCAGATGGGAATCGCTCCCGGCGACAAGGTGGCACTGCTGGGCAAGAACTCTGCCTCATGGGTGATGTTCTTTATGGCCACGATCACATACGGTGCGACGATCGTGCCTATTCTCTCTGACTTTAATGCTCATGACAGTCAGCACATCATTAACCACTCCGAGGCCACGATGCTGATAATCACCAAGCATGTATGGGAGAATTATGATTTTGAGCAGATGCCGATGCTTAAGGCCGTCATCTCGCTCGAAGACAGACTCGTCTTGGCCGAACGGTCAGCCGTGGGAGAGCCCGAGCCGTCACGCATCATCCGCAACCTCTCACGCAAATTCCGGGCGGTTTATCCCAAGGGGTTCACGCGCGAGGATGTGGTCTACCCCCATGTCGATAAAGACGCCACCGCTATCCTAAACTATACATCCGGCACGACCGGATTCTCAAAGGGGGTGATGCTCACCTACGAGAATATCGCCGGTAATGTAGGGTTCGGGATACAGTCGCGACTTCACTTCCAGGGGTCACGCGCTTTGTCATTCCTGCCGTTGGCCCATGCTTACGGCTGTGCCTTTGACATGCTTACACCGCTTGCCACCGGGGCATTTATAACAGTGTTCGGCAAGACTCCGTCGCCATTGCTGCTGATGAAAGCTCTCTCTGAGGTGCGCCCCAATCTGGTCGTCTGCGTGCCCCTCATTCTCGAGAAAATCTACCGCAAGCAGATCGTGCCGATGATCACGCGCCGCGCGATCCGCTGGGTGTTGGCCGTACCACTGCTTGACAAAGCCATATACGCCAAGATCCGCAACAAGCTGGTCGAGGCGTTTGGCGGCGCATTTGAGGAGGTCATCGTCGGTGGAGCACCGTTGAATAAAGAGGTCGAGGAATTTCTGCATAAGATCAAATTCCCCTTTACGGTCGGTTACGGCATGACCGAGTGTGCCCCGCTGATCAGCTACACCCCATGGCGGCAGTTCATCCCAACCTCATGCGGTCATGTACTCCCCAATATGGAGGCCAAGATCAACAGTGACGACCCGCGTACCATCCCGGGTGAGATATGTGTGCGTGGCCAGGACCGAATGAAAGGGTACTACAAGAATCCCGACGTAACGGCTGCCACCATTGATGAGGATGGCTGGCTGCATACCGGCGATATGGGTACGCTCAATGACGGCACCCTCTTTATCCGCGGCAGATATAAGACTATGATCCTCTCGGCCTCAGGCCAGAACATCTATCCCGAGGAGATCGAGGCCAAGCTCAATAATATGCCGTATGTCAACGAGAGCCTTGTCGTAGAGCGCGGCAAGGGCCTGACCGCCATCGTCTATCCCGATTATGAGCAGATGGATGCCGAGCGTCTCGACTCGACGGCTATGCAAGAACTGATGGAACGTAACCGCCAGGAACTTAATACACTCGTCGCACCATACGAGAGAATAGACCATATACAGTTAATTCCGCACGAGTTTGAAAAAACTCCTAAAAAATCTATCAAGCGCTATCTATACAATTAATCGTTTTATAAAGGTCCCCAAGTTTACTATCGCCCAAATGGCGAAGCTAAACCTGCCCCCCGCCACTCTCAAGATAACCGAGAAAGATGACGAGGTGACGCGCGTATACGACCGTCTGCGCCGTAAACCTGTCGCCCTTACCCCAGAGGAATGGGTAAGACAGCACTTTGTCGACTATCTGATCAATCAGTTAGGATATCCCGAGGGATTGCTCGCCAACGAGGTAAACCTGACTCTCAACTCGACACAACGACGATGTGACACCGTGCTGTTTGCTCCCGCCGGCTATGCGCGGTATCTGACCGGGGCAGCCGAGTTAGGCAATCTGCGCCCCGTGATGATCATCGAGTATAAAGGCCCCCGTGTCAAGATAACCCAGCAGGTCTTTGACCAGGCGGCGCGTTATAACCTCGTCATGGGAGCACCGTTTATTATCGTCAGCAACGGCATGGTGCATTATTGCTGCGTAGCCGACGGCGACTCATACCGTTTCCTCCCCGCCATTCCCACCTACCGTGAGCTCCTTAATATCATAACCCCGTCATCCTCAAGTATGCGGGCAGATGAAAACATCAAGATATAACCGATCGTAGATATAATGGCGATGGTGATGGTCATGTCGCCAAGCGGTGGAAGATCATCAAATTACAAAATAATTTGTAACTTTGTGGTTGATTTTGAGATTAGACACTTACAAGGTAAATGATAAAAAAGATTGTTTTGCTCGGGTGTGCCATAGTCACATTGACATTCGGGGTTAACGCCGGGGAGTCTGTCGACAGTATTGCGGGGCAGACGCTCAACGAGGTGACTGTTACCGGCAATGGTGCGCGGCAGAGGGTGGGCAGCCCGCTCATCGGTGTCGAGAAGCTCGAGTTGTCAAAACTGCTGCTGACACCGTCGTTTGGCGGAGAGAATGACATTATCCGGTCGATAACGTTATTGCCGGGTGTGCGCAGTGAGGGTGACGGAGGCTGCGGTTTTGAGGTGCGCGGCGGCAATGCCTCGCAAAACCGTGTGCTACTTAACGGTATAACCCTTTATAACCCGGCGCACGTGATGGGGATTTTCTCGACTTTTAATGATGATGCGCTCGGTGGTGCGACACTCTACAAAGGGCCTGTGCCGGCGGCTTACGGCGGCGCGTCATCGTCAGTGCTCGACACGTCGTTAGGGGTGGGGGATATGTATGGTTACCATGCCTCGGCAACAATCGGTCTGCTCTCTGCCAAGATCAAAGCAGAGGGGCCGATCATCAAGGATAAGTTGTCGTTTGCCGTGGCTGCGCGCCGTTCTTATGTCGACCTGTTTCTTAAGATGGTACCAAAATATCGCAGCACGGTGATGAATTTTTATGACGTGACGGCAACAGCGCGTTACACCCCGTCGCGGCTGCATATTCTCGATGCCACATTCTTTATATCGCGTGACAACATGGCTGTCGGCGATATAATGGGGATGTACTGGGGTAATCTCGGGGCATCGCTCAACTGGCTGGCACGCACTGACGGTGAGGTCACATTCACCACCACGGCAGCCATGACGCGATTTACCCCCAAAATGGAGATGGATATAATGGATGACAACCAGATGATGCGCACATATATCCATAATTATTCGATAAATGAGAAAGTGCATTGGCAACTCTCAGACGCGCACTCTCTCGAGGGAGGCTTCCGCTCTGAACTTCTCAGGGTGAAGTCTGCCGAGTGGCAGGTCAACCGACACGCTGAGACAGAGGAGAGATCGCTGTGGGAGAACTCTGTGTGGATCGATTATAAGGGGAATTTTGCCGACAGGTTTGATCTGGGGCTGGGAGCGAGGCTAAATGTCTCGTCGGCCCTCGCGGGTGACAGCTTTCACCGGTTTGAGTCACTGACAGGCGAGACAGCCGATTTTAATGCAAAAACATACGTCAGGATTGAGCCGCGTGCCACTGTGCGGTATTCGATTGATACCGAAAACAGTGTTAAGGCCGGTGTGGGACTGACATCGCAGAATCTGCATGAAATCAGATCATCATCAACCTCGTTCCCCTTTGACCGTTATGCGCTGACATCGGCTTATGTCAAACCCGAGGAGGCAGTGATATACAGCATCGGTTACAACGGTATGACCCCGCGCGGTGATTATGACTGGTCGGTCGAGGCTTATTACCGTGACATCGCCAATGTCTATGACTATAAGGATGGTCGCAGCACATTCTCTGACATTCTCCTCGAAAATATAATACTTGGCGGTAAGGGGCGTAGCTATGGTGCCGAGTTTATGTTGCGCAAAAACAGCGGACGGCTCACCGGATGGGTGTCGTACACTATATCGCAGACACGCACCAAAATCCCCGGCATAAATGACGGGCGGTGGTATGATGCCACTAACGACCGTCGCCATGATTTCTCGGTTACGGCGATCTGGCAACTGACTGACCGCTGGAATCTCTCTGCCTCGTGGATCTATCTGTCGGGTCGGCCGCTCACCGCCCCTGATGTCAAATATGAGTTGTCGGGCGTTACCTGCTACTATTATTCAAAGCGCAACAGTTACAAGACACCGTCGGTGCATCGCCTCGACCTGGCGGCGACATACACCCACACCGGGGTGAGGTTTACATATCAGTGGGCATTGGGCATTTATAACGCCTATTGTCGCTATAACCCGTATGTGATATATTTTGAGGATGATGACACCAAGCCCTCGGGCACGCGTGCAGTGCAGATGGCCCTCTATGGCCTCATCCCCTCAGTCTCCTACACCCTGAAATTCTGACAGTGATGAAGGTTATCAAGTTATTACCATTAATATTATCAGCGGTTGTCGCACTGACATCTTGCAAGAAAGAACTTGACTTTGAGTATCACAACATACCCGCACTGCCGGTAATCGAGGGGTGTCTGACCCCTGACGGCGTCAGGGTCTCACTCACTGCGACCACACCGATGGGTGAAGCGATGGATCGTACACGCTACACCAATGCGCAGATGTCGCTCCTTGATCTCACCTCGGGTGAGTCGGTCACACTCCTGCCCGATGCTGAGAATTATTTCACGGCCCCGATAGAGGGTGTCCCCGGTCATGACTACCAACTCTCGGTCTCCCGCGACGGACGGCAATATAGTGCGGTTGCTACGATGTATGATGCGCCCACCTGGCTCAGTCTTGAGTTTAACTGGATCTCGATGCCCTATGATGATGTTGCGGTGCTGCAAGGTAAATTCCTCGAAGACCCCGCTGTGCCTGATGAGTGCTTCTGGATCAGGATATACCGTAACGGCGAGATATATTTATGGGCAGCCATGGATGACCGTAGCTCAGACAACGGCGTGCTGACATTCTCGATAATGACCTCTCGGCGTGATGTCGACGAGGAGGATGATGACGAGGTGCTCTATGACGGCGACACGGTCAGCTGCACCCTCTGCCGTATATCACGCGCCATGCTCGAATATCTCGATGCTCTGGGCAACGACAGTAACGGCCCTGTAATGTTTACGGAAGACATGGCGCTCGGCTATTTTATGGCAACAACCCCCACGTCCCTCTCAATCGACTTTCACCCCGACCTCATTCCAAACTATAATGATTAAACTAAAAAACTAAAAATTTTACTGTAAGATAAGTCAGGGGATAAATGTTAATGATGGACATTGACATTTATCCCCTGATTTATATGGGGTTGTGATTTTTAAGATGTCGGATTGGCAAGTCCGTCAGAAAGTGACAGATGGGGGCTTTAGATCTCGTCGGATAATGTGTCGGGGTGGTCGGCGCGATAGGCGACATCGGGTTGGCAACCAGTGCCGTCAAAGCAGTGGGTGCAGATGCGGCATTTGGGTAGGCCGATGGCGGCGATCATATCGTCGAGTTCGCTAAACTGCAGGGTGGATAATCCCAGGCGACGGGCGATCTCCTCGACCATGCGCTCATATTGAGGAGTGCCGGCGGTGGCGTACAACTCGAGATTGGCTTTATCATCTCCCTCAAAGTCTTTGATGATCTGGCGGGTTATCAGCTCCATGTCACTCTTTGAGGAGGTGAAGCCGATAAAGGGGCAGCCGTAGACCAGGGGCGGACATGAGATGCGGGCGTGTACCTCTTTTGCTCCGCAGCCAAAGAAAGTACGCACGTTGTCGCGTAACTGGGTGCCGCGCACGATTGAGTCGTCACAGAACACGACACGCTTGTCTTTGAGTATGGCGCGGTTGGGTATCAGCTTCATCTTGGCCACCAGGTCACGGCGCGATTGATTGCCGGGGGTGAATGAGCGGGGCCAGGTGGGGGTGTATTTGAGCACGGCGCGCTGATAGGGGATGCCATGTCCCTCGGCATATCCTAAGGCATGACCTACGCCCGAGTCGGGGATACCGCAGACACAATCAGCATCGGTGGGGTCTTTCTCACCCATCATCTTGCCGCCGGCCTCGCGCATGGCCTCGGTGTTGATGCCGAGATAATCGCTGGCGGGGAAGCCGTAATATACCCAGAGGAATGAGCAAATCTGCTCTTTTGCGGCGGGGGCTTGCAGTTGCTCCATAGAGTCGGCTCGCAGTCTGACGATCTCGCCGGGGCCGAGGTCGCGCACTACCTCATAGTCGAGGTTAGGAAACGCCGATGTCTCGGATGTGGCGGCATATCCGTCAGGCTTGCGCCCTATTATAACAGGTGTGCGTCCGAGATAATCACGAGCCGCGATGATGCCGTCTTCGGTCAGAATAAGCATCGAGCACGACCCTTTGATTTTACGGTAGACAAGGTTGATGCCGTCGACAAAGTCCTTGCCCATATTGATAAGCAGCGCCACCAGTTCGGTCTGATTGATTTTGTTTGCCGAGAGTTCGCTGAAGTGCATCCCCTTGGCGAGCAGTGCGTCGGCGATCTCACGCAGATTGTTGATCTTGGCCACGGTGACCACCGCGTAGCGTCCTAAGTGAGAGTTGACGATAATCGGCTGCGGGTCAGTGTCGCTGATTACGCCGATACCCTGATTACCGACAAACGAGTCGAGCTCATCCTCAAATTTTGACCTGAAGTAGTCGCGCTCAAGTTTATGAATCTTACGGTTAAAACCCTCGATGGGGTCAAAAGTCACCATACCGGCACGCTTGGTGCCAAGGTGAGAATTGTAATCTGTGCCATAGAAAAGATCATTGACACACGGCTTTGCCATAACGGCGCCGAAGAAACCTCCCATATTGAAAACTAATTTTGACGGCGCAAAGTTACAAAAAATCCTTTGGCGGTCAATAACCCCGGTCTCTTTTTTTGACGCGGATGTCATGTAAGAGACCGGGGTAGAATATAAGATGTGGTCTGTAACTGTCTGTGACAGAGTGTGAGGCGAATCAGGCGTAGTAGCTCTTGCTGACGCCGAATACAAAGTGATTGCTGCGCATGATGATGACAACAAGCACTATGGCTGTCAGTATTCCGGCGAATATAAAGGGGAAGATAGTGCTGGTGGGTTCGCCGAATATACCACGCGCTGCGTTGATGATGACCGGTACGAGTGAGATGGCCACATAGTTGGCGCACTGCACGTAGGCTAATGCGAGGGTTGATTTGCCGGGGTTGATAACCAACTCGGTCGCCTTGGTGTAGAATATCGGCTGCGCGATGCCGTTGCCAAAACCGCAGAGAGCAGCCGCGATAACGTAGGCCCAGAGCGAGGGGATGAAGATATAGATGGCGAATCCGCCGACGATCATTGCGGCAGCCACGATAAACGAGGTCTTCTTTAGCAGTCTCATCGTCGGTGTCAGCGCAATGCCTATGGCAAACATAGCGAAGTAGAACACCGATGTCATCGTCGAGGCTGTCTCGGCATCGATCCAGTTGATATATGGCATATAATAAGTCGGCACACAGGTCACGAAGACAAAGAAGAAGTAAGCCAGCAGCATCCATACAGTACGGCCGACGTAAAAACCGCCTTTGACTTTCTCTCCTTTGGTAGAGAAACCGTCGGCGTCAACCGTCGGGATGATCTCGGCAGTATCTTTGGTGTCTGCACCCGCTTTGGCGTCACTGCTGTCAGATTGTCCGTTAAGATCGCTTGCGGGTATCTTGCGCAGGAATGGGATGAGTAGCAGCGAAATCAGCGGCAGCAGGTATACAAGGAACGGCAGATGCCAGCTCTTGGCGGCAAGGAAACCGACCACAAATGTCGCTGCAACCAAAGCGATATTACCGATGGCCGAGACTATACCCATCTGCTTGACGCGATAGCGCCCCGTAAAGACATCTGCGATCAGGCCCGTCGAAAAGGGGAGGATAAGACCGCACCCGGCGCCGAGAAGACAGCTGAGGAATATCAGCATATTCAGCGAGCTCGAGAATACTGACAGCGCACCGGCGGCGATATAGAGCACTGTGCCGGCCACGATGACGGTTATCTTGTGGCGCGACTCAGAGAGTTTTCCCGACAGTAACACAAATGGTATTATGAGCAGATTGGGTAACACCGTCAGCAGTTGTATCTTGAAGTCGGTGGTATCTGCAAAGATATGATGTAACTCCCCCTCGATAGGGGTAACTGCCAGACCCGGCAGGTCGACGGCAATCGAGAGTGACCAGATTGCCAGTACAACCATCATTGAGATGGTGCCTTTACCCGTATTAACCTGCATGATGGTGGATTTTTATAATTAAACAGTTGAAATATAGAATATTAGTCGCTATAAGTACCTGTCAGGCTGTGACGGTGACACGGTCGCCGTTAAAGACGCCGAGGTCGAGTTTTTTCATCACGGCCTTTATGGCGGCCTGGGCTTTGACCGAGTTTCCGGCAGGGTCAAGTGGCGGCGCAAATGCCGCGATACCCATCACACCGGGCAGTACACCCAGGACACCGCCGCCTACACCGCTCTTTGCCGGGATTCCCGAGGTATAGAGCCAATCGCCGGTGTTCTGATAAAACCCGACCGATGATATGAGGGTGGTGATTTTCGGGGCGAGTTGGGGGTCAAAGACCTGCGTCTTGGTCACGGGGTTAAATCCGCGGTTGGCAATCGTGGCGGCACAGATAGACAACTGAGACGCGGTGATGCCCACCGAGCACTGACGGGTGTAGAGGTCGAGACTCATGTCGACATCATCATAGATGCGGTTATAATTC
Source organism: uncultured Porphyromonadaceae bacterium (assembly GCA_947175215.1). Lineage (GTDB taxonomy): Bacteria > Bacteroidota > Bacteroidia > Bacteroidales > Muribaculaceae > UBA7173. Next base: position 30,634 of record CAMWLR010000022.1, read on the forward strand.
TTGAGCAGCCACGAAATGGCGCGGTTGTTAAAGTTTGTCTCTGACTCTGATTTATAAAGTTCGTCGATCACCTCAGATTCTGACCCGCAGAGAGCGGTGATGTTATTGATGATCGCCTCCCACTTTCCCCAAGAGTCACCTTTGGGGTTGACCATTGAGCAGGCAGTGATGGCGCCGGCATTGACCAGCGGGGTAGAGGGATGGTCATTTTCGAGCAGGATGGCGAAGATCGAGTTGAAAGGTAGACCGGTGGCGTCAGCTCCGATCTGTTTCAACACGGCCTCGGCTCCGTGCTGTTTGAGTATCAGTATGGCCGTGAGAACTTTCGACACTGATTCGATACCGAATTTATAATCGGTGTCGCCGATATTGAATGTGGTGCCGTCGGGCAGCGTTACGCTCAGTCCAAACAGGTTGGGATCAATGTTGGCTAAGAAAGGGATATAATCGGCGTTTTTGCCGCCGGTGATATCTTTGCACTCCTGATAGGCCTCCTTTACGGCAGCCTCGATCTGAGCATGAGTCAATGTCTTGTCCATATTCTTGAATTTTGGGTTATGGGGATTAAATCTTGGTTGTTGATATTCCTGAATCTTGGTTGTTGATAGTATTGAAACACTTCCCCGCCGATAATTGTTTGCAACACTCTTGAGTATTATACACATTATGCAGCCCGATAATATTCAGGATGATATACACATGCTGAGCCTGCATCGCGCAGGCTCAGTCAATGAATTTTAGTAATTGAGTTAAAGAGCTTTCCGACATACCGGAAAGGGATCGTCCTCCCGGCACATTAAGCCGGGGACGTTTTTATGATGGGATAGTTGTAATGTTTACGTTGATATGATCTTGTTATTACGTCAGTCAAATATATCCGAGATGGTCTCCTCGGCATCATGGTTCTCCTCAATATAGTCATAGAACTCTTTATCACAGACTTGCGAGAAGTCTGTGCCGAACCGGGCCGACTGGCTGTATGGCAGCGAGGGATCGGCGTAGACTTTGCTCAGATAGATACCGACGATGGGGAGTGCTGCTGCTGCACCCTGGCCGCTCGCCATTGAGTTGAAGTGAATAAATCTCTCCTCGCCACCGACCCATGCACCGTTGACCAGCTCGGGAGAGAAAGCCATAAACCATGCGTCTGAGTTGTAGTTTGTCGTACCGGTCTTTGCCCCCATCTCAGCAGTGATATTAAACGGCGGACGGCGCAGTCGGTTGGCCGTACCGGAGTCTACGACATTAAGCAGCATTGAGAGGATTTTGGCGTATGCGGCCTCTGAGATAACCTCGGTATGGTGTGTCGAGAAGTCGGCGATCACGTTGCCGTTGGCATCTGAGATAGAGGTGACATAGAGCGGATCGGCACGCATGCCGTTATTGGCGTATGCGGTGTATGCCCCGACCATCTCGCGTATAGACACCTCACAAGACCCCAG
>CAMWLR010000023.1 GCA_947175215.1 uncultured Porphyromonadaceae bacterium
TGAAAGAAAGACCGCTAACTCGTTGAGAATTAGCGGTCTTCTGTGGTGCCACCAGGAATCGAACCGGGGACACAAGGATTTTCAGTCCTTTGCTCTACCAACTGAGCTATGGCACCAAATTGGCTTGGCTGATGCTTTGGGAAAGCAGGGGAGAGGTTTGTGAGGGTGCTTCTCCGTTTCAGCGTTGCAAAGGTAGGGAGTTTTTTTTAATTGACCAAATTTTTGTGGAGTTTTTTTGAGAGTGAACAAAAATAAGTTTGTTTTAAGTCTGTTTTAAGACTTGATTTAAGTCTGATTTTTCTCGCGTGGATATTATAATAATATGTTGAGTAACTGTGGAGTAGGCGGTGAGTAGGAGGGCGGATTGCGGACGAGGAGTGTTGGAGGAGAATAGATGAGATGTTTGGGGGCAGAGGGAAGAGGTGAGTTAATGGTGGTGAAAATGCGGGAGGGGTAGGGTTAGGGGATGTTGAGGAGTTTGTGGGTTTGTAGTGAGAGGGTCCAGTGGGGATGGGATTGGATGTAGCTGATACAGGCGGTCAGGATGGTTTGGTTGTGGGTGAGATTGCCTGTGTCGAGGGGTTGGAGGGAGTAGCGACGGGCAGGGATGTGTGAATACCGGGTGGCGCGTTGGTGGTCGCTGCCATCGTTGAGAAAGAGGAGTTTTAGTTCGTCGATGCGGGTGTGGCCAGAGTGCCTGAATGCGTCAGTCATGTCTGATGTGGCAGATGGGGCGCATAAGATAGACCGGTCGGACGGGTTAGAATCGTTACTGTCAATTGGCTTTTGGCCGTGGTGATCGGTGTGAGTTAGCCGTGTGTCCTGAATGAGGTGGGTAAGGGGCGTTTTCGGAGAGCAGGTGATCCAGTCGGCGTTGTCGGGGATGGGAGTGATGCCGTTAGTTTCGACCTGGACGTACCAGTTGTGGGCGTGGAGGAGGTGGATGAATGCAGATGTCAGTTGCAGGCCGGGTTCTCCGCCGGTGATGACGATGTGACGTGCGGGGTATTGTGAGATGTGTTTGACGATCTGGTCATCGGTCATCTCGGTATAGGTCTGATGTTTGGTGTCGCAGAATGGGCAGCTTAGGTTGCATCCTGAGAGGCGCAGGAAGACGGCGGGATGGCCTGTATAGTAGCCTTCGCCTTGGAGAGAATAGAATATTTCGTTTACTTTCATCTTTATTCAGAGGCCGGCGGGTTATTCAGAGGCCGGCCGGGGTTGGATCAGGGTCAATGGCGAGATAGACGGCTGTGTTCCCTTCGCTCTCGCGTACTGTGGTTTTATAGCATTCGGGAATCTGCTCGGTTATCCAGCGTGCCAGATTTTCGGCTGTGGGATTAAAGGGGAGTATGTCGTTGAGATGAGCGTGGTCGAGGCGGTCGTGTATGAGTTGCTTGATGTGGGTGAAGTCGCAAACCATACCGTCTTTATTTAGTTGCTCAGCTCGGCAATAGACGGTGACAATCCAGTTGTGGCCGTGGATGTTTGAGCATTTGCTCTCGTATGAGAGTGTGAGGCGGTGAGAGCCTGATATTTCCATTCGTTTCGATACGTAATACATGGCGTAAGGGTGGTGTTAGGGTAATGTGACTCTCAGCATCAGGCGCTGGTAAAAGATGAATGACGACGGGGTGAAGTTGAAATCAAGCGATGCCAGCAGGCTGACATTTTTCTTGCGCATAATGTAGGCATATATGTCGAGACGGTCATAAAAAGACTTCTGATAGAATGGTTCACCTTGATATAGACCGGGTCCGAGCGGCGACCAAACAACCGGATTAGCGGCTATTTCATCAGGAGTAGCATGCGGAGCGTTGTCATCGAGATAATGCGCGCCGGGGTAATTATATGAGGGGAAAAGAGGCTTGCCTGCATAGAGGGTGTTTTTTACTCCCAACCACCGCCATTCACCCACGACCTCCATATAGAATCCGGCCGGGGTCTGCCAGCCTCCGTCATCCGATGCGCGGTTACGTTCGATTGTCATCAGCAATCCGGCTCTGACTGTCAACGAGTCAGTGCCGATTTTACTGCCAAGGTCAGCCCCGACATAAGGGTTGATCATAAAGTTGTCGACAATATGCTGATCGTCAGGCGGATCTTTTTGCAGCGCATAGTGGTTCATCTGCACATATCCGCCGAAGTTAAACCAGTTGCTGCGCGGAGACATCATACCGTGAAAGACGATATTGAACGCCTCGCGTTGACTATGCGATTGCATTCCTCGCCAGTCGATATAAGCGTCAAAATACCCTTTGGGGGTGACATACTGCACTAAAGCGCCGCGGATGTTTTTCTGGCTGTAACTCAGTGAGTCGCTCCATAGATAGCCGGGCAATTCCTCGGTCAGCTGTTTGCGCGGAAACATACCCATCGAGAAGCGCCACCTGCTGCCCTTATGCCGATAATACAGTGTGGGTGAGACTCGGTGTCCCTGCCATTCGCATCCGATAGGCTGAAACCATACTACACCACCTGCCACCCGGTCTTGGGGGGAGAATGTCATCCCTACCTCAGACGCCAGGTTAGTGAAGAAATATGTCTTAGTCTCGGTGACATCAGTGTCACCCTCGCGATTGTCAAACACCGATGAGAAATCGACATCCCACACAAAGCCGATGGCCACAGCTCTTAACGATAATGTCAAGAACACGACGAGCGTAAAAAACTTAACCATACCTGCCGGGTGAAATACACCCCGGAATATCTTCTTGAGTGCGCTCATGATCATCATACGATACGTGAGGTGGGATCGGGCAGCGTAGGATGCTCCATCGGGTCGCCGGGTTTGCGCATTTTGACCTTGATTTCGTCAAATCCCTTGCCATACACGCCGTTGACCTGCGCCTGGGTGATAAAGGCATCCTTGTCAATTGATTTGATTATGCGAAACAGTGTCACCGACTCGATCTTGCGACACATAACCAACAGCACCTTCACCTCTTTTTTAGAATACCACCCCATGCCGTTGAGCACCGTGCAGCCGCGTTGGGCCTCATTGTTGATGGCTGTGGCAATCTCCTCCCATTTCGGTGAGAAGATAGTAAACTGTACTGCCTGACGGTTGGTGTGGATCATCATGTCGGCCATAAAAGGTATGACAAACAATGTGATCAGACCGAACACCAGCGACGGTACACCGTCCGAAAAACTGAAGTCCGGTTCGAGAAAAAACTTCAGTATCAGCGATGAACCGATAATTGACAGATCAAAGTATATCATCGCGCGGCCGATAGAGACATTGCTCTTTTTTGACGCAACGGCCGCCACGATGTCGGTCCCGCCGGTCGAGCCGTTATGCACAAAGACAATGCCGATACCCAGACCGCATAGCACAGCACCGATTATGACATTCATAAACGTCTCTCCCTGAACCGGCTGAGTGTGGAATAGCGGCTGAAAGATTGCAAATATGACCGACACCAGCAGGACACCGAAGAGGGTACGTATCACAAACGTGCGGCCGACTATCTTCCATGCGAAAGCCAGCATTATACAGTTCACAGTAAAAATCGTGACCGAATACGGCACGTGAAAGCCGAAACATCCAAACGTGATCATATCGACAATCTGGCTGAAACCGGCCATACCGCCGATAACCACCTTGTCTGGGGCTGTAGCTATAAAGGCACAGAAACCAAGACCATACATAGCGATGCCGAGTATGATCATCATGTAGTCCTTGGCAAAGAGCCAAAGTTTAGGGCGGGTAATAGACATTATTGCAGAGACATTAACGTTAACCGTCTGCAAAATTACAAATAAATCCTTAATTCCCGCCCCAACTGCACCCTAAGACGCGAAATAATTGATTAAACAGGAGGGATAGTGATGGGCGGGGCATACTCGGCGGCGTTGAAACAGGGACAGGCTTTGGCGGCAAACTCGCGGTGACCGTGTACGGTGGCGAGGGGATGGTTGCTACAGAGCCGGTCGACCAATACCTTTAGAGATCTGTGTTGCGCGGGGGTACGTGTGTCGCAGGGATGGCCCGCGCGGTCAAGACCACCAATATAGCATACACCCACAGATCGGCGGTTGTGGTTGAGACAATGCGCGCCGATCAGGTTTATGTCCCGACCTCTCTCGATCGTGCCGTCGAGTTTGACGACAAAATGATAACCGATGTCGTTAAATCCGCGTTGCAGATGCCAGCGCCGTATGTCGGCAGCCGAAAAATCTTCACCCGTCTTTGTTGCCGAGCAATGCAGGATGATCTGAGAGATTTGGCGGGTGCTGAGCAACGCTTTATCGGGGATACCGGCAAGAGGATTGACAGATGTCATGTTACGGGGAATGTCGTTTGTGGTTGTCATAGTCGCAGAGTTTTAGAGATAGATAAATGGTTTGAATTACTCTGCAAAGTTACGCCGCAAACTCCCCCGGGCGTAGGATAAAATGTTACTTTGCTGCTAAAGCGGCATCCTGTGCCCCTCGTTTGGCAAAGAAACGGTTTATAATTATAGATAGGGCGCCGTCGCCTGTCACATTACAGGCCGTGCCGAATGAATCCATCGCGATATACAGCGCAATCATAAGCGCATTGTCGGTCTCAGTAAAACCCAGAATCGAGCTTAGCAACCCGAGTGAGGCCATAACGGCACCTCCCGGTACACCCGGGGCGGCCACGATCGAGATACCGAGCATAGTGATAAAGCCCATAAACATCCCGAAGTCATAGGGGATACCTTTAAGAAGCATCAGCGCCATCGCGCAAGCCACCAGTTTGAGACAACTCCCCGACATGTGTATAGTCGCGCATAGCGGCACGGTGAATCCCGCAACATCCTTGTCTACACCCATCTTGACCGTGCGCTCGAGAGTGACCGGGATTGTGGCGGCAGATGACTGCGTGCCTAATGCAGTGAAATATGCCGGCATCATTGTGCCCAGCAGTTTCAGTGGATTGCGTGAGATACCATCGTTGGCAAAGAGCGCCGCAACAGAGTATTGTGCTATTAACAAAAAGATATGCAAGCCGAAAATGACGAGTATAATCTTCAGGAACGCGCCAAGCACGACGGCCACTTCGCCCGTAACCGTCATATTGAGGAAGATACCGAAAATATAAAGCGGCAGCAGCGGCACTATAGCTCGTCTGATCACCATATCGACAATTATTCTGAACTCATCGAGCCCCTTGCGGATTACATCTCCCTTGAGACGCGAAGCCCCGATGCCGAGAATAAACGAGATCACCAGTGCAGTCATCACGCTCATGATCGGGGTAATGGATATGGTGAAAAAAGGCGTGACACTATTCTCACCCGATGCCTCTACCGCCAGATAACTGTCAGGCATAATCATGCGTGGGAATGTCAGCTGACCGACACCGTATGACAGCAGTCCGGCACAGAGCGTGGCGAGGTATGCCAACAGGGCAGTGGCGACTAACATCCGCCCGGCTCGCGCGCCTATGTCAGCGATTGCCGGTGCTACAAACCCTATGATAATCAGCGGTATGCAGAATCCGAGGAACTCACTGAAAATCAAATTAAAAGTCGCGAATATCCTCGCACCCCACAACGGCAGGAAATACCCGCAGCCGATGCCGAGGAGGATGGCGAGAATGATTTTGGGGAGCAGCCCCGACAGCAGCTTTGAGGACTTCATAGGATCTTAGGATTGAGAGAATCAGATAATAGAGATTACGGCAACTTAACGGACCGGGCGATAATAACTCAGCGAGTCGCCCGTATGGTGAAAGATCGTGATATAGTCGGCCAGAAGCAGTTCGGGGTGAAACGGAGTCTCCTCAAACAGGTTTGAGGTAGAGGTGTCAGAGTAATATATCCCACCATTATTATACGCCCAGATGCGGGTATTTAGGGGATGGTTGCGGGCCACATCCTTGAGAGTCATCTCCTCGCCGAAACTTTTTACGAGCCAGAAATCGGCGTCCTGGGCCGCCGAGAACGCTTTCTCGTAACTCATCGGCACTGACCCCGGTGAGGTATTGTTCTCAAACGGATATGTCGCCCCGGCATCAATCAGTAGTCGCCCCGCATAGCTATGACCTCCGGGCATCAGCCAATTGCCGTTAGACGGCATCTCAGTGATTACCTTGGGTTTTTCGTCATATCCACGCGCTTTCTCAACCAGTGCCAGATATTTGTCACGCGACGTATCATAGGTCTTGCTGTTTGTCTGTGAAATGCCCTCGACAAGCATGGCGAAGAATTTAGACCACTCGGCACGTCCCAGCGGCGAGTTTTCCATATAATCGGCACACTCGATCACCGGCACACCGGCCTTGTCAATCACCCCGTGACCTGCGTTTTGAAACGGTGACACCAATATCGCGTCAGGATGCAAAGCTATAATCTTCTCAAGCGATGGCTCCATTGACGAGCCGATATCAGCAATACGCCCGTCAGCAAGACGTTGGGTCAGTTCGGGTTGCCGGATATATGCTGCGTCAGCTACACCGACGATGGCATCGGCATAACCCAACTCGGTCAGCAACGCCGCGTGGACCGATGAATAGACTATCAGCCTGCGTAAAGGTAACGTCAGGGTAATGCCGCCGTCAGTGGCCTCTCCTTTTCCGACCTCATTGTTTATAAGATGATAAGAGGCCAAGATGCTCGCTGAGTCCCAAGGGTTTAGTATCGTCACATCCATGACACCATCACCGCCGGGTGTCGCAGTGATGTATGATGCCTCCTCAAAGATATTCCCGTCTTTCGCTACGGGGCGCTCGGTCTTTGAGGTACATCCCGTCAGGATTAGGAGAGAGAAGACAGATAGGAGAGAGGTGAGAACGTATGGCAGATAACGCGGTTGCATATTATAATTAAAAAGTGTTAGTGAGTGGTGGAGAGGAGACGGGCGATGGCAAAATCGAGCATCGTGTCATGTCCCCCGAGGGCTGTGATAGGGTCGAGATCAACTTCGCAACCCTCTGTCGGCGTTACGCCAAACTCTGTCAGGTTACCGTCAGGGTCGCGCACAGGTGAGGCCGAGAAACGTACTCCCCACCCGTTGGGCAGTTCGGCAGAAAAAGGCATACCGCAACCGCCGCCGGTCACTGAGCCGACGATTGTGACATTTGGCAGTGTCTTCATGACCGATACGAAATTGTTTGCGGCTGAGAATGTCGAGCGGTTGCACAGCACTGCCACCGGCTTACCCCACATCATACGACCCTGTTCTGCAGGGTTATAATAATAAGGATAAGGCTCTGAAAAATCATCATGCCCCGGGCCGGTCTTATGGCAGATAGTCCCGGCCTGAATCCTCACCGGGGTAAATCTCGCTACGAGTGTCTCGACGTTTGTCATCGACCCGCCACCGTTGTCGCGCACATCTATAATAAGGCCGTCGGCGGTGGCAAGATATGCGAGGATAGCATCGAGATTCCCCTCACCGACACCGTATGAAAAGCTCGAATAATATATATATCCGATATTCTCGGGCAACACCCCGTATATAAACCCGCCGGTCTGACGGTAGTTGAAGTTAAAATAATACTCCTCGATGACACGTCCCTGATAATTCTGGGGATAGTCGCTCCACCACTTGCGATAATATGAGGTGTTAAACGGCGCTGAGAGATTGGTGTGACCGTCACGCAGCTCGTCAAGCATAGCGGCGCAGACATCAAAAAGTTCCTCTTGCGACATAGATTGATCAATCATCGGGCGGTATCGGTCATGCACCTCGCGCCAGTCAACATCTTTGTATGCAAAGAAACAGTAATGTTCATCGAGGATCTTCCATAGCTGCTCGAAGTTCCCCACAGGGTCATCAGGCATCTGCTCTGTGTCATGACAGCCGCCCGCAATCAGGGCGACAGCCACCGCGACAGTCAGACTGATATAATATGATAATTTGCGTATCGCCACGTCAATAGTCATTATTAGTTAACACTCTGATCAATAGGCCCATTGCATTTCACGGTCAGTCAACGGGTGACGCGGGCTGACCGACAGCCAGTCGGTGACGATCCCGAGCACGAATGTGTATGAAAAACACCTTGTGGTGATATGGTTGACCTCGGTCGAATAAATCCGCGATCGCATCCCGACCCTCAGCGTTGTGTTGCCAAACTCCAGATCTGCGGTCACGAGATTGTCCCACCTGAACATATTGCCGGGCCATGCCCAGTGAGCTAATCCGTGACGGTTTCCCAGCGAAATCTCATAATATAATTCGTCATATTGGGGTGAGAAAAAGACCCCTGTCAGGGGTAAGGTAGTTTGCCAGCGCAGCGTCAAAGGTAGCTTACGCAGAGGTGTTTTATAACCGACCGATCCGGTCGCTCCTACGTATATATCGGCCTTGACTGAGACCGGGTTATTGCCGTTGCGCGTGCTGTATATTACCCCGAGACTACCGCCACCCGCTCCGCCTGCCGTAAAGGATACTCCGCATGGGAGACTCCACAGCCGTGACATACCCCAGCAGGCGCCGAGTTCGGGATATATCAGTGACGCGTTGCGGGCCGGATTATCGGCATGGCCGATCTGTACACTCAACTCCAGTCGTTGCCTCCACCGCTCGGGTGAGAACTTCATTGCCTGGGTGCGCTCATACGCAAAACCGGCCTGCCATCCGGTATATTTCAGCGGCGAGAGATAGGTGTCGAGTATATGTGATGATCCCCCCTCGAGCATGAATGATGATCTGACCGGGCGCAACGGGTCGTCGGCGCAGACTCTCATCATCTGAGGGGCAATGAGTGTCAGGATCATTATCAACAAGATTCGTCGCTTCATATCTGCGGTACAATAAATAGTTACGGCGAGGGTCAGAACAACCGTTCCTGGCCTATGATAGAGTCGCGGAGCTCCTCGTCACTCATTTCGGGGTGCTCGGGTGCGGGGGACTCACCGCCGTCGCCGCCGTCGCCGCCGTTGTCACCGTCATTGTCGGGGGGTATCTCGCCCTCGGCATCGGGCCGCGGGTCAATTTCGGTGATCTCGCCGAGTGTGAATGTAGTCAGACGTTTTCCTTTGGCTTTAAAGGACTTGACGCCGATAAACTCAGTGGCGTCGATCTCAATTGGTTCGCGATGACTGTCGCTGCCGCCGAATGTCACCTTGAATCTTGCCCCCGGGGTGTCGGTCAGCAATATAAGGCTCGATTTGGGGTTGTCGCCGATAAAGCGTTGCTGGCGGGTGGCGGGTTCAAACACAAATCGTTTGATATAAGGGTATCCCTGATCTGCGTCATAGAGGATGGCCGTCCAGATATGCCCCGGGCGGTACTTCTCGATCCGCAGTATGTCGAGATGGTCATAATGGTTTGTTGCGTCAAACGATGTCAGGCAGTATTCGCCGCCGCGTGTGATCACCAATATCTTGTCATCACCCATAAACTCACCCAACAGAGTGCCGCGTCCCTCATAGTTGAGGCGCATCACGTCGGGGTCATACCATACCTCGCGTCCGCCCAGGGTCGACGTCCCTTTCTCTTTGAGCGAGAAGCGGTATACTTCGTTGCGGGTGACGATATTGCCCAGACTCTGTTTACCCTTGATGCTGAGTTCTGAGAAGTCGATGTCAAATTGCAGACGTGTCAGGCGCGGTTTGGGTTTGAGGGCAACCTTGACAATCTCGGCCTCGCCGTTGGGGTTGGCTGTAAACCATGCGATGCGGCTGCCGGCCGTTCCGCGCGTCAGATTGTACTCCTTGTCGCGTGTCACGCCGTTGACCTTGAAACGTTTCATGTAATACGTGCCGCCGCGGCCGTCCTGATAGATGACGTTATAGACCATGCGCTCGTCATTCTTGTCAAAGAGTCCGATATGCTTGACACTGACCCCTTTCTTGCCGATAAACAGCTTGTCGGCGACGCGGACGACCTTGTAAGTGCCGTCACTGTAAAAGATGATGACATCATCGAGCACCGAGCAGTTAAACAGATACTCATCTTTTTTTAGCGCAGTGCCTATGAAGCCCTCGTCGCGGTTAAAGTAGAGTTTCTCGTTGGCCTCGGCCACACGTGACGCCTCGATGTTGTCAAACGCACGGATGACGGTGCGGCGGGGGAATGCGTGTCCGTATTTCTCTTTGAGCGAGAGAAACCAGTCGACGGTATAGTCTGTCAGGTGATCGAGATGTCCTTTGATCTCCTCGATACGTTCGTTGTAAACCGCTATCACGCGGTCAGCCTCGACAGCCGAGAACTTGAGGATGCGCTTCATCTTTATCTCCATCAGTCTGAGTATGTCATCGTCGGTGACTTCGCGGACCAGTGAGGGGAGGAACGGAGTGAGCCGTTTGTGGACGTGAGCCACCACGGCCTCCATCGTCTCGCCCTGCTCAAACTGTTTGTCCTTATAGATGCGTTCCTCGATGAAGATCCTCTCGAGGGATGCAAAATGCAGTTGCTCGCTGACTTCGCCCAGACGTATCTCCAGTTCGCGCCTGAGCAGCTCGCGTGTGCGGTCGGCGCTGTGGCGCAGCAGTTGGCTGACAGAGAGGAACTCGGGTTTGAGATTGTTAATGACACAACAGTTGGGTGAAATCGAGACCTCACAGTCGGTAAACGCATATAGCGCGTCGATCGCCTTGTCAGATGAGGTGCCGCTCTGCAGATGCACCAGTATCCTGGCCTGATCTGAGGTGTTGTCGTCGACCTTGCGTATCTTTATCTTACCTTTCTCGTATGCCTTGAGTATCGACTCGATGATGGTGCGTGTCGTCTTGCCGAAGGGGATCTCGGTGATGGCTAATGTCACGTTGTCGATCTTCTCGATGCGGGCACGTACCCTCACGCTGCCACCGCGCTCGCCGTCGTTATAGCGGGCCACATCTATCATACCGCCGGTGGGGAAGTCGGGGAGGAGTGTAAACTCGCGCCCTTGCAGATAGGCGATGGCTGCGTCAAGTATCTCGTTGAAATTGTGCGGCAATATCTTAGATGACAGACCCACGGCGATACCCTCGACACCCTGAAACAGTAGCAGAGGGAATTTGACAGGCAACGTCACGGGCTCTTGCTTGCGCCCGTCGTATGATGGCACCCAGTCAGTGATCTTGGCGTTATAAAGGGTCTCGAGGGCAAAGTGCGACAGACGGGCCTCGATATATCGGGCGGCGGCGGCATCATCACCGGTGAGTATGTTACCCCAGTTACCCTGGGTGTCGATAAGCAGCTCCTTTTGGCCGAGTTGCACCAGCGCGTCTTTGATCGACGCGTCACCGTGGGGGTGATACTGCATGGTGTTACCGACGATATTGGCGACCTTGTTGTATCGGCCGTCATCTATGGTCTTCATCGAGTGGAGGATGCGACGCTGCACGGGCTTCAGGCCGTCATCGATGTGCGGCACGGCACGCTCAAGGATGACGTATGACGCATAGTCGAGAAACCAGGAGCGGAACATCCCGCCAAGTCGCAGGCGCGACGCCTCCGTGCCGATGGTGGGAGGCAACACACCGGCCTGCTCATCGAGGGTGACCTCGTCGAGAATCTCGGCGGCCGGGGTGTCGGGTGCGGTATCAGGGGTGTCAACTCCGGCGGGTGAGAACTCTGAGTCGAGGTCTACCGCGCCCTGGCGGGTGGCCTCGCTGTCGTGGGGGTCGGGGCGCATGATGTCGTTTTTGTCGGTATTATCGTTGTTGTCGGTGTTGTCGGTCATCTGGGGGAGGGTAAAGATAGGCATGAAGGCTCTCTGTAAGCCCGTATGTGTGCAAAGTTACAAAAAATCCGCAAAGAAATACGCAAAAAGATTTTGTGAATAAAAAAAAACTCCGTAATTTTGCCCCGCAAAACGCAAAGGTGTAACCGCTTGAGCTTCCGGTAGCGGTGACATCACGCCGATGCGCGAGCGTTTAAGTTCTGAATTTAAAAACGACTAAAGAATAAGAACCCCAAAAAATGATTATCGTACAAGTTAAAGAAGGCGACAACATCGAAAAAGCTCTCAAGAAATTCAAACGCAAATATGAGAAGACCGGCATCGTGAAAGAACTTCGCGCCCGCCAGGCTTTCCAGAAACCCTCAGTCACAAACCGCAAGAAAATGATGAAGGCGGTTTATGTGCAGAAACTGCGTCTGGTAGAGGATTAAATTCGATCATAGTCACCGGGCGAGTGAATTTGCCTTGATTTTACAGGTTCAAAATTTGCATTTCCCGAAAGATTGTCATAACTTCGCTACCACACTCACACTTGAGTAAGCGGAGTTGCCAATGCTGACAAAATCATTTTTGACATATATCCGGTGTGAGCTGAGTCTCTCAGCTCATACCGTTTTGTCGTATTCTCTCGACATCCGTCAGTTCCGCGAGTTCCTCACCGGGGTTGCGGTCCGACACCTGCCGGGTGATGAGCCGCTCGATGACGGATTTGACGCGCTGTCAGTCACCACGTCTGACATACGCCAGTGGTTGCTGACTCTGGCTGAGGATGGGATGTCGGCGCGGACATTGCGCCGCAAGCTCACGTCACTCAGCACATTTTATTCTTATCTCATGCGTCAGGGATTGTTGCAGAGCAACCCGGCACGCAATGTCGAGATGGCCAAACTCCCCAAACCTCTCCCCGTGGCTTTACGTCAGGGCGAAGTCAACGATATTATTGAGGAGGATAAAAAATCGGCCGATGAGGCCGGGGGATTTACTCAGCGCCGAGATGCTTTGATTTTCTTGATGTTATATTCGACCGGCATGCGTCGCGCCGAGCTGATCGGCCTGCGCGATAACGCCGTCGATACCGCACGCGGCGAACTAAAAGTGGTCGGTAAGCGTAATAAAGAAAGAATCATCCCCTTTGGCGATGAGTTGCGCGAGGGTATCATTAGTTACCGCGAGCAGCGTGACGCCACTGTCGGCGGTAAGACTGAGGCTTTCTTCGTAAGACCTGATGGTCAACCGTTATACCCGATGCTTGTCGAGCGGATAGTCAAGAAAGCATTGCAAGGACGCGCACACGGTAACCGATTGTCTCCACACGTGCTCCGTCATTCATTCGCCTCAGACCTGCTCAACAACGGCGCCGACCTGGTGGCCGTGCAACAGCTCTTAGGGCATGAATCACTTGCAACGACACAGGTTTACACCCACATAACCTACCGAGAACTTAAACAGAATTATCAACTCGCCCATCCGCGTGCCGGATCGTCGTCGGCTGACACAGAGACGCGCCACACTCCCGGGCAATAAAAACTTAAAAGGAGGACACAATCATGGATGTCAACATTCAAGCCATCAACTTTGACGCTACCGAGAAACTTAACGAGTTTATTAATAAGAAAGTAAACCGTCTGGCACGCCATTATCCCGATATTACCACCGTCGAGGTTAAGCTCACCGTAGTGAAGCCCGAGTCAGCCATGAACAAAGAGGTGGTGATCACCGCCATCGAGCCAAAAAACGAATTTGTCGCCACCAAAATCGCCGACACATTCGAGGAGGCCATTGACCTTTCGCTCGAGGCCATAGACAAAATGGCTGAGAAAGCCAAAGCCAAAAAATAATCCCGCTCACTGCGTCATCGCAAAAATTTGATTACATTAATAGAATAGGCCCCGTCAGCGATTCTTAATGAATCTTTAGCTCATAGCCGGGGGTAGATCGAGGTAAGCCTGTCAAGGCGCAAATCTCGGCCTACCCCCGGCTCATTTCATCCCATACTCTCCAAGGCCCGACCGCAGGGAAAAATCTCTTACGGATTTCAACGGAGAACCCTGAACAGACCTGATAAGGGATGGACAGGGTCTCGATTTTTATTGTTGACAGGTCTATACGTGAAATCTGTGGGAGATTAAAACTCGATAGGGGTATCTTGATCGCTTCGTGTATGTAGAGAGATTATGATTTTTTGCAAAATGTCGGTATTTTTTAATTTTTTTTGGAAAAAAGTTGCACGGGTTATTTTTTTAGAATACCTTTGCGACATCTACTTCACCGCAGACGATACATCAAGTCAGCACTGAGGTGGATATTATGCTTAGCTGTTTTTAGGTTTCGCATTAAATCAGATGAAATTATTAAGTACTTTCTGAGCTTTTAAGAAATAAAAATCCAAATATCAATCATATTCATTTACTAAATCAACGCAAATGAAAAAACTTTACTCAGTTATGTTAACCGCTGCCGCTACCCTGGCAGCAACCGCAGCTCCCAAGTTTACTGCTACCGAGCCTACTTTCGAAGGCGAAGCCCGTTTTGCTGAAACTCCCGCTCTGTCAGTTGCTTCACGTGCCGCTTCTACAATGGATGAGGTTTCTTATCCAACATCACTTACCGGCAAAATGGCTACTGTAAACTTCACAATCCGTGAGAAAGCTACAGATGGTACATACAATTACTACCCCGTTACCTCTAACGTTTCGTTCACCAACGAAGAGGAGGAAGATGGCGTACTCTATTACGAGATGGAGAACTTCCTTGCTCCCCACTATTCTACTAATGCCTCTTTGACCGATTTCGTAGATCCCATCGAAGTTGCGTACATCCCCTCAGCCGGTTATTTCTACATTCTTGGTCAGACATTCTTCCACTACACCTATCAGGGCAATCAATACGATGCCGAGATGTGGGCTGCCAATGCAAGCAACAACTGCGTGAGCACCAACTATCGTTTTGAGTACGAAGACGGTACTTTCACATTCGTTAATCCCTTCCAGGTACAGTACCAAGGTGAGGACGAGCCCGAGACCTTCGATGCCAACCGCTTTATCTTCGCGCTCCTCATCGACAACTCTCTTGCTTCGGTTATCACTATCACCTCAGATATCTCAATCGATATCATCGATGGTACCGGTGAGATGACTTACCAAATGGATCACTCAGCTCATCCCACTCAGCCCGGTATTTCTGACTTTACCGATCCTGTAGGCGTTAAGGTCAACGGCAATACAGTGACTATCACCAACTGGGCCGATATGGGCTTCAATGTTCCCATGACAATGGATGCAGAGGCTAACACTCTGACTGCAGAAAATGTACAGTGCACCTATATCACTTCGTACAAGGCATACCTCTCAGAGCAGGCCGCTGACGGCGCAAACGCAGCCGGTACCAAGAAATATGTCCTCACCTCTACCTACAACGTAGCTGACGGCAAGACTACTATCACAGTTCCCAACTGGAATGCATTCTACTATCAGTTCGGTACAGGTGAGCAGTACTACTTCTTCCCCATGATCAACACTACCATCGAGCTCGACATGGAACTTCCCTACAACGATGCAGGTGTTGAGGCAATCGCCGTTGACAACAGCAACGCACCCGTTGAGTACTACAACCTCCAGGGTATCCGCGTCAGCAACCCCGAGGCCGGTCAGCTCCTGATCCAGCGTCAGGGCAACAAAGCCACCAAGGTTGTCATCCGCTAATCTGACACCCAAAGGATAACACATCCCCCCAATACATCCCCCACGGCCTACGCCGTGGGGGATTTTTTTGTCCCCACCCGTTTCATACCAATCTCCCACAGATTTCACGGAGAGACCTGCCTGGAGCAACCCCGCCGCCTGACGCAATCTCTATAACCTGACGCAATCTTTTGTAGAGATTTCGTCAATAAATGTCGGTGTATTGACGACATTGTTACCTCAAGAGCTTACGGATGGAGTGTGCAATCGGTTTTTAGATTTATTATGATTGAGGTTTGCGGGAATTTTCGTATTTTCGCGAGATAATAGGTAAATCTTCCCCTTATGGAAACTTCTGAAGGACATATCAAGGTCAAAATCATAAACCGTTCGCATCATCCGATGCCCGAATATGCTACACCCGGGGCATCGGGGATGGACGTGCGCGCCTATCTCCCTGACACCCCCGTAGTGCTCCCTCCGTTGGGTCGCGCACTTATACCCACGGGGTTAAGGATACAGTTGCCCCGTGACTATGAGTGCCAAATGCGTCCGCGCAGCGGCCTGGCCATCAAGCATGGTATCTCGCTGGTCAACACCCCCGGCACGGTCGACAGCGACTATCGCGGCGAGATCGGCGTGATACTTATCAATCTCTCTAACGAACCGTTTACGGTCAATGACGGCGAACGTATATGCCAGATGGTGATTACCCGTTATACCCGTGTGACATGGGAAGCTGTCGACCGCATCGACACCACCGAACGTGGTGACGGTGCTTTTGGCCACACCGGCGTCAACTAACTTCTTAGCTACCAACAGATTCATGCGATATAACAAGATAGCGCGCCTGCTGCCCGTGATGCTGTTGCTCGCCACCCTCATTGCAGGCGCGGTGATCTCAGACGGCAAGGGCCGCAAATCAGACCGACGGCTGACACCCGCCGACAGCGAGGCATCGCGAAAAGCCGACTACATCTACATGGAGGCGATGGCACACAATGCAGGTGGCGATGATGACGCGTACTTTGAGCTGCTCAACGCCTCTTATCAGCTCGACACCACCGAGACCGGCGTCGGGCAGACTCTCGGCTATTACCTCATGGCCTTGGGGCGCAACGACTCGACGATGGCCACCGAGGGGTATCTGATGATGAAGCGCCACTTTGACCTGCATCCCGATGACTATTACAGCACGATCTTCTATGGGATGGTCAACACCACCTTGGGTAACACCCGCGAGGCGATACGCGTATGGTCGGCAGCCGATTCGCTCTACCCCGACAAACCTGACGTGGCGATAAAACTTGTCGAGGCGTTGCAAGAGAACCGCGACACGGCATCGTTGCACCGGTCGCTCGACGTACTGGCTCGCATCGAGCGTGCCGAGGGGAAAGATCTCGGGCTGACCTCACACAAGATCAGGGCGTTGCTTGCGTTGCGCGATACAGCCTCGTCAGTGACCGAGATCAACTCGCTGATCGCCTCATCGCCGCGAAACGTGCAGTATCAGCTCTATGCCGGTGATATCTTTATGGTGCTCGACCGCCCCGACAAGGCGATCGAACTGTATGATATGGCCTGTGCCACCGACTCGACCAACGGGTTAGCTTACTATAAACGCGCCCAATATTACCTGCAGCAGGGTGACTCGCTGGCATACGACCGTGAGGTGAGCAGGGCGTTGCTCAAAGAGGAGATTGATGTCGAGGCGAAATCCGAGCTGCTCCGCGACTATGTCGGCCGCGTTTACGCCGACTCGCTTCGCCGCCCTCAGATCACCGGTATCTTTGAGTCGCTGATAGAGCAACATCCCCATGAGTCATCATTCCGCGACCTGTACTCATCATATCTCATCGTGGTGGGCGACCTGCGCGGAGCGGCAGAGCAACAGGAGTATGCCGTCGACGGCGACCTCTACAACGCGTCACGCTGGCGATCGATAATGAGCCTCTACGGACAGCTCGATGATTCGCGCAAAGCGCTCACCACGGGCAAGCAGGCCCTCGAATATCTGCCGACCGACGAGGTGATCACCCTGCTGATGGGTGCCAACTATCAGCAGCTCAAGCAGTATGACGAAGCCGCCGAATATTACCATAAGGCCATCGACCTCACCGACAAAGATGACATCTCGACCCGCTCGCAACTGATAGCCTCGCTCGGCGACATTTTCTATGCCCGCGAGATGACCGACTCGGCGTTTGCTTATTATCGTCAGGCAGTCGAGATAGACCCTGACAATCTGCTGGCCCTCAACAACTTCGCCTACTATCTCGCTGAGAATGACCAAGACCTCGACCTGGCCGAGAGATACAGCGCCATCTGCGTGCGCGCCAATCCCGAGAATGACACAGCCATAGACACCTATGCCTGGATTTTCTATAAAAAGAAAGACTATGTCAAGGCCAAAGAGTGGATAGATCAGGCTGTCAGCCTCGAGGAAGAACACCCACAGGCCGACGTACTGCATCATGCCGGCGACATTTACTTCATGAACCGCGATGTGGCCAAGGCGGTAGAGTTCTGGGAGAAAGCCCTCAAACTCGAACCTGACAATCAGATCCTCAAAAAGAAGATCCGCCAACGCACCCCCTTTGTCGACTGACCCCCTCCACCTCCCACCTCGTCATTCCTATCTCATACTTCATACCTCACAAAATGCGTCTCAAATTAGCTTTTGCAATCGTTATACTTCTCACCCTTGTCGGCTGTCGCTCTAACAAAAGCACGCAATCGGCCGGTGAACCGGTCTCGTCGAATGCCACGTTGTCGGCCCGTTATACCATGCTCACCGAGTCATGGAAACCCTGGAACGACATGGAGGCAGGGATGAAAGTCTCGCTCACCTCGCCGTCACGTCTCAACGCCGCCGGCAAAGTGTGGATGAAGCGAGGCCAATGGATCTCGATGTCAGTGAGAATGCTCGGCTTTGAGGTCGCAACACTCTGGGTCGACAGTGACTCGATAGTGGCTGTTGACAAATTCCACAAAAAATATCTCTGCCAATCTACCTCATCGGTATTAGGGAGCGCCGGGGTGACGATCGCCGACATACAGGATATGTTGTTGGGGCGTGCCTTTATTACCGGACACGGTACCGCAACACCTGCCGACCGTCAGGAATTTGACTTTGAAAGTGCCACCAACGGCTGGTACATGTTGCCGCGCCGCCAGCCCGAAAAATTCACCTATGGATTTCTCGGTTCATCCACCTCAAACGCCCTGCGTGGGGCGACCGTCGAGGTCAGTGGCTTCGGATCATTCACCGCCCGTTATGACGACCTGTATGAGAGCCGCAACGCAGGCTGGTTCGCTCAGGAGGTGTCTGTTGAGACCACCCGCGGTGTCAAGTTGGGCGCAACGATCAAGTGGGATCTAAACAGCGCCAAATTCAACGCAGGCGTCAACCGATCGCGCAACATCCCTGACAATTGCGAACGCATCGAGGCCTCAACCCTCACATCACTACTCAAAAACTTCTGATTACACTCCCCGCCGTGTCAAGATTTCTGACTGTACTCATATTAGCCCTCTTGCTGACTATCATACCTCCTGATGCCGATTCACAGCAGAAGCGCAAAACCTCATCACGCCCCAAGACCGAGCAACCAGCCAATAAAAAAGGCGCGGCCAAGGGATCGGGATCTAAGTCATCGGGGGCTAAGTCCTCCACGTCCAAGTCGACCGGCTCTAAGTCAACCGGTAAAAAGACAGCCGGTAAGTCGACTCCGCCACGCTCTGCCAAGGATGTACGCCGCGACAAGGTACGTACCGAGTCAGAGATGAAAGAGACAGGGCGCAAGATCAAGCTCAACGCCGAGCAAACCGCCCGCAAGCTCAGCCAGCTCAACCTCGTCGAGGGGGAGATAGAGGAGTGTAACGGCCGCATCGCCATACTGTCACACCGCCTCGACTCGCTCAACCTCTGCATCGGTTCGCTGAATGACTCGGTGGCGGCCCTCGACAAGCATCTGCAACAGATCACCGCCACATACAAGACAGCCCTGCGCCGCTCTCAGGGACGCCGCGGCAACCTGAGCGTGCTGGCATTTATCTTCTCGTCAGATTCATTCACTCAGGCATATCACAGAGCGCGCTATCTCAGACGGTTTGCCCGTTGGCGCGAAAAACGCGCCGGTGAGATTGCCGCTGCAAAGGATATACTTGACCAAAAACGCAAACGCCTTGAGACAGTCATTGCCGAGGCATCTAAGTCTAAGGAAGCGCTGTCGAGCGAACATACCACCCTCGTGCGCCGTAAATCCGAAACGTCTGCACTCGTTGACGAATTGCAATCTCAGGGAGCTGCCCTCAAGGATGTGATGGCTCGGCAGCGTGCGCAGGCTCAGGCGCTTGACCGCGAGCTTGACAATATCATAGCCCGCGAGGCGGCACGTCAGGAGGCCGAACGCAAAGAGGCTGCGCGTCGTGCAGAGGAGGCTAAACGCCGCGCTGCCGAAGCCGAAGCAGCACGAAAGGCCGAGGCAGAACGGGCCGAGGCGGCACGTAAAGCAGCCGAAGCGGAGGCGGAAGCCGCGCGCAAGGCAGCTGCCGCCGAGAAAGCACGTAAGGATGCAGAGGCTGAGGCTGCCCGCAAAGAAGCTGAGGCTGAGAAAGCACGTCAAGCGGCCCAGGCTGACGCTGCCCGCAAGGCTGAGGCCGAACGGGCACGCAAGGAGGCCGCCGAGGCGAAAGAGGCTGCCAGGAAAGCTCAGGAAGCCGCTAAAAAAGCTGAGAAAGAGCGCAAGGCAGCTGAGGAGAAAAAGCGTAAGGAGGATGCCCGCGCCAAGGCCAAACCGGTCAAGCACGGTCAGAAACCGACCCCGGCAGCAGACGCACCCTCCAAGACACCGGTGGCCGACCCATCAGGCGACTCAAAGGTTATCGGAGCTACCGATTTCGCTACCCTAAAAGGGTCGTTGGCTGCCCCCGTGGCCGGGCGTTACACCATCGTCAAGCATTTCGGACGTCAGAAACATCCCACTCTCCCCCACGTCGAGACCGATAACGCAGGTATAGACATCGAGACCGCCAAGAAAGCGGCCGTTAGAGCAGTCAGCGGCGGCGAGGTGTCAGCGGTGTTCAGGCCTGACGGATATAACGTCGTGGTGGTGATACGTCATGGTGCATACATGACAGTCTATGCCAACCTCGGATCAGTGAATGTCTCGGCCGGCCAGACCGTCACCGCCGGACAAACCATCGGTCAGGTCTATTCTGACCCCAATGACAACGGCCGCAGCGTGCTGCACTTTGAGGTACGCAACGGGCGACAGAAAGAGAATCCCGAAGCATGGCTCAGGAAATAACCGGCGCTAAAAAAAGTAAGGTCAACTCGGTATCAGCCCGAGTGCTAAAGGTGATGGGCCTCTTCAGCGGGGTGCAGGTATTATCTATACTCACATCTGTCATACGTACAAAGTTGGTCGCCATCTGGCTCGGACCTGCGGGGATGGGCCTGTTCGGTCTCTATTACTCGGGACTCGAGACTATCAGCTCACTCACCCAGATGGGGACAGGCACAGGGGTGGTACGCGAACTTGCCGTTACCCCTGCCGCTCTCATCCCGCGACTCGTCACAGTGATCAGGCGCTGGGGACTCGCCCTGGGATTGATAGGCGCGACCCTCACCGTTGCGCTATCACCGTTGCTGAGCCGTCTGACATTCGGTGACGAAAACCACACGACAGGCTACGTCATACTCGCGGCGGCCGTGCTGCTGCTCACCCTGAGCAATACCGAGTCGGCTGTCTTCCAGGGTCTGCACCGTTATTCGCGACTGGCTAAAACAACCGTTGCCGGGGCTTTTACAGGCCTGATCGTGTGTATCCCCATGTATTACTTCTGGGGTATCGACAGCGTCATCCCCTCGTTGCTGGCTTATGCCCTGATGACATGGATATGCCGCGGACTGTTCCGCGAAAAGGTCGCCACACCCTCACCGGCGCCTGATCTGCGCGAAACATTCGCCACCGGCAAGGGGTTTGCCATCCTCGGCATATATATAACCGTTACGACATTTGCCTCTAACGCGGTGTCGTATGTGTTCATGTCATATCTCAACCGTGTCGGAGGTCCTGAACAGGCCGGTTTTTATCAGGCCGGATTCACTCTGGTCAACCGTTATATAGGTCTGGTACTCGTTGCCGTGGGTATGGAGTACCTTCCCCGGCTGTCTCAGGTTAATCACTCACCGCGACGTGTCGAGATGTTCCTCTCTCACGAGCTGACGCTCATGATGCTGGTGATATTACCGCTGATTACACTCTTTATAACCGCCGACGAACTGATTGTAAACCTGCTGTATGACCGCAACTTTATCGTTATGCTCCCCTTTATCACATGGGGAATTGTGGGTACGGTATTCCGCACCTGGTCGTGGTGTCTGGCCTACATAATCCTGGCGCGCAGTGACGGCAAGGCGTATCTGGTGACCGAACTACTCTCGGCCCTCGTCGCCATACTGCTCAACATCGTGATGTTTAACCGCTGGGGGATAGCAGGCCTCGGCTATGGCTACACCCTGTGGTATCTGTTTTATCTGGCCGAGGTGTGGATACTTTGCCGCAAGCGGTATCACCTTAAGGTCGGCGGCAAGATGATAAGATTGCCGATAGTGGTGCTCCTCATCTGCGCCGTCGCAGCTGTCTGTCGTTCGACATTCGGGATATGGGGGGCTGCCCCCTTTGTCATCCTCTCATTGGTTATCAGCTGGGTCGGGATGAAACGGCTTTTGCACGCATCACCGCTGTCGATGCTCAAAAAATTTGTCAGACCCGCGAAAAAGGATTAATTTTGTAGACAGTTAACTGCATGGTTTTATGAATGTACGTCCAAAGAAAGCATTGGGGCAGCACTTCCTCACCGATCTGTCCATAGCCGACCGCATCGCCGCCACCCTCGATGCGTATAAGGGTTTACCGGTGATAGAGGTCGGGCCGGGTATGGGGGTGCTGACACGTTTTCTGCTTGACCGAGGTCACGACGTGACTGTCGTCGAACTCGACACGGAGAGCGTGGAGTATCTGCGCGAGCACTTCCCCGACCTCGCAGCCAAGATCGTTGCCGATGACTTCCTTAAACTGGATTTGGACAAACTCGTGCCCGGCGACGGGCCATTCTGCCTCATCGGCAATTATCCCTATAACATTTCATCGCAGATATTCTTTCACGCCCTCGACTGGAAAGACCGGATTGTCTGCTGCTCGGGGATGTTGCAGCGCGAGGTGGCTCAGCGGTTGGCTGCCCCTCCGGGTACCAAGGCCCGGGGCATCCTGAGCGTATTGTTACAGGCGTGGTATGATGTCGAATACCTCTTTACGGTCGATGAGAACGTCTTTAATCCTCCGCCCAAGGTCAAGTCAGGGGTGATAAGGATGACGCGCAATGACGTGACCTCATTAGGGTGTGACCCGATACGATTTAAGGCTGTGGTAAAAACGACATTCGGGCAAAGGCGCAAGACCATACGTAACTCGGTCAAACCTCTGCTCCCCCCGGGTGCTCCTATTCCTGACTCTACGCTGATGGCAATGCGCCCCGAGCAGCTCACCGTCGAGCAGTTTGTTGAGCTGACCAATCTTATATTTGGCTGATTTAACGACAATCGGGCTTGGTTGCCCGGTAAAACCTAACCGTTATGAAGGAATTTGACGAGGATTTTCTTGATAGGATTAATTCTATAATCGAGTCTCATGACGACGATGCCGCCCGCCGTGAGCTTGATGAGATGCACCCGGCCGACATCGCCGAGCTGTATCAGGATCTTGACCTCGCACAGGCCGAATATCTATATCGTCTGCTTGACGGCGACAAAGCTGCCGATGTACTGATGGAGCTTGACGACGATGACCGTCGCAAGCTGCTCAGCGACATGGAGCCCGAGGATATCGCCCGTCTATATATTGATCATCTTGACACCGACGATGCTGTCGACCTTATACAGGATCTCGACAAGGAGGATCGTGACGAGGTGCTGTCGCATATCGATGATGTCGAGCAGGCCGGCGACATTATCGACCTGCTGAAATATGACGAGGATACGGCCGGCGGTCTGATGGGTACCGAGATGCTCGTGGTCAACGAGAACTGGTCAATGCCCGAGTGTATCAAGCAGCTAAGGATGCAGGCCGAGGATATGGACGAGGTCTATTATGTCTACGTCGTTGACAACGAAGACCGTCTGCGTGGCACTCTCCCCCTCAAGAAACTCATTACTCACCCCTCGGTCTCAAAGATCAAGAACGTCATGGAGACCGACCCGGTTGCGGTCAAAACAGATACACCGCTCGATGAGGTTGCCATAGACTTTGAGAAATATGACCTTGTGGCTATGCCTGTCATCGATTCGATCGGCCGACTGGTCGGACACATCACTGTCGATGACGTCATGGATCGTGTGCGCGAGTCATCCGAGCGTGACTATCAGCTGGCATCAGGTCTTTCTCAGGATGTAGAGTCTGACGACACCATCTGGCAACAGACCCGCGCGCGTCTGCCATGGCTGCTGGTCGGCATCCTCGGCGGTATCGGCAACTCACTCATTCTCGGGAATTTTGAACAAGGTTTCGCAACCAACCCTGCGATGGCTCTCTTTATCCCCATGATTGGCGGTACGGGCGGTAACGTCGGCATACAGTCATCGGCGATCGTCGTGCAAGGTCTCGCCAACGGTTCGCTTGACCTTAAAGACACCGGCAAACAGATATTCAAAGAGGTTGGCGTCGGCATCGTCAATGGTCTGATAATCTCGCTGATCGTGTTTATATATAACGTTTTCAGCCTCTCGCCCTGGAATCCGACAACGCTTGCCGTGTCGCTTTCGCTGATGGCCGTGGTGCTGTTCGCCTCGATCTTCGGCACATTCGTCCCCCTGACACTCGAGCGTTTCAAGATCGACCCCGCACTTGCCACCGGCCCCTTCATCTCTATTACCAACGATATCATCGGCATGCTGATTTATATGCTCATTTCATCGGCCCTGATGTCGGCATTCTCATAACCGCGATTCTTAATGCAAATATTCCACTCCGTCGAGTTCTACGTCATAATCTTTCTGGTAGCCGCGCTCATCGTGGGGCTTATGGCCATGCCAGCCTCTCACGGGCCGGTCGAGACCGACTTCGCCACAGGTCGCCTGACATTTGACCCAGATCTCACCGACATTACGCCGCGCATCGAGCTTGAGGCCCTCCCTGACGGCACCGTCAGAATCATCCGCTACGGGCTCCCCGACCGGCTCGACAACGCGGCCACCGTCGCTCTCGCCATAAACCGCAAAGGGTTTGACCTCACCATCGAGGAGCGGATCACCCCCACAGATAAAGCGCTTCTCAGCTCAGAGTGCCATCCTGTCAACAAAGCAGAGTTTATCCTCACCGGACTCGCACACGAGCGTTACCACCTCAAATACAACTCAGACACCACCTCATCATTCACCGCCCTCACCTTTAACAACCGTCCAGGCCTCCGCTCAACCCGTCTTTTCCGTCAAGGCTGACCCTATCCCCCGATAAATTTACTCAAAACATTTGCAGAAAAGGAAAAAACTACCTAACTTTGCATCGCTTTAGGGCGATTGTCGCCTTGAGCAATATGATTGTCTTATGGTGTAATGGTAGCACTGCAGTTTTTGGTTCTGCCTGTCTTGGTTCGAATCCAGGTAAGACAACCACCCGTCAAGAGGTTGTGTCAAAATTTTGACACGACCTCTTTATTTTAACTCGATCGTATCATGGCACAACATAATGACCTCGGCAAATGGGGTGAGCAGCAAGTAGTTGATAAACTTATAATCGATGGCTACGCCATCGTTGAACGTAATTGGCGACTGCATCATCTCGAAATCGACATCATTGCCACCCGCGGCGATGATATAATATTTGTCGAAGTCAAGACCCGCAAGGACAATAGTTTTGACCCCCTCGAAGCCATCACCTCCAAAAAAGTCAAAGACCTCTGTCGGGCCGCCGAGAGTTATATCCGCTCGCACAGTATCCGGCTCAATCCCCGCTTTGATGTAGCCGCAGTCATCGGCGACGGCCACACCGCCACCATCGATTACATCCCTAACGCCATCCGCCCCCCGCTCCGTACCTATTGATCTCCGGCTCTATCCCATTAATTGTCGGAAGATATATAAAAGATTCTTTCAGAATCTCTTGTAGATTTCGGGCAGGCGGGGGATATAGAGAAATCCCCCGGGAACACAACAGGGCGCGTTTCCGGGGGATAAAGATTGAGATAATCCTTACTAAAGGAAGATGTTTAACCCTCACTAAGGGTGTGAGGTGTTATTTGGCGGCATCGAGTTGGCGGAGGAGGACGTTGACGGCCTCGTGGAGCTGTGCATCTTCACCGGCAACAATCTGCTCGGGGGTGTTGGCGATCTTGACGTCCGGTTCGAGCTGAGTATTCTCGAGGTAATTACCCTCGGCGGTGCGATAGCCGATGACAGGGATGCCGAATACCAACGAGGGGTCTTGCAGAGTCACCCAGTTGACTGAGGTCATCGTGCCGGGCACGGGCATACCGACAACCTTGCCGATATTCTGATGCTGATAGACCCAGGGAGTGCCGTGCGCGTTACTGTAACATGGTTCGGCCACGAGCATCACAGAGGGCTTGTTCCAGCGACGCGAGGGCATATCGCATACATCCTTGCCACGGATAACCTGGGTGAGATACTTCTGTCCGGTAAACAGCTGCTCGATATCCTCATGCATACGGCCGCCACCGTTCCAGCGGATGTCGATTATGACACCTTCTCGGTTATTGTACTTACCCAGGAGGTCGGCATACATCGGGCGGAAAGAAGCGTCATTCATCGACTCGATATGCACATAACCCAGACGTCCGTTTGACCAACGGTCGACATCTGCGGCGCGCTGCTTGATCCATCGGCGATACATCAGGTCGCTGATCTTGGCAGTGGAGCATGGGATGACCACCTCTGACACTTTCTCGCCCGATGGGGTGGTGAAGGCCACGAGGGTCTTCTTGCCGGCAAGGTTGTTAAACAGTTCGCCCAGATCTGTGCCTGCATCAATCTGATTGCCGTTGACTGCCGTGATGACAGCTCCGGGAGCAATTTTTGATGAAGCCTTGTCAAACGGGCCGTTGGGCAGAATCTCATCAACCTTTAGGCCATTCCCCTGATAATTCATATCATAGAGAAGACCCAGCGAGGCGGTACGGTCGGGGGCGGTATATCCCGAGGGATAATAACGGCCTCCGGTATGAGAGACATTCAGTTCGCCGAGCATCTCACTGAGCATCTCGGCAA
Source organism: uncultured Porphyromonadaceae bacterium (assembly GCA_947175215.1). GTDB lineage: Bacteria > Bacteroidota > Bacteroidia > Bacteroidales > Muribaculaceae > UBA7173. The sequence continues at coordinate 26,561 of CAMWLR010000023.1, forward strand.
AATCGTAATTATTGTTGATATGCGGCAGAAAACGACGGTAGGCAGCGGTCATGGCAGGCCAGTCTATGCCGTGCATCCCCGTGTCGTAAAATCTCTCGCCCTCCTCGACGGCGACGTAGTCAAACATCGCTTCACGCTCGGCGGCGAGGTCAATGTCGTGAGTGGCCGATACCTTGATCGGGGTGAGTTTGTCACCCTTGTCAATCTTCTTCAAGTCGCGGCCGATGACAAATAGCTGCTTGCCGGTTTTGTCAGCCTGCAATGACGCGCCCGATGAACCGATCTTGGCGGCCAGTTTCGGCTCACCCTTGCGCAGCTCTTTTTTCCAAAGGTCAAACCCGTCATCAAGTTCGCAGAGAAAGTAGAGAGTCTCGCCGTCACCAGAGAAGATGGCGTCTGAGAGTGACGAGCTGAAAGGTGTAAGGCGCATCACGCGCTCCTCGATGCCGTCTAATTCGACGGTAATTTTCTTGTCGTCAGCCTTTTTGTCATCAGCCTCCTTGTCACCTTTCTTCCCTTTCTTGTCGCTGTCGCCGTCAGACTTTTTGGCAGACTTCTTCTCTTGCTCTTTAAGCAGCGCGAAATCCTCCTCTGACAGCATGAATCTGTCGCGTGCTTCGCGATTGAGGAACACAATCATGATATCATCCTGTGATCCCCATGAAGCTTGCGAACGCAGACCATATTGCTCGGTAAAGTAGATAATGGCGTTACCGTCAAGCACAAAGCGGGGATTGGCCTCCATATAGCCGGTGTTGGTGAGATTAGTGATCTTGCCGGTCTCTACCTCAACCAGGCCGATGTCGCCATAGGGGTCACGCATATCGGGGATGATCTCCATAGTCAGCCAGCGTGAGTCAGGACTCCACTCGACCGACATACCGTCATCTTTACCGGGATATGTCTCGCCGTCAGTGATCTGACGGTCTGCACCGGTGGCAAGATCGCGTATCCAGAGCTGATTGCGGTTCTTGATATATGCGAGTTTCTTGCCGTCAGGAGAGACAGAGGGGTGTGAGTACTCGGTTACCTCACCCTTGGCGGGATTGACATTAAATATAGCCTCTTCGGTAAACTCAACAGCGTTGGGGAAATCAGGATCATCCTTGCGGGTGATTCGTGCGCGGTAGATATTCTTGCGGCCCGAGCGCTCTGAGGTATAATAGAGCGAACGGTTGTCGCTCCCCCATGAGATATGACGCTCGGCCTGTGGGGTACGGGTCACCTGCACGGTGGTGGGGTACTCGACCGAAGTGACGAACACATCACCGCGGTTAAGGAATGCGACCATCTCGCCGTTAGGTGATACTTTACCGCCTGACGGTTTGACAGACAGTCTCTTGGGACGCTCAGTATCATCAGTGGTGACAGTGATGTTGACTTTCTCGGGCATGACAGCACCGCGAGCGGCGCGTCCGGCCATGGTGTATATCTCGCCGTCATAGGTAAAGGCGAGCGTACCGTTATTGGCACGTGACAGGAAGCGCACCGGGTGAGTCTTGAAGTCTGTCAGCTGTGATACCTGTGAGGGGTTATCGAGAGGGAAAGAGTAAACGTTAAATGTCCCGCCGTCACGTTCGGATAGAAAATAGACCGTACCGGTGATGGCATCGAGTACAGGGTTACGGTCTTCGCCCGCACGGTCAGTGAGGTTGCGGTGCTTCCCGTCGGCGGGTGTATACAGCCAGATGTCACGGGTGACCGATGAGGTGTGATGCTTGCGCCACTCATCCTCAAATCCTTTGACATCCTGATAGAGCATCTTGTCACCGTCAGGCGAGAATGAGATCATCTTGGCGGGGGTGCCGAGTACCTGATGAGACTTTCCTGTCTCGACATCTACGGCATAAAGCTGAGTCATGCGCCCCGAGGGGTACATGACCGATGATGCCGGTGCCTGGATAGAGGCCGAATAGTAAACCTCACGGCCGTCGGGAGAGAAACCCTCGGGGATCTCGGCGGCCGAATTTGATGTCAGCCTGCGAGGCGAACCGCCACGCGCATCCATCACATAAATATCGTTGTTGCCGCTGCGGTCAGATGCAAAGGCAATCTTGGTGCCGTCAGGGCTCCATACCGGTGACGACTCATAAGAGTCGCGCACGGTCAGGCGACGGGCCTCGCCGCCGCTGACGGGTACAGTCCAGATGTCACCCTTATAAGTAAAAGCGATCAGATCACCGTTGGGCGAAATCTGAACGTCACGCAGCCACAGGGGCGTATCGCCGGCTGTCGCGTCAACACTCTGCGCAACCGCCGAGGGGAGTCCGATAGCGGCCGCCATCGCCGCGGTCAACAATATCTTCTTATTCATATCGGGGAATTTTAATTACTTACTGATAATTCTCTTATCTGAGGATTACAGCAAAGTTATGAAATTTCAGGGGATTTTTTTAACTTTGAGCGATGAAAATTCCAAAAACTTCATACAGACTGGCGATAAGATGTATTGCGTTGATAGCGGTTATAGTGATGATGACCGCAGGTAACCTATGGGGGTGCACGTCAGCCCTTGTGGGGATAAACCGCGGCGAGGGTGGCCGATGGCTGTTGTGGAAACATCGTGACAGCGGACATAAAGACAACTATGTGCGCAATTTTGAGGCGACCGACTCGACACTCGCATACGTCGGACTGTTCAATGCCTCAGATACAGATGCACACGAAGTATGGATCGGTTTCAACTCGGCGGGTTTTGCCGTGATGAATACCGCCAGCTATAATATACCGTCCCCTGATGATGATTGTAAAGACCGCGAGGGGTTGATAATGACCGAAGCGTTGCGTAGCTGCCGATCACTCGATGATTTTTATCGGCTACTCACCGATTACCCCGGCCGAAGAGGTGTGCAGGCAAATTTCGGTGCGTTTGATGCCACCGGTAACGGCGCTTATTTCGAGACCTCAGACCGCGGCGTGACGGTTTATCCCGTCGACTCGACGGGTATCGCCACCCGCACCAACTACTCGTTGTCAGGGGGTGAGAGAGGACGGCTCGGGGTGTCACGTCACCGGGCAGAGACTCATCTGCTCGACTCAATAATGTCAACACCGCGTGAGTGGGGAGCATTGAGACAATTAGCAGCCGAGGATCTTATCGAGACGTTGTCGCGCTCGCTCTACTTACCCTCTGCGTGTATCGACCTGCTCGATGGTAAGGCTACACGATACCCTGACAACGGCGATGTAATATCGCGGCGCAGCTCGTGTGCCTCGGTCGTCATCGAGGGTCCTCTCCCGGGTGAGAATCCCGCCGAAACGATGATTATGTGGACCGCCATAGGTTTCCCGACCCTGTCGGTAGTGCAGCATGTCACCCTCGACTCAGTACCCGAGGTGTTATTTCCGACCGGTCGGGAAGGTCACTCGACCCTATGCGACTCTGTCAACATATTGCGTGACCGGGCCTTTCTGCCGGCAAAACAGAGTGCAAAGCGAGGGTCGAGCAAACATCGCTACGACTTCGACCTGAAATACCTGCGTCGCGAAATACCCCGCCGGCGACAGCTCTCGCTACCGAGATATGCCCCGGCCCGCGAGAGTGTGCGACGCAGCAGATAACAAGACTGTAATGCCGGCTGATTGCTTACCTTGCAAGGATTTTTGAATACACCCCTTTGCGGCGCACAATATAAATAACGTGAATTCGATATAAGAAATTCAACTCCAATAATAAAAATAATTATTGCTGTCCGATAAAAATTTGAGGTCAAATAAAATAAGGGTCGATTCCATTTTATTACTGTCTGTTAACCCTTTTATGGTCTAGCGGACAGTAATATACCCAAATATGGAAACAACAGCTATTACAGTAGCAACCACTACCGCCAACGACCTCAACACAATCGCAGAAGATGTGCAGTTTGAGGACATCAACACTACTTCCGTTCCCTCTGTAAACTTCCTTGAGGCAAACACATCTGAAATCTCAATCGAAGAACTGACAGTAAACTGACAACTGAAATATAAACCCCAACCTCTCACAGAGACAATAAACAGTGCAAAAGAGATACGTAAAATCCTTATAAATAAAGTGTACGATGAAGAAACTATCGGTTACAAAGAAACATTCAAGGTTCTGCTACTGAACAACGCTAACAAGATAATCGGCTACACAACGATTTCAGAGGGAGGACTGACCTCTACTATTGTTGATGTGCGAGTGATTATGCAAACAGCATTAGTCAGCAACGCATCTGCAATTATTCTCACCCATAACCATCCCTCAGGCAACACACGACTAAGTTGTCACGATGATAGCCTGACAAAGAAGATTAAGGCAGCTTGTGAGATTATGGATATACGCCTACTCGACCATATCATAGTAACGCCTTACG
>CAMWLR010000024.1 GCA_947175215.1 uncultured Porphyromonadaceae bacterium
AACGCTCAGTCGGTTGTCTTGCATGCAAGGTCAGAGTCCGGGCGGTTGGCGGGGAGACCTAACGAGAAGAGAGCATAATCATATATCACAGGGTCATCGGGATTGAAACGGCGCAGCGAATCTGTCAGAATCTCGACCGACTTGCGGTCATTGGCGTTACGGTCGAGCAGACCCAGCTCGCGCGAGGTATCGCCCACATGCACATCGAGCGGTATATACAGTTGCGAGGGTTTGATTACATCCCATACACCCATATCCACGATGCCGTCATTACGCACGAGCCATCTCAATGCCATATTAAGGCGTTTGAGTGCTGTCGTCTTGAGATTCTGAGGGAGACATCGCGAGAGATTGACATGATCGTATCCCGCATTTGCCTCGGCCAGCGATCGGTTGACCGCCTCGGCCAACGCCCAGGCAGGATGCTCTGTCTCTCCCACCCGATTGACACGCGCAAACTCCTGGAGGGTGGCATATTTATGATAAATCGGGTATAGTCCGCGCAAAAATGCCCGCAGGTCGCGTGCAAAAAATGTGCGGTGTATATTAATGTCGGGCAGCTCCTCATAACCCTTGTCGAGCAGATAAGCCGCGGGCGACCAATCCATCAGCGAGAGCATCTTGCTGATATTGGCGCATATCATCTTGCGGTTACCCCACGCTACGGTCGATGCAAGCAACGATGCTATCTCGATATCGGGGAGCGAGGCAAACCGCCGCGGAAACTGCACCGGGTCTGCATCAATGAAACCCGGTGAGTTAAACCGCCTGGCCTCGCGGTCGAGCAGATCCTTGAGATCAGCCGTCGACCCCTCGAATGTCTTATCTTTCATGTCACTTCTTGCGCGGTGAGCGCACCATTCTCAGCACCTGGGCCGAGCGCGCGGGCAGATAGAGTTTGAGCCACTCCTTGCCGATGGGCTGATAGAGGGGATCGGGCAGGGTGAGGTGCTCGACTTTCTCGTCGATATTGCCGAATCCGCCGAATGCAGGTGAGTCAGAACTGAGCACTACCTTATATTTACCGGCAGGAGCGAGGATGCCGTAACCGTTAAATGACTTGTCGGGAGAGAAGTTGAACACAAACACGAGGTTGCCGCGACGGAATGCCAGCACCTGGTCGTCATCTTTCTCCCACAGTTTCTCAATCGGCAGTGCCTGGAAGTTATTGACCCCTGACACCACCTCGACCATCGCATTGTCAAATGCGTTGAGGAACTTATATTGCAGATCTTCGCGGTCTACCAGATCCCACTGACGGCGTGCGTATTTATAACTCCAGCCGTTACCCTCGCGGGGGAAATCGATCCACTCAGGGTGACCGAACTCATTACCCATAAAGTTGAGGTATCCGCCGTTGATGGTGGCGAGGGTCACCAGACGTATCATCTTGTGCAGCGCGATGCCGCGTGTCACCATCATATTCTCGTCACCGACCATCATGTGCCAGTACATCTCTTTGTCGATCAGACGGAAGATGACGGTCTTGTCGCCCACCAGGGCCTGATCGTGGCTCTCTACATACGATATGGTCTTCTCATCGTCGCGACGGTTGGTCAGCTCCCAGAATATAGATGTGGGATGCCAATCTTCATCTTTCTTCTCCTTGAGGGTCTTGATCCAGTAATCGGGGATACCCATAGCCATACGGTAGTCAAAGCCGATACCGCCGTCCTTAAACTTGATGGCCAGCCCCGGCATTCCGCTCATCTCCTCGGCGATGGTGATGGCATGAGGGTTGACGTCATGGATAAGGAGGTTAGCCAGGGTCAGGTAGGTGATGGCGTTGGTATCCTGACCGCCGTCATAATAGTCGCCGTACCCGCCGAAGGCCTTACCCAATCCGTGATCATAATAGAGCATTGAGGTGACGCCGTCAAAGCGGAAGCCGTCAAACTTGAATTCCTCGAGCCAGTATTTGCAGTTAGACAACAAGAAGTGTATCACCTCGTTCTTGCCGTAGTCAAAGCAGAGCGAATCCCATGCCGGGTGCTCGCCTCGCTGATCGGGATAGAAATAGAGGCTGCGTGTGCCGTCAAGACGGCCAAGACCCTCATTCTCATTCTTTACAGCATGAGAGTGAACGATATCCATAATCACGGCGATGCCCAGCTCATGGGCGCGGTCGATGAGGCTCTTGAGCTCCTCGGGTGTGCCGAATCGTGACGACGGCGCGTAGAATGATGAGACGTGATAGCCGAATGATCCGTAATAAGGATGCTCTTGTATAGCCATCACCTGTATGGCGTTGTAACCGTCGGCAGCGATGCGAGGCAGTATCTTGTCGCGAAACTCGACGTATGTGCCCACTTTCTCCTCTTGCTGGGCCATACCGATATGGCACTCATAAATCAGCAGCGGACGGGTATCGGGGATGAAATTTTCGACAGTCCATTTATAAGGTGTCGGATTCCATACCTGAGCCGAGAATATTTTTGTGTTGTCATCCTGCACGACACGGTTAGCGTATGCCGGGATGCGGTCACCCTCACCGCCGGGCCAATGCACGCGCATCTTATAGAGCTGACCGTTCTTGAGAGCCTTGGCGGGCAGCTTGATCTCCCACACACCGTTGCCAACGGGCGAGAGGCCGTATTCGGGGAGTTCCTCCCAACCCGAGAAGTCTCCCACCAGAGAGATGGCCGTCGCATTGGGAGCCCACTCGCGGAACACCCATCCGCCTCGCGGGCTGACGCGGTGCAGCCCGAAGTATTTGTGAGCGTTGGCAAAATTATTGAGCGTGCCGGCCTCACCGGTCAGCTCGGCCTCCTTGCGGAGTACATCTTCGTGGCGTCCCTCGATAGCCGGAGCATAAGGTTCGAGCCAGGGATCGTTCTTGTAGATAGCTAATTTCTTTCTCATCGGTCAGTAGAGATTATTGGGGTGTGGGGGTAAAGTAATCCGCGACCGCGGGCCGCGGCTGCGTTCTGAATCCAAAATTAGATAAATTCCGCTGATACACCAAGCATCACGCTCTAAAATTTCACTTATCCCGAGTAAATTCGTAACTTTGCATATCATCCTCATGGTTATATGCTCACCGATGATCAAAAATATATGACCGCCGCCCTGGCCGAGGCCCGCGAGGCATACGCTGCCGGCGAGATCCCCGTGGGGGCTGTCGTGGTCTCTAAAGGCCGCATCATCGGTCGTGGCCATAACCTCACCGAGCGTCTTAAAGATGTCACTGCCCACGCCGAGATGCTCGCCCTGACAGCAGCCACCCAGACACTCGGAGGGAAATATCTCACCGATGCCACCCTCTATGTCACCGTCGAGCCGTGCCTGATGTGTGCCGGCGCCATCGGTTGGGCGCAGGTCGGCCGCATCGTCTATGGCGCGTCAGACCCCAAAAGAGGCTACTCGGTGATGACAGCCAGATCTCCCATCCCCCCCTTTCATCCCCGCGCCACCGTTACCCCCGGCGTAATGGCTGACGAGTGTGCCGCACTGATGAAAAGTTTTTTTGCCGGCAAGCGCCGCTACAACCCATGACCTGCATATTGCTCGTCAAACTATCAAACCAATAACACCACAATGAACGATAACGCCGCTCAGCAGACACCCCGGCTGTCGCAAGGCAGCCTGATGAGCAAGATACTCAAATTCGGTATCCCCCTGGCTGTGAGCATCAGCCTCTGCGTCGCCCTTTTCCGCGACATCGACTTCACTGAAATGATGCGCATCATCCGTCAGGACTGCAACTTCTGGCTCATCGGCCTCAATATACTGTTGGGCATGGTACCCATCACCGTGCGCGCCGCCCGCTGGGGAATACAGCTCAAAGCCATCAACGTGCGTCCGCCGTTCAGAATACTCTTTTACTCGATATTCGGCACATACTCATTTAACGTCGTATTTCCCCGCCTGGGCGAAGTATGGCGATCAGGATATATCGCCTACCGCCAGAAAGCGACTTTCTCAGAAGTATTCGGCTCAATGATCGCCGACCGCCTCGCCGACACCGCCGTCGTCGCCCTGCTGACCCTGCTGACCCTATGTTTCGCCTCAGGCCCCTTCCTCAACTTCCTCAGCAGCGACCTCGATGCTTACTCAGCCATCACCTCTCTGCTCACCTCACCATACCTCTGGGGAGGCCTGCTGTTGCTGGCCGCCGGCTTCTGGGCAATGATGAAATATGGCCGCGGCAAACTCCTCGATGCCGCGCGCCGTTTCCTCAGAGGCATCTGGGAAGGCTTCGCAGCCATCGCCCGCATGGACGGCAAAGGCAAATGGCTCATCTACACCGCCCTTCTGTGGTTATTCTACTTCCTGCAACTCTACGTCGCCTTCTACGCCTTCCCCCTCACCCGCGATATGGTTACCCAACACGGCATCATCGTTGCCTTTATCTGCTACATGCTCTCGACCATCTCGATGGCGATCCCCTCAAACGGCGGCATCGGCCCTTACCAGACAGCCATCATCTTCGGACTGCAACTCTTTGCCCCCGCCACCGTCTCAGCCGCCGTCAACCCCGCCGCCCACAAAGCCTTCATCACCGCGGCGGCCGCCTTTGGCAACACCGTCATCGCCGCCCAGACCCTCACCTTCATCATCGGCGGCATCATCATCTTCCTCCTCATCGCCGCCGACAAACGTCGCGCCACCCCCACGACTCCCTCATCTACTTCACTCCCAACTACCCCCTCAAAAAACAACGGTCAACTTTAATACCGTTCCCTCTTAAGTTGGCTACCCTTGGGCTATCCATATAAATAATAAACCCCTTAGCTGCAATGAGTTAAGGGGTTAAACGTGTACCCGGACCCGGGCTCGAACCGGGATGGATTGCTCCAACGGTGTTTGAGACCGTCGCGTCTACCGATTCCGCCATCCGGGCAGGTGTCGCCCCTCGGTAGCGGGGCTTGCGGTGCAAAGTTAGTAAGTTTTTGCGGTTTTTACAACTTTTACGTGAGGTTTACACTATTATTTATTGGAGAGGGAGAATGGGTGAAATGGGAAAACTGAGTGAAATGGGTGGGAACGAAAGTGTGACCCGCCGGGGATCAGCGGGTCAGGACGATGTTTTTGTCACTGGCGATGCGGCGCATGTTGAGGATGGCGTAGCGCATGCGGCCCAGGGCCGTGTTGATCGATACACCGGTGGCTTCGGCGATCTCCTTGAATGACATATTGCGGTAGAATCGCATGTCGAGCACTTCGCGCTGGGTCTCGGGCAGTGATTCCATTATCCGTTTTACATCGGTGTGGATCTGCGAGGTCACCAGCAGGTCTTCGATGTTATCCTCAGAGAGGTCACGACGATTGAGCACATCGGTGTCTTCCTGGTCAGCCGAGATTACGTTTTCACTCTTGGTCTGACGGAAGAAGTCGATGATGAGGTTGTGGGCGATGCGTGTGATCCATGCCGAGAATTTGCCTGAATCGGTATATCGTCCTTGCTTTATGGTCGTGATAGCTTTGACGAATGTCTCCTGGAAGATGTCGTCGGCTACGTCTTTGTTCTTAACGATGTTGAAGATGTAGTTAAATACTCGGTTTTCGTGTCTGCGGAGGAGGGTATCGAATGCCTCGTTGTTCCCCCCGGCGTAGGCTGCGACCAACTTCTCGTCGGTAAGCCGGATAAGTTTCTGCATTTCTTTATAGATAGTTTAGTTAAGTAGAGGTCAATCTATAGGCTTGTTGTTTTTGATGGAGTTGGTTAAGTTTTTTGTCGGTTTTTAGAATCAATGCGTCGTCACTGATTGCTGACACAGGCGGGGTGTTGTGCCCGCGTATTGTTGTTAGTTATGCAAAGTTACGAAATCTCTCCGAACCGGCCAAATATCCCGATATAAAAGATATCGGTTTTAAGATTATTTTGCACAACCGGGGCAATAACTCTGAGGTCGGGGCGTTAAATCGCCCGGGGTCGCCGTCTGTCCGTGACATTGCCATACCCCTCTGACCGTTAAATTTGTATCATGGCGATTAAAATTGCGCCCGCAAATATACTAAAGGCAGCCATGCGGCGTTAATAGAGTGTAACCGTTCTTCACACAAAGCCGGCGGGCACTACATATTTTCCCTGCGGGCGCAACTTACAATCACTATTATCGAATTTTTTGTGGCTTGCCTATGAAAAATGATTCTACTCCCTTAATTCCTCAGGCGATGAAAACCGCCAACCACAACCATCGGCGCCTACACAGCGTCACCCCGCGTCGGTCGACGATATTACTGCTCAGACAGTTTGCACGGGCCTATTCATGTGCCCCCACCCTCCCCGCCTCACTGGGCTCTCTGGTGGCAAACTGAAACAAAAAAAATTGAGCCAAAATGACACGACCGCAACAAAAAAGTCCTCCGCAATTTGCATATTCGGGGGATTTTTTGGTAAATTTGCAAACTATACACTAATAATCATAACTATATGAAGAGAAAAATACTCGGCTTAGCCCTCGCGGCACTCACGATAGCCACAGCCTCGGCTGTCCCGGCACGACGTATCGTCAAGACCGTCACTCAGCCCGACGGCTCGACCATCACCGTCACCCTCACCGGTGATGAATGGTTTCATTCATATGTTACAGCCGATGATCTCACTGTTGCCCTCACCCCCGAGGGACATGCAGTCTATACAAACGCAGACGGTCTCACCGCCGTATATGCCCATGAGGCAAATCAGCGCGACTCATTCGAGACAGGCTTTATCGCCGCTCAGGGCGCGTCACTCAATTATCAGGCGCGTCGCAGCGCGTCGCCCAAGGTGATCGCCCGCGAGCAGCAACAGCGTCAGGCAGCCGCAGCAGCCGCCAACCCCATCATGAAATCGCCTCAGGTAGAGCAGGGTGAGTCGCAGGTACCACATAAAGGCACTGCTCACATACCCATCATCCTGGTCGAGTATACCGATGTGAAATTCAAGAACAGCTCGACTGCCAACGCCACATTCCAGGACTTCTTCATGGGCGAGGAGGACAGCGCCAAGAAATACTTTACCGACGCATCTCTCGGCCAGTATGACCCTGAGTTTCATGTCTACGGCCCTTACACGCTGTCTAAAAGCCGTGTATATTACGGCGGTACAGATTACTGGGGTAACGACGAGAAACCCGGCCACATGGTCAAGGAGGCTATTCAGCTCGCCAACCCCGATGTAGACTTCTCGATCTTTGATAATGACGGCGACGGCATCTGTGACGTTGTCATCGTCCTCTATGCCGGTGTCGGCCAGGCATCGTCAGGTGTTGCGCAGGCCGTATGGCCCTGTCAGTGGGATCTCGCCAGCTCAGGTGCAGGCTCAATCACCGTCGACGGCATCAAGATGACCAAGTTTGCCGTCTTCAACGAGCTCAACGGCTCAAACTCATCAAAGATTGACGGTATCGGCACATTCTGTCACGAGTTCTCACATTGCCTCGGCCTCCCCGACTTCTACGAGACCACCTACGGTAACGGATACTTCGGTATGGACGCATGGTCGCTGATGGACTATGGCTGCTACAACGACAACGGTTATACCCCTATCGGCTACTCAGCCTATGAGAAAGCATTCATGGGTTGGCTCAATCTCATTGACGGCGAGAAGAATACATTCTATCAGCTACCCGTCCTCAACAATCCCGATGATCCTCAGACCACAGCAGTGGTACTGACCAACAAAGCCAACGCCAAAGAGTACTTCATCTTTGAGAACCGCGCAAAGCAAGGTTGGGACACATACATCTCTGATCAGGGTATGCTCATCACCCATGTCACATACGATGCGTCAGCCTGGAACAATAACACAGTCAACAACTACGCACTCCAGCGCATGACCATTGTCCCCGCCGACAACAAACTCACCTCGGCCACCATCAACCAGGATCTCTGGCCCAAGGCCAACGCCTTTGAGTTTACCAACACGTCGACCCCGGCGGCCAAAACAAACTCAGGCTCATACCTCTCTCAGCCCGTCACCGAGATCACCCGCGACCCCTCGACCGGCGTCGTGTCATTCTGGGTAGACCGCATCCCCGTCTCAGAGATCGAGACCCCCGAGCTCAAAGAGCCCGTGGTCGAGGAGACCGGCAGCTTCACCGCCTCGTGGTCACCCGTGACCATCGACGGCACCGATGTCTCATATACCCTGCAGGTATGGCCCGCAGCTGACGGCCTCCCCATGCCCGCGGTATTCACAAACTTCAAGGCTATCGAGAGCAACTGGAGTTTTGGCGGAGTTTACAAATTATACAGCACATACCTGACTTTCGGCTCAGCCAGCAGCGATGGTTATATGACATCGCGTACCGCCGTATATCCCGACAACGGCGCGATCTCGGTGGTGGTCAACGCCAAACGTTACGGCACAGACGCAAATCCCGTAGTTGTGATGTCGCTCCTTGACAGTAATGGCAACGTTGCCGCAGTCGATGAGTTTGAGGTTACTAAAGACGCGGCATATTACTCATGCTGTTTCAACGGCCTCGATGACTCAGAACCCTACACCGTCAAGATCGCCAACCGCGGCACATCAAAACGTATCAGCGTATATAGCGTCATGGCCTTTGAGGGCGACTATGCAGGCGCAACCGATGAGGAATACAAGGCAGCTTTTGACAGCGCACTCGATGACAGTGCGGCTGCCCCGGCGCGCGCCCAGGAGACCACTTCGGGTGACCGTCTGACCGTCACCGGCATCACCGACACATCTTATAAAGTGACGGGCTTGCAGAATATCCGCTACCGCTATCGCGTCAAGGCTGTGCCCGAAGACACCACTCTCGGCAAAGAGAGCTTCTGGTCACCCGTCAAGGAGATCGATCTCTCAACCTCAGGTGTAACCGACATTGACGTCGATGCACCCCAGTCGACCTACATCATCTCCGGTAATGAACTCGTGGCCACACCCGGCGCACGCCTCTACTCAGTTTCAGGTGTAGAGATCAAGGCCATCGCTCCCGGCCGTTTCGCTCCCGCTCCCGGTGCCTACATCCTCATCACCCCCGGTCTCGCCCCCGCCAAGATCGTCTTCTGATCCCTCCGCGCTAACCCCGCAACACAATATAATCCCTGTCAAGGCCTCGCGCCCTGACAGGGATTTGTATTCTCGGTGTAATCCGTGGGAGGTTTAATCACGGAATAATCATCTGAAAGAATCTTTCATAGACATTACCGACGAACTGCGATAAAACGGAGCTTGGCAACAAAAATGGCTGAAATTCATTAGCTTGCAAGATACTATTTAAGGCATTTTTAGCAAAAACAATTAAAAACGTTTATCACGGCAATTTTTCGATTTCAATACTTAAAATACTGATAATCAGTACTGTAATAGCTAAATACAGCATTTTGTCACACAAATGTATCAAAATATATTTTAGTTTTTAGCTACTAAAATTTCATAATTTTAATAAAAGACATAAAATTAAAATAGTTCGTAAATATTTGCGTATATAAAACTATTATTCTAAATTTGCGAAAAATTTGCGTCGCTTGGCAGATATATCTCATACAAGTCAGCATGCCTGACAAAGTGAACATAACAATGCAACCCGCGCGGAAAAATGCCACACATTTGGCGCAACACCGTGCAGAGGGGCTCACAGCGGGCCTCGTGACGCATCTACATACATTAACAAAGACTTCAAAAACAACCAATATCCAATTTCTAAAGGGAAAAGATAATTTAAAGGATTCACTTGTCATTTTCCCATGGTATTATTAATCAGAATCCGTAACTCCACTATGAGAAAATCATTATCTCTTGTTCTTGCGGCGGCGATGACCCTCGGGTCAATAACCACGACCGCGGCCCCTCTGGCCAAGAAACTCGCCGGGACAAAGAATGACGCCCCTGTGGCTGCCAAAGCTATGTCAGAGACACCTCGCGTCAACTTTGCTAAAGGTCGCACATTGCCCTCTGCAAAAATCTCAGGTCTGAAACAAGTCAAATCTACTCTCAAAGCGCGCAACAAGCAGGCACTCAAATCAGCCACATCGGCATCAAACGCAGTGTCGAGCAGCGTCAACCTCAAAGGTTTCACCATCTACTCAGATGCATGGACTGAGAGCGCAGAGTATGGCCTCTACACCATCCCCACCACTCAGGGAGGTGCCTTTGATATGGTTGTCCCCACCACATTCTCGGCTTCTTCGGGATATGTTGACGGCAACTGCATGTATGTTTTCGAGGAGATTAACTACTATAATATCCTCGTCTACTATTATATGCACAAGCTCGATGTAGAGACCGGCGAGACGCTGTCTACAACCGAGCTCGATGACAACTCGCTCTTTGCCTTTGACCTTGGTGTAGATCCCACCACCGGCAAAGTTTACGGTACCACATACGAGGGCCAGACAGTTTACTGGGCCGAGTTTGATTATGCAAACCTTACCTGCAACCGTATCGCTGAGGTATCAGAGCAGCTTATGGCTGTCGGCGCAGACCAGAACGGACAGTTCTATGGTGTGGGCGCATCAGGTATGTTCTATAAGGTAGACAAGTCAACCGGCGCTTATACCGCTGTCGGTCAGAGCGGCATGGTATCGGAATTTATGGTAGGCGGCTGCTATAATGACCAGGACAACACCTTCCTGATGACCGTATCTCCCGAAGATGAGACCGGTCTCCTTGCCGAGATCAACGTCACCACCGGTGTCGGCACAGTCCTCTGCAACTTCCCCAACAACGAAGAGGTCAACTGCCTCTATATCGCAAAACCCGCAGCCACGGATAAGGCACCCGCAGCCCCCGAGCTCAGCGTTGCATGCGACAACGGCTCGATGGATGTCACCGTCACACTGACGATGCCCTCGACCCTTTTTGACGGCACCCCCGTGTCGGGCGACAGCTTTGCATACACCGTACTTGCCAACGGCGAGACAGTGCTCACCGGCTCGGCCGTAGCCGGCTCGACCGTGACAGAGACCGTCACACTCACCACATCGGGTATGACCGAATTTGTCGCTACCGCAGCCAACGGTGTCGGCACCTCACCCAAAGCCAAAGTATCATGCTATGTAGGTAAGGGCACACCCGCGGCTCCCGCCAACGTAAACTTCGCTTGGGCCGATGGCACAGCCACCCTCACCTGGTCAGCAGTGACGACATCAGCCGACGGCGGTTATATCAATTCAGCCGAGGTGACCTATACCGTCCTCGACAAAGACGGTAACGTAGTGGGCGACAATCTCACCGCAACGACATTTACCACCTCGCTGCCCACCCCCTCTGTCTACACACTCTATTCATTCTCAGTTAAGGCTAACTATGATGGCAAATCGTCAACATCCGCTGCCTCGAACACACTCCCGCTGGGCGTACTCGCGGCACCGCTGACAATGGATATGTCAGAGCTCGCCAACTTCAATCTCCATACTGTCCTTGATGCCAATAATGACGGCAAGACCTGGAAGTACGATAATACGATGGGAGCCAAGTACACTTATCACTCGTCAAACGTTGCCAACGACTGGATCTTCTCACCCGGTATCAAACTTGACGGTGGCAAGACCTATGAGTTTACGACCAAGGTGAAAGCCCAGAGCAACAATTATCCCGAGAAGATCGAGATTTATATGGGCACCGCCGCCACCGCCGAGGGCATGACCAAGCAGGTTGTGGCCGTGACCACTGTCACTGCCGATCCCGCAAATCTCACGGGCTATCTCACCCCCGAGACCGACGGCACATATTTCATCGGTTTCCATGCTGTATCTGAGCCTAATATGTATAATCTCTATGTCCAGTCATACGAGATCGATGCTCCTCTGGCCGGCACTATGCCCAAGGCTGTAGAGAATCTCACCGTCACCCCCGATGCCAACGGCGACCTCAAGGTTGCCATCGCCTGCAAAGCGCCTGTTAATACCATCGACGGGGCGGCACTGACCGGCAATGTCAAGCTCACCGTGACCCGCGGCGAGGATCTCGTCAAAGAGGTATCTGTCGCTCCCGGCAGCTCGATGAGCATCGAGGACACCGATGTCCCCGAGATGGGCACTTATACCTACACCGTCACCGCCACCAACGCAGCCGGTGAGACCGGTCTGCCTGCCTCGGCCACTGTTTACGTCGGCCCGACCGAACCTGCTACCCCCGTAAACTTCAATGTCACTGCCGATGGAAACGTATTGACATTCACCTGGGATGCCGTAACAACCGATATCAACGGCAATACGATCCCCGAGACTAATGTCACATACAATATCTGGAGTGTTGATGGCGGCTATCTCGGCGAGATACTCAACGACGAGCCTATCACCGGTAACAGCTATCAGATGACTATCGTTCTCCCCGAAACTCAGGATTTTGTTCAATACGGTCTCCAGGCCGTCAACAACGGTCTCGAAGGTGGCGCGACAGCTACTAACATCATCCTCGGCCCGGCCTACGATATGCCCGTGCTCTACTCGGGTCTTGAATCACTCGACCAGTATCTCCTTATCTACGGTGGCGGCGAGTTGGAGCTCGGCACATCAGATCTGGGCGTTGATCCCTATGCAGGCGACGATTACTTCGCGCTCAAGGGTGCAGGTCTCGATGCCAAAACGACTTTCATGACCGGTCTCATCAACATCACAGGTGACACTCCGGTGGTTACATTCTATTCTTATAAGATCGCTGACAATGACACCAACCTGATAACAGTCGAGGCTGTCGTAGACGGTGAGACCACACTCCTTGCTACTCTTGATAGAGCAGACATCGAGGCTGGTGTCTGGACCAAGCATAAGGTTTCTCTCGAGGCCGTTAAGGGTAAGACTGCACAGATCTATATCTCAGGTATCGTTAAAGCATATTACTACGTACTTATCGATGAGGTCAAGATCTGCAACGATGTCGACTATGACGTAGCTCTCGAGATCGCCGCTCCCGCACAGGTTGCCACCGGTCAGGAATTCAATGTCAATGTCCTCGTTTCAAACGAGGGTGCCAAGGCTACCGAAGCCCTCACCATCAACCTCTATCGTGACGGCAATCTTGTCGACACATTCGCCTCTGAGTTTGGCCTCGAGGTTAATGAGTCAGGCGTCGTACCGTTTAAGCAGACTCTCGGTCTGGGCGATGACTCTGCCGAGTTTAAGGCTGTCCTTGTCTACGCTGACGATCAGAACCCCGACAATAATGAGACCGCCACTGTCACCGTTACCCGTAAGAAGAGCACCCTCCCCGGAGTCACCGGTCTGACCGGCGAAGCCACCGAGAATGGTAACGTCCTGAGCTGGGATGCCATTGATCTGGGTGCACCTGCTCCTGTCGAGGTTACCGAAGACTTTGAGAGCGCTGATTCGTTCGCTCAGGAGTTTGAGGGCTGGCAGTTTGTCGACGTTGACGGCGCGATGGTCGGTGGTTTCCAGGGTAAGGATATCCCCGGCATCGTCCCCGGCGAAACAACAGGTTGTTTCTTTGTGTTCGACGCTTCAGACGATACATTCAACCAGACATTTAACGCTAACTCAGGAGACAAATATCTGGCATCACTGTTTAACTATGATAGTTCGACCGTAGATGACTGGGCTATCTCACCCGAGCTCCCCGGCATCGCACAGACCATCTCGTTCTACGCCAAGAGCTACAGCACATCATATCCCGATAAACTCGAGGTATGGTACAGCACCACCGACAGCGATATCGAGTCATTCGTTAAGGTGACCGAGTTCGGCTCGGTAGTTCCCGGCGGCAACTGGACACTCTACACCGCTGACCTCCCCGCGGGCGCCAAATACTTTGCCCTCCGCTCATGCGCAACCGATGCATTCATGCTCATGATCGACGACGTAACATTCACCAAACTGAGTGGATTTGACGGCGAACTCAAGGGTTATAACCTCTATTGCGATGGTGTCAAGGTCAACGACGCACCCATCACCGAGACCTCATACGTCCACACCCCCGAGGCCGGCTCACACGTTTACAACGTGACCGCCGTATATGACAAGGGTGAGTCAGAGTACTCAGATCCTGTCACCCTCGAGCAGACCGGCATCGACGTGGTACTTGCCGCAGGTCTTAAGATCGCCGTTGAGGCTCAGAACATCGTAGTGACCGGCGCAGCCGACAACCTCGTCACCATCAATACTGTAGACGGTAAGACCATCTACGCCGCCACCGGTGACGCCAAGGTAGCCGTTGCTCCCGCCATCTATCTGGTGACCGTCAACAACAAGACCGCCAAAGTGGTGGTTAAATAATCCCCGACAATCTGTAATGGTCAGATAACCATAGCAGACATAACTCCCCGTCAGGGTCACCGACCCTGACCCTCCCCTAACCCGAGAGGCCGGCGCGAACCCGTTTCGCCCGGCCTCTCTTGCGTCTTCCCCCCTCGCATCCGCGAGCAAAGGGTCATAATCCCCCACGTCATTTCATTATCTCCCACGGATTTCACAGAGATACAAATCCATGGGAGATTATGCCTAAATTGGTAGATTGTGATAAGATAGGGAGGTATCGGGGGAGACCCCAGGCAGAGATGCAATGAGGAGGAGCGTGGAGGCTGAGGGGGGCGCAGGGGGTTACTTTTTGACGAGGCGGGCTGAGAGCTCCCAAAGAAGATAAAGGGGGAGGAAGACTGCGGCGAGGGTGAAGGGGTCTGAGGTGGGGGTGATGACGGCGGCGGCGATGACCAGCACGACGATGGCGTGACGGCGGTAACGGGTGAAGAAACTGCGGTAAAGTATGCCGAGCCGACCTAAGATCCACGTTACCAGAGGTATCTCGAATGTTACGCCCATCACCAGCAGTATCGACATGAAGTTATCCATGTATGAGTCGAGGGTGATGGTGTTGGGAATATCGGCAGATAGCTGATAGCCGGCCAGAAATCTGAGGGTGAGGGGGAAAATGAGGTAGTAGCCGACGGCCATGCCGAGGTAAAAGAGGATGTTGCCGAAGAGAAAGGCCGATGAGGCGTTGCGCCGCTCGTGTGGATAGAGGGCCGGGGAGACAAATTGCCAGAGGAGGTAGATCAGCAGAGGGAAAGTGAGGATAACGGCCAGCTGCACTGACAGCGACAGGTGGATGTAGAACTGTGACGCCAACTGTGTGTTGATTAGCGACAGGTTGAATGCAGGGTCTCCTGCCGTGGCCCCCCACATATCGGTCAGGCGGTCAAAGAGGCGGTAGAGAGGGAACGCGGCGTGGCAGGGGGCGAGGATGACCTTGTCAAAGATGTCGGGCAGCACGCAGAATATGGCGATGGCGGCCACCGCCACGGTGACGGCCATGCGCAACAATACTCCCCGCAGCGCGTCGAGGTGATCCCAGAATGTCATCTCTGCCGATTCCACAAATTATCACGGGTGAATTCCCGCCGGGGGGTGACGTTATTTTGTCTTGGCGTTATTGGCGTTATCGTCGTTGACACTGTCGGCGGCATCCTTGACCTCTTTGGTGGCATCGTTGAGGCCCTCCTTAAAGGAGCGGACACCCTTGCCCAGGCCCTTCATCAGTTCGGGTATCTTCTTACCGCCGAAAAGCAGAAGCACCACCAGGGCGATAATGATCCATTCAGAGCCTCCGGGAAGACTCAGCAGCGGTATGATGAGATATGTCATTGTCATAGAGCTTGTCGGTGAAGTGTTATACGGAAACAAAGTTACAGCTTTTGCATTGTAATTCATCGCCGTGTGGGATTTTTTTTGTAACTTTGCGCCCGGATTTGAAATAATTAACAGACCTACGGGTCTGAAACCGATAAATAGACTTAATATGAAAGCATTCGTGTTTCCCGGTCAGGGTGCTCAGTTTGTAGGTATGGGTAAAGACCTCTATGAGCAGAGCGACAAGGCCAAGGAGATGTTTGAGAAAGCCAACGATATCCTCGGCTTCCGCATTACCGACCTGATGTTTGACGGTACTGAGGAGGATCTCAAGCAGACAAAGGTGACCCAGCCCGCTGTGTTCCTCCACTCGGTTATCCTCGCCAATGTTCTCGGCGACGAGTTTAAGCCCGATATGGTTGCCGGTCACTCTCTCGGCGAGCTGTCAGCCCTGACCGCAGCCGGCGCCCTGAGCTTTGAGGACGGTCTGCGTCTTGTAAGCGCCCGTGCAAAAGCCATGCAGAAAGCCTGTGAGATCAAGCCCTCGACAATGGCCGCCATCATCGCCCTCCCCGACGAGAAGGTCGAGGAGATCTGTGAGGGTATCGACGGTGTCGTTGTCGCCGCCAACTATAACTGCCCCGGTCAGATCGTGATCTCGGGTGAAATCGAGGCTGTCACCGCTGCCTGCGAGGCTGCCAAAGCTGCCGGTGCCAAGCGCGCCCTCCCCCTCAAGGTGGGCGGTGCATTCCACTCGCCCCTGATGGAGCCCGCTCGCCAGGAACTCGCCGAGGCTATCGCCGCTACAGACTTCCATACACCGGTATGCGCCGTGTATCAGAATGTCGATGCCGCCCCCCACACTGATCCCGCCGAGATCAAGGCCAACCTCATCGCCCAGCTCACCGCACCCGTGCGCTGGACACAGACCGTTGCCAACATGATCGCCGACGGCGCTACCGAGTTTGTAGAGCTCGGCCCGGGCAAAGTGCTCCAGGGCCTTGTCAGCAAGGTAAGCCGCGACGTGGCCGTCTCAGGCAAGCAGTAAGCTGCACGCAACATCACGCATCACCATAACTTTGCGATAAAAATCCCGGGTAGTCACCGTACTCCCCGGGATTTTTGCGTCAACAGTTACCATGCTCGGCCAACAAAGCCCGCGCCCTGGCGGCCTGTGATGCCGGCACGACCACCATCAGCGGTGTCCAGGTGTCGGTCATCGGTAACACCGAGGCGATCGTCATATTGGTTACTTCACACGGGATACCATTGTTGCGGAGCATCCCGGCGGCTATCTCGGCAGCCTGGATCGTAGGAAAATTACCCAAAGATACGGTCTGAGAATCTCGCTGACTGTTCATCGTAAAAAGTGTTTTGATATGCAAATATAACACAAAACCGCCCTTAAGTGATACCCGTCAGCGACCCTTTTTTACAAGAAATGCAAAAAATAGGTGTCAACGCCCCCAAATTGACCGAAAAAGTCGTAACTTTGTGAGGCAAATACTGCTATCGTCACCCACTGACACTCAAAATTGAAACGTCTTCAATTCTATATAATTTTTCTGCTTACCGGATTCTTCGTTGCCGCCGGATTACTTGTCGGCAGCGGAGAGGCATCTCTGCGCGCCGATGAGACTGCGGTCGCCCCGGTAGCGGAGATTACCTCCGACACGCTCGTCTCTGACATGACTACCACGGTGATACCCGACACGGTGGGCCGTGAACTCGCCGACTCGGCCATCACCGAGACGGTCGACAGCGTTGGCGAGAGGATAACACGTCAGGGTGAAACACCTAATCATCAGACGTTTGGCATTGACTCAACATTCTTTAACGTCCGCGATACTGTCGGGGGCTCAAGGATCAGGCGCAACAAGGTCGACCTCGACAATCAGGTGATATTCTCGTCAAAAGACTCGATGATCATGATCGGGCGCGAGATGACGTATATGTATGGTGACGGCCAGATCGATTACGGCGAACTGAAACTCACGGCCGAGGATATCGAGCTCGATATGGATAAGTCTGAGGTCTATGCCGTCGGTGTCGAGGACTCGCTGGGCGAGGTCAAGGGCGCACCCGTCTTTGAGGAGGGGGGCACGGCATACGAGTCGGCCACGATGCGCTATAACTTCAAGAGCAAGCGCGGATATATCACCAACGTCATCACCCAGCAGGGTGAGGGGTATCTCACCGGAGGAACGACCAAAAAGACTGACGGAGAGGACTTTTATGTCGAGAATGGCCGTTACACCACCTGTGATGACCATGAGTGTCCACACTTCTACCTGCAACTGACACGCGCCAAGGTACGCCCCAAAAAGAATATCGTCACCGGGCCGGCATACATGGTGCTGGCGGGGCTGCCGCTGCCGTTGGCCGTGCCGTTCGGTTACTTTCCTTTCAGCGACAAGTACGCCTCGGGCGTGATCGTCCCCACATTCGGCGATGACTATAACAAAGGCTTCTATCTCAGCGACGGCGGCTACTACTTCGCCATCAACGACTATGTCGACCTCGCCCTGACCGGTGAGATTTATACCAAAGGATCATGGGGACTATCGGCTCAGTCGACATACGCCAAGCGATATAAGTTCAACGGCCGGTTTAACATCAATTACCTCAAGACCATCAACGGCGAGAAAGGTGACCCCGATTACGCCACGTCCACCAACTTCCAGATACTCTGGAGCCACTCTCAGGATGCCAAGGCCAACCCCAACATGTCGCTGTCGGCATCGGTCAACTTCACCACCTCAGGATATACCCGCAGCAGCGTAAACTCTTATTATTCAAACGCTTTCACCGAGAACACCAAGAGCTCGACGGTCAATATGACATACCGCTTCCCCAACTCAAAGTGGCAGCTGTCAACGTCGCTCAACGTGTCGCAGCGCACACAAGACTCTACGCTGGCCGTGTCATTCCCCAACATCAACGTCTCGATGTCGCAGACATATCCGTTTAAGCGCAAGAAAGCGGTAGGTGATGAGAAATGGTATGAAAAGATACGCATCTCATACACCGGGCAGTTGCAGAACTCGCTGACAGCCAAGCAAGACGAGTTCTTCAAGAAATCGCTGGTAAAAGACTGGCGCAACGGCATGAAACATAACATACCGATCTCGGCGACGTTCAACGTGTTAAGATACTTCAACCTCACCCCGTCGATCAATATCACCGACAGGATGTACACCTCTAAGATACGCCGTGAGTGGGATCCTGCGCGGTCGGCCGAGATCTGCGACACCACATACAGTTTTTATAACGTCTGGGACTTCACCTCATCGGTGTCGCTCGACACTAAGATCTACGGCTTCTTCCAGCCGCTGCCGTTTCTCGGCGACAAGATCAAGATGATCCGCCACGTGCTCACCCCCACGATCTCATTTTCATACGCCCCCGACTTTGCCTCGCCGTGGTTTGGATATTACGGGCAATATAGCTATGTCGATGCCGGCGGCAATCAGCAGACCCGCAAATACTCTCTATTCCCCAACAGCCTCTACGGCGTGCCCGGCCAGGGTGAGACCGGCGCGGTAACCGTGTCGCTGTCAAACAACCTCGAGATGAAGGTCAAGACCAACGACTCGATAGGCGAGAAGAAAATCTCGCTCATTGAGAATCTCAACGTCTCGCAGAGCTATAACTTCGCCGCCGACTCACTCAACTGGAGCAATATCAACACCTCGATATTGCTGCGCCTCAGCCGCCAGTTTAACCTTAATCTCAGCGCCACCTGGGATGTCTATACATACGCGCTCAACTCGGCGGGCAATCCCGTCAGGGTCAACATCCCGCGCTGGAAGGCCGGTAAGGGTATAGGGCGCCTGTCATCGACCGGCACATCGTTTTCCTACACATTCAACAACGACACATTCAAGCGCAAGGATAAGAAAGATAAACCCACGACCGGCGATGACCCCGACAATACGTCATTGGGCAACCCACCCGACAATGGCGGTCGCCCCCGCAGCCCGCGCGACAACTCGGGCGGTGACGGCGACATCGAGCTCGATCAGGACGGATATATGCCCTGGAGCGTGCCGTGGAGTCTGACATTCAACTACTCGATCAATTACTCATACGGCGACTTCAACTACGAGAAGATGGAGTATAACGGTAAGATCACCCAGAATCTCAGCCTCTCGGGGAGCATCCGTCCGACCAAAAACTGGGAGTTTTCGGCCACGGCCTCTTACGACTTCCAGCAACACAAACTCGCGTATATGAATCTCAACATATCACGCGACCTGCATTGTTTTACCATGAGGGCCTCGGTGATACCGGTGGGCCCGTATAAGAGCTATAACTTCCACATAGCCGTAAAATCTTCGCTCTTATCAGACCTCAAGTATGACAAACGTTCGTCTCAGACCAACGGTGTCAAATGGTATTGATAACCAATCAAGTATAATCAACAAATACAGTCAAAATACAATGAAAAAAGCTCTATCTATCTTTGTGTCAGCCTCGATAGCGGCTGCATGGTTATTCCAGGCGACGGCAGCCCCAGTGGCGTCAAACCGCACCGGCGCCCAGGGATCATCGGCATTAGAGGAGGTGTCACCACCCGTCACCTTGCCGGCCCATTTCCCCAAGGTCAAGACCGTCGGCTACACCCCGGTGCAGGGATTGCGTCAGACAGTGTCACCCGCGATGTTGCAGAATAAACGTGCTGAGGCATCAGCCACCGCAGCGTCACGTGCCATCGCCGCCGATGTCGACCTGCGCGGGTCGATCATCTGGCCCAACACAATGTGGGGGTTCTATAAGTTCCCCAAAGAGGATGGTGGCGCGTTCACCCCGTTTACCAACCACACCGGATATATCAACGGCGGCGGTTATGACGACGGCGAGGGCATCTACCGCGGTGTCTACTATACCTCCTCGACCGGAGGGATAACCAACACCACCCTCTTTACGCTTGATGCCGCGGATATGGAGATATTAGACCAGCAGTTGCTCCCCAACAATGATCTCGTGGCAGTCGACATCGAGATGGACCCCACCACAGGCGAGGTCTACGGATGCTATTATGACAATGACGGCATGTACTGGGGGCGCGGCAACTATCACACAGCCACCCGCACCACCCTGCGTACCCTCCCCCAGGAGGATTGGCTCGCAGCCGTGGGTTGCGACAGCAACGGTCAGTTTTACGGCATGACTATCAGTTCGGCTTTCGTCAAGATCAATAAACTCACCGGTGAATTTGAGCGTATAGCGATGACCGATGTGCCGTATTATTATTCATGCGGAGGATGTGTCGATGATGCTCACGGCAAGTTCCTGGTGTCATATAACACCGACTATCACGGCGCGGGTATCTATGAGATTGACCTCGTTACCGGTCAGGCCTCGCGCACCGTTGATTTCCAGCAGGATGTCATCAGCGTAGGGCTTTATATCAGCAAGAGCGCGCAGACCGGTAAAGTACCCGCAGCCCCCGAGCTGACGGTCACCCCCGTTCCCGCGTCAATGGCTGTGGCATACACCATCGTTATCCCCTCGACCCTCGGTGACGGCACACCTCTGAGCGGCAATCTCGACTGGTCGATTATCGCCGGCGGCAATATTGTGGCACAGGGTAATGCCCCGGCCGGTCAATCTGTCAGCGGCACCATCACCATGCCGGCATCAGGGTCGACCGAATTTATCGCCACGGCAGCCAACGCTGCCGGTGTGTCACCGCGCACCTATCAGACGGTGTTTGTCGGGTATGGTCTCCCGCTGTCACCTGACCGTGTATGGGCCTCGTATGCCGACGGCAAGGTGAAGATTGGTTGGACACCGGTCACCTCGGTCGCCGATGACGGCTATTTTGACCCCGCCGCGGTGAGCTATAACGTGACATTCGACGGCGAGAGTGTCGCCACCGGTGTCACAGATGCCGGTTATGAGTTTGAGATGACCAAACCTGATGTCATCACCTCATTTACCTACTCGGTATCGGCCACTTACGAGGGCCAGACATCTCCCGCGACCTCAGGCGAACCGCTCTGGATCGGTGCGTATCCAACCCCGTTTGATGTAACATTCAACTCATACACCATCTATGATGACATGGGCTTCACCATCATCGACGCCAATCAGGATGGTCACACATGGGCGATACTGGCATACGGCCGCGGCGCATTCTATCCTTATGACTCGACACACAGCGGAGACGACTGGATGATTACCCCGGCCCTGCATCTCGAGGCCGGCAAGATCTATCCGTTTAACTGCGTCACTTATGCCGACAACCCCACTTATCCCGAGCGCATCGAGGTGAAAGGTGGCACAGCCCCGACCGCCGAGGCTATGACCACGACAATCGTGAGCCCGACCCAGATAGCTGTCGGTGAGTCTAAGCCGATGGTGCTGTCAGGTGTCATCACTCCCGATGTCACCGGTGACTACTACGTCGGCCTCCATGCCATATCTGATGCCGACTGTTACTGGCTCGTCGTCTCATCAATGAGTGTGGGTGAGGGTATCGTGCCCGACGCACCCGTTGCTGTCGGCGATCTGCTCCTTACCCCCGAACCGACCGGCGCACTGACCCTCTCGGGGTCATTCACCATGCCGGTGAAAAATGCCGTCGGACAAAACCTCTCGGGCAACATCACCGCCAAAGTCACCCGTGGTGACAAACTCGTCGCCACTCTGTCGGGACAGCCCGGTGCAGCCGTGACATTTACTGACGGCCTACCCTCGGCAGGCGACTATACCTATACCGTCACCCCATATCTCGGCGAGACCCCCGGTGCAGCCGTCAGCGGCACAGTATACGTCGGCCCGTATGCACCCGAGGCCCCCGTCAAGGCCGAGATCACCGAGACCTCGACCCCGGGCCGTGTCACTGTGACATGGCAAGCTCCCTCAGTCGATATCAACGGCAATCAGCTCGATCCCTCGGCTCTGACCTATATCATCTATACCATTGATGATGACCGCAATCTCCATCAGGTCACAGACCAACCCGTGTCGGGCGACTCATACACCTTTGACGCTCTCGCCGACCCGTCGGTACAGGAGTTTGTACAGGTGGCTGTGAGGGCCAACAACCGCGGCGTGCAGTCATCTGCCACCGCCAACTCACAGGTCATACCGGCCGGCGTCCCCTATAAGCTCCCGATCCTTTATACCGGCAGCGCCGAACTATCTACTCAGATCATGGGTATCAATGCAGCCGGGTCTGCCATCTGGGGTCTCTACTCACCCCGTAACCTCGAGGACGCCCCCGCTCCCGTCAAGGGTGACGATTACTTCGGCTGCTATGCCGGCGCTCAGGAGTTCTACGGTGACCTCTTCACCGGCAAGATCGACCTGACCGATGCCGAGCGTCCCGAGCTGTCATTCTATACCTATAAACTCAACGACTCTGATGTCAACTTCCTGCAGGTGTTTGTCATCGTCGACGGCCGGCTCGAGTCGATCGGCTATGCCCAGCACAGCAAGATGGATACCGGCGTATGGACCAAAGTGCGCTTTAAGCTCGATGCCTACAAGGGTAAGAGCGTGCAGGTGCAGGTACGCGCCGTCGCCAAATCGATGGCCTACACATTTGTCGACGCCATCATGGTCAAGGAGACCCCCGACAAAGATCTCGCCGCCGTCAGCCTCACCGCCCCGGCCGTTGTCAGACCCTCTGAGAAATTTCCCCTCAGCCTGACGATAGCCAATTACGGCTATCTCGATGCCTCGGATTATGAGGTGTCACTCTATCGCGACGGCGACCTTGTGGCCACCCGCGACGGCGTGAGCATCGCCCCCGACGCCAAGACCACGATCGACTTTGAGGATATGATCTCATATTTTGATGAAGACCCTGTCGAGGCTCATTACTCGGCCGAGATCATCTTTGACGGCGATAAGGATGACGAGAATAACGCCACCCCCGAGATCACCGTCACTCGTGAGGTTACCGATCTCCCCGCCGTCACCGACCTTGCCGGTGAGGTGACAGACCGAGGCGTGCATCTGACCTGGACCAAATATGTTGTCGAGGATCTGCAACCTGTCGAGATCACCGAGACATTTGAGGGTGCACCCTCATGGGCCCTCGACGGATATAACCACTGGACATTTGTCGATGTCGACAAGATGCCGGTCAAGGTATTCTGGCCTCTCCCCGACATCCCCGGTCTCACCGGCGACACCCCCCTCGCATCGTTTATCGTCTTTGACCAGGGGGCAGACGAGTACCTGATGACACAGTCGCCGTTTAACGGCCACAGCGGCACGAAATATCTCGCAGCACTGCTCAACAATGACAAGCAGCCCAACGATGACTGGGCTATCTCGCCCCTGCTGTCGGGTCAGCAGCAGACCATCTCGTTCTACGCCAAGAGTTTCAGCGTCGCTTACCGCGATTCGTTTGAACTCTATTACACCACCGAGGACTCGACCGACCCCGCCGATTATATCTGCCTCGGGCTTGCATCGCAGATCGCTGCCGAGTGGACTAAGTATGAAGAGACCCTGCCCGCCGGTGCCATGCACTTTGCCATCCGCTATATGTCGACCGACTGCTATATGCTGATGATCGATGATGTCACCTTCACCCCGAATCCCTATCTCGACATCCCCACACTCATCGGATATGACGTATATCGTGACGGTGTGAAGATCAATGCCGAGCCTGTCACCGAGGGTGAATATCTCGACACCGAGGCCCCCGCCGGCAAGCATACCTATCATGTGGTTGCCCGCTACCATGAGGGTTACTCTGAGCTCTCTAACCCCGTGAGCCTGTCGGGCGCAGGTGTCGACATCACACTTTCAGACATGAATATCACCGTCACTGTCGAGGGCCGCGATATTGTCATCGACGGAGCAACTGACGACACCGTAAGCATCTTTACGGTTGACGGCAAGCTCATCAGGCACAACGCCGGCAATCTGCGTCTCACCGTAGCGCCTGCCGTATATATTGTCAAGGCGGGCACACTCGTGACCAAAGTAATCGTGAAATAACCCCCTAAACCGGCACGCATCACGCGAGCTTACCTCACCGACTATGCCGGGATATTCAAGATCATGGCATTGAGAATATTCCGGCATAGTTTTATTATTACAAATCATAGGCACATTAAGTCAATGTGCTTTAAGTTAATAAGACAAATAGGGGTAGTTAATTGATTTAACAAAATTTAACTTGCGCAGGGTGTAATTGGATATTATATTTGCAACATCAAATTACAAAAGGATGCGATTTGCTTGTAAAAACATAACCTCTGTGAGCCGATCCCTTGATGTTAAGGCCCGCATCCTTATGAATATACCCGAACCTGACCGACATGCCTGATTGGCGGCTTGTCACAATTACCGCTCTTACATTTTAACCTTAAAGTAATGCGACACTGCAGAAGAGACAGTGTGCGCTATGGCATATTACTATTTATCTTTATCCAATAATAATCCATTTATCAGATGAAAAAAGTCTTTACCTTAATGGTGGGGACATTCATGGCATTAAGCTGTGAATTGTCAGCCGCACCATTGCCTTTCATGGCATCGCCTGACGGTACCTGTGGCGTATTCGCGGATATGGCCCTTGACCCCACGGCAATCCCCACGACTTATGAGAAAGTGATGAAGATGGCGGCGCCCGGCCCGCAGACCTCCGCCATCTTCTCAAAAAAAATCAAGAAGGGTGTCATTCAGTCTCCCGTCCAAGCTCCCCTCAGAGCCGAAGGCACCTCTTTCAAACTTGTAGGCGAAACCGCCTCTTATCCCGGACTCTCGTCTAACGCGTTTTATTATATCCCGACCAATCAGGATGAAAATTTTGAGCGTATCGCCATGTTTGGCGGCTCAATGAATTATGGCATGGTCTATGATCGCGATGATAAAGTCATTATCGGTGCTACGGCCTCTTTTAGCGGCACAAATTTTATGTCTGGATGGGTCTCGAGATATGACCTGGCTAACTGCCGACAGCTTCCCAGCACTAAGATTACCGCCGAGAACTTAGGTATATTGGCCCTGCAGGTTGATAAAGACCCAGTTACAGGTCGCAACTATGGATATTTTTATAATGACAACGGCACGGGCTATGTATGGGGCGAAGCCGATTACGAGACGATGACCCGCCGCGCTATCAAGGATGTTGACAGCCAGGATGCCTGTGTTGTCCTGGGCGTGAATGCCGAGGGCCAGTATTATGGCGTCACAA
The DNA here is from genome assembly GCA_947175215.1 of uncultured Porphyromonadaceae bacterium. Classification (GTDB taxonomy): domain Bacteria; phylum Bacteroidota; class Bacteroidia; order Bacteroidales; family Muribaculaceae; genus UBA7173. The sequence goes on from CAMWLR010000024.1 coordinate 25,643, forward strand.
ATGCAGGCGTACTGTTGAAGATTGACAAAAATACCGGTAACACCGAGGTTATAGCCGAAGATGTCGACTGCGTAAACGGTTATAAGAGTGCATCATGTATAAACCCGATCACCGGCAATCTGCTGGTCTTTTCATTAGATGATGCCGGTAAGAGCAGCTATCTTCTCGAGGTAAACGTCCTCTCGGGTGCTGTCTCTGTCAGAGGTGTATTTAATGCCGGTCAGCTCATGGATATGTTTAGCTTACCCCTTGATGCAGCTGATAATGCTCCCGGCACACCCGAGTTGACGTTGTCTGCTCCTGAGGGGACAATGACTATGTCATATAGCATCACACTCCCCGATGTTACGACTTCGGGCGCAGCAGCTCAGGGTGAGATCAGTTGGAAACTTACTGACAAAGGTGAAGTGATCGGCCAAGGCGCAGGTCAGCCCGGTGCTGTCGTTAACGGTGAATATACCTACACCGAGTCAGGCGAGAAGACTCTTATACTTGCCGTCTCTAACGAGGCTGGTGAAGGCGGTCGCGTAAAGCAGAAGATCTATGTCGGTAACGGCACACCCGCCGCGCCTGAGAATATTACAGCTGTCTATAACGAAGCAGACGGCAATGTGACCCTGAGTTGGGATGCGGTTACAACCGGCACGGACGGTGGTTATATCGCAGCCGATAAAATGACATACGAGATTTCTAACGAAAACGGCGTGCTGGCCAGCGGAGTTACCGATACATCTTACACCTTCCATATTGATATTCCAGGTGGTCGCGTCGGTTTTAATTGGTATGTAAAGGCCGTCTGCAACGGTCTTAGCTCAGAAGCAGCCTCATCTGACTATCTGTGGTTTGGCGCCTACGAGATGCCTTTCACTAAAGACTTCAGAGATGGCACTCTCTTTGATGCACCGGCCTTTACAGTCTATGATGCCAACGGTGACGGCAACACCTGGACAGCCGAGCCCTCGGGTGCCGGTTATCTTGCATCGCGTATGGATGATATGGATGATTGGCTGTTCTCGCCCGAGTTGCAGCTCGAGGGTGGCCTGACCTATCAGATGATTTGCACCGCATACAGCATGATGGGGACTAACTATGAACAGCGGATTGAGATTTCTCTTGGTACAACTCCTACACCCGAGGGTATGACCACGGTTATTCTCCCGTTAACCGAATTTGAGAATGGATATAGCGATCCGGCTATTCTTGAGGCATATATTAAGCCTGATAATGACGGCGTATATTACGTAGGTATCCATGGTACTTCATTAAAGCGCAAATCAGGATTCTTTGTTTGCGAGCTATCTATAAGCCAAGGCATGAATGCCGGGTCACCTCTTGCTCCGGAGAATCTTATACTTACTCCGGCCGCAGATGCCTCTTTGTCGGTTGATATCACCGTTACAGCTCCCTCATTGACTGTCATGAATCAGCCTATCGAGGGTGATGTTACTCTTACTTTCGCCAGAGATGGTGAGGAGGTAGGCACAATGAATGCTGCCCCGGGGGCAACCGTGACGTTTACCGATACCCCTGCTGAAGCAGGCTATTACGACTACACTGTCACATCGTCTTGCGGGAATAATCCGGGTACATCAATTACCGATAATGTATACGTAGGGCCATATGCACCTCTTGCACCTACCAATGTGACTATTGTCGAGACCGATGAGCCGGGTGTCGTAACCATGACTTGGGATGCCCCTCTGCTCGATATAATGAACAATCCTCTGCTTCCCTCTAACCTGACTTATATGGTTTATGGCCGTAAAGGAGCCTCGATTGTTGAGAAGTTACCCGAGCCCGTATCAGCCACCACCGCTACATTCCAGGCTCTCGAGCATCCCGAGGTACAGCAGTGTGTAGATTTCGGCGTTTCAGCGTTTAACCGCGGTCTTGAGTCTGAGACAAAAACCGCCAGTCCGATGATTCCTCTCGGAGCGGCTTATGAGATGCCCGTTCGTTACAGCAATCTTCTTGACTTCGAGAACTATCTCCTCTATAATGCCGTATATAACTCTGCCCAATGGTATTACTATAGCTCTGAAGATACCGGTTTGGCAAGTGCAGACGGTGACGGTTATTTTGAGGGTTGCATGGGTGACACCCCCGGCGATTATGCCGACCTCTTTACAGGTAAGATCAAGATCGACAACGAGGGTATGCCCGAATTGTCATTCTACATCAATAAGATTGGCAGTGAGTATGCCAACACTCTTGACGTGATGATTATTGACGGCGATCAGACTACAACCGTTAAGACCGTTAACCCTGAGGATATGCCCAAATTAGGGTGGAATCGTATCCGCGTAGACCTCGATCAGTACAAAGGGAAGGTTATTCAGGTAGTATTCCGCGCTCATGTAGTCAACCACCGCATAACCGCCATTGATGTTATGCAGGTAGCACAAAAGGCGATGAAAGACCTCGTAATCAGAGAGTTCTCAGCTCCCTCATCGGTCAATGAGGGTGAAGAGTTTGAGGTAAAACTTGCTGTTGAGAATGTTGCCGCACAGACTGCCGAAAACTTTGAGATCACGCTTTATCAAGATGGCGAACCTGTCAAGACCATGCAGGTTGCATCGCTGCCCTCTGACGAGACCGTTAGTCTGACATTTAATAGTGTCCTGACTTACTTTAATGATCCCGAAACTGCTTACAGCGCTGAGGTTGAGTTTGCCGGTGACGAGACTCCCGAGAATAATGTCACCTCTGAGATCGTAGTCAAACGCAATCTCTCAAAACTAAAGGCCGTCGATGATCTCACCGGTGAGTCTATCGAGGAGGGTAATGTATTGATGTGGACACCTTACTCGGCAGAGTCACTTCCTAAAGAGGAGGTAACCGAGAGCTTTGAGGATTTTGCGCCCTGGGCTAAAGAGATCGACGGCTGGGCTATGTTTGACGTCGACGGCGCTGTCAATGGCGGTTTCCTCGGAGTTTCAATTATCGGTTATGAACCTGCCGGTTGGTTTGTCTGGAGAGGTGTGGATCTGTTCCCGCATGATCCTAAGGCTGCCTCAGCCACCGGTGAGCAGTGCCTCGTGGCCCTCTACCCCCGTGACGGCAGTCAGGCCGATGACTGGGCCGTGTCTCCCAAACTGACAGGTGAGGCACAGACTCTTAAGTTTATGGCTAAGGGTGATGTGTTGATTATCGGTGATGCTATCGAGGTATTGTACACTCCGCTCGAAGATGAGAATGTCTATGAGGCTTATCAGTCTTTGATGATGATCAAAAAACTCACGGATACCTGGACCGAATATAGCGTCGAGCTCCCCGAGGGTGCAATGCACTTCGCTATCCGTTCGCGTGCCAAAGGCCAGTTCCTGCTGATGGTCGATGATGTGACCTATACCCCCGATCCTCTCAACAATCTGCTGACTCTCGTCGGATATGATGTATATCGTGACGGCGTGAAGATCAATGACGAGACTGTCGTCGAGGGTGAGTATCTTGATAAAGACGCTGTTGTAGGCACTGCACATAAATATCATGTACAGGCTCACTATGTCGAGGGAGACTCTGAGCTCTCTAACCCGCTGGTACTGACACGTTCGTCTGTCGATGCGATCGCCATGGCGACCGGTGTCAAGATCGCAGTGGAGGGTCGTGACATAGTGGTGAGCGGTGCTGAGAACAACCCCGTAAGCATCGTTACCGTAGACGGTAAGCTCATGAGCCACACCGTCGGCGATCTCCGCCTGACCGTTGCTCCCGCCGTCTATATCGTCAAGGCCGGTATGGTCACTGCAAAAGTGATCGTAAAATAACCTCCGGCAGGAATATTAAATCCTGAACGGGCCGCCCCGCAATCGTCACAGACTGCGGGGCGGTTTCTCTTTGAGGGGATATCTCAGTGAATACTTTGGAATGCGGTGGGTGACATCCCGGTGAGGTTCTTGAAGTATTTGCCGAATGATGACTGGTTGGTAAAGTTGAGTTCATAGGCTATCTGCTGAACGTTTTTCCCCGAATAGCGCAGCTGATTCTTGGCTTCCTGTATAACATACTGGTCGATCCACTCACAGGCTGACTTACCGGTCGTCTCTTTGATCACCAGCGAGAGATATTTAGAGGAGATAAACATCTTGTCGGCATAAAAACTTATCGCACGCTCCTGACGATGGTGCTGTCTGACCAGACGCAGAAACTTGCGGACATAGGTCAGTTTGCGAGACCCCGGCCTATGAGCAGCAGCCTCGCGATCGGCGGCCTCTTCACCATAGGCCATTATCTGATAACCCGCCGCCGAGACCAGCGAACGGGCTATATTGCGGTTATAGTTGTTTTGCTCGATAGCATTGAGGTGAAGCAGATCAAAGTAACGCAGCAACAGGCTGATCTTATCCTCATCAAGTTGCAGCACAAGAGACGAGGGGGTGAAAATCGAGGTATTTATCGCGTTGAGATCAATATTAATATCATGCGCAAAACGGTTAGACAGGAACAGCAGATAAGCCTCAAGCTCCTCACCCACCCAGTCGACAGGCTTAAACACCGTCTCGGGCGGTATGAACAACAGAGAGTTTGGCGGCACCTCGATCTCATCGAGATTGATGATAATCTTGAGATTACCCTTGACACAGATACACATGGTCATCCCGTCAAAACGCCGGGCCACCGGCGCCTCGAACTTAGAGTTTGACGACGTAACACGTGTGAGAATATAGTCATCGCCCAGATGGATATATTCGTCAACTACCTTTTTCAGCACCGACAACTGCGAAAAGTTCAACGGCGTTTCCTGAAATTTCGGGGTATGTTTCATATCTGCATAAATCCTTTAAGCCGTCACAAATTTACGTTTTATTCCCAAATCTACCAATACCTTCACCCAAAAATCCACAGATCCCCCACCCCGTCCATAATACAACATTAGTCGGGCCGCGGTTATAGCAACCACTGCCCGACTAATATTATCGTGGTCAGTCGACGACGTTGACGGGCGTGCCGGCAAGATAATTATCTAAGTTCGACACCGCGATGTCGATCAGCCGCTTGCGGGCCTCAAAGGTGACTGCGCCTATGTGAGGGGTAACGTAGCAGTTGCGGGCATACAGCAGCGGATTTTCAAGGTCGGGGGGCTCGCACGAGAGTACATCCAGG
>CAMWLR010000025.1 GCA_947175215.1 uncultured Porphyromonadaceae bacterium
AGCACCCCAAAAGTTTTTTGTCTAACTTTTGGGGTGCAGTTCATTTGACACAGCCTCTTGATTATCGGGGGGTTATCGGGAAGCCCGGTTAACCTATGTTATCGGCCGGGTTAGGGTCGATGTTACTTGACGATGGGGTCGGGCTCTACTCCCCACTGGGTCTGGGCCAGGCGGAGGTAGTTGTTGTAACGCCAGCGGGCGTTGGCTTTGGCGGCGTCAAAGAGCTCGGCTGCCTCGGCGGGGTATTGCTTCTGCACTGATGCGTAGCGTACCTCACCTTTGAGGAAGTCTTCAAACTTGTCCCAATCGGGGGTCTTTGAGTCGAGCGAGAAGGGGTTCTTGCCTTCCTCTTCGAGCACGGGATTGTAACGCCACAGATGCCAGTAACCACATTCTACGGCTTTGGCTTCCTCGGCCTGTGATTTACCCATGCCTGAGCGCAGGCCGTGGTTGATACAGGGTGAGTAGGCGATGATGATCGAGGGGCCGTCGTATGCCTCTGCCTCGCGGATGGCCTTGAGGGTCTGTGCCTGGTCGGCGCCCATGGCTACCTGTGCGGCATAGACATATCCGTATGTGGTGGCGATCAGACCGAGGTCTTTCTTGCGGATGCGCTTGCCGGCAGCGGCAAATTTGGCGATGGCACCGATGGGGGTAGCCTTAGAGGCCTGACCGCCGGTGTTTGAGTAAACCTCTGTGTCGAGCACGAGGATGTTGACGTTCTTGCCCGAAGCGAGCACGTGGTCGAGACCGCCGAAGCCGATGTCGTAGGCGGCACCGTCACCGGCGATGATCCACTGGCTACGCTTAACGATGAAGCCCTTGAGGTCGACGATACCCTTGCAGATGTCGCAGGTGCAGGTGGCGCACAGAGGTACGATGGTCTCGTAAACCTCGCGGGTAGCCTGGGGATCATTGCTGTTGTCGAGCCACTTCTGAGCCTGTGCCTTGATCTCGTCTGAGCAGCAGTCGCAGGTGAGAGCTTTCTTCATCAGCTCGGTCAGGCGTGTCTGCATCTTCTCGTTGGCGATGGTCATACCGAGGCCAAACTCGGCGAAGTCCTCAAAGAGTGAGTTGGCCCATGCGGGACCGTGACCGCGGAAGTTGGTGGTATAGGGTGTCGAGGGCACTGAGCCTGAGTAGATTGACGAGCAACCGGTGGCGTTGGCTACCATCTCGTGATCGCCATAGAGCTGTGAGATGAGCTTGACATAGGGTGTCTCGCCGCAACCAGAGCATGCACCCGAGAATTCAAACAGCGGGGTGGCAAACTGTGAGTTCTTGACGTTGGCCTTGATGTCGATGAGGTCTTGCTTAGACGATACGTTCTTGACGCAGTAGTCCCACTCGGCCTGTACGGCGAGCTGTGTCTCGAGGGGTTTCATCTCGAGAGCTTTCACGCCCTTCTTGCCGGGGCAGACGTCAACACAGTTGCCGCATCCGAGACAGTCGAGTACGTCGACAGCCTGCACGAAGCGCATGCCGGTAAACTGCTTGCCGATGGCGGGGAGTGTCTGATCCTCGGCCATGGGAGCGTTCTTCATCTCGTCGGCATCGAGCAGGAAGGGACGGATGGCGGCGTGGGGGCAGACGTAAGCACACTTGTTACACTGGATACAGTTCTCGGCGTTCCACTCGGGGACAAAAGCTGCCACACCGCGTTTCTCGTATGCGGCGGTGCCGTTGTGCCATGTACCGTCGGCGTTAGCCACAAAGTCAGAAACTTTGAGGAGGTCGCCGTCCTGAGCGTTGATGGGGCGCACGATCTTGTTGATGAACTCGGGATCGTCGTTGGGTGCGGGAGCGGGAACCTCGAGGTTGCTCCATGCGGGATCAATGTCGAGTTTCTTGTACTCGCCGCCACGGTCAACGGCTGCATAGTTCTTGTCTACCACATCCTGACCCTTCTTGCCGTAGCTCTTGACGATGAACTTCTTCATCTGCTCGACAGCGAGGTCAACGGGGATAACCTCGGTGATGCGGAAGAATGCGCTCTGCAGGATGGTGTTGGTGCGGTTGCCCAGCCCGATCTCCTGAGCGATTTTGGTGGCGTTGATATAGTAGACGGTGATGTTGTGGTCGGCGAAATATTTTTTGACCTTGGCGGGGAGATTCTTGGCCAGCTCCTCACCCTCCCAGATAGTGTTGAGCAGGAAAGTACCGTTGTCGCGCAGACCGCGGGTCACGTCATACATATGCAGGTAGGCCTGTACGTGGCAAGCGACGAAGTTGGGGGTGTTGACCAGATAGGTCGAGCGGATGGGCGCGTCGCCGAAGCGGAGGTGCGAGCAGGTGAAACCGCCCGATTTCTTTGAGTCATAAGCAAAGTATGCCTGGCAATACTTGTCGGTGTTGTCACCGATGATCTTGACAGAGTTTTTGTTTGCGCCGACCGTACCGTCTGCACCGAGACCGTAGAATTTTGCCTCAAATGTCGACTTGTCGCCAAGGGCGATCTCCTCGGGGAGGGGGAGCGATGTAAAGGTCACGTCATCGACGATGCCGACGGTGAAGTGATCTTTGGGCATGGGCAGGGCGAGGTTCTCGAATACGCCGATGATCTGTGCCGGGGTGGTATCCTTTGAGGCCAGACCGTAGCGGCCGCCGACGATGAGGGGGGCGTTCTCTTTACCATAGAAACACTCCTTGACGTCGAGGAAGAGGGGTTCGCCGGTTGCACCGGGTTCTTTGGTGCGGTCAAGCACTGCGATACGCTTGGCGGTCTTGGGGACAGCGGCGAGGAAGTGCTTGGCCGAGAAGGGGCGATAGAGGTGTACCGACACCAGACCTACCTTCTCACCTTTCTCGAGGAGGAAGTCGATAGCCTCCTGGGCGGCCTGTGTCACCGAACCCATGGCGATGATGACGTGCTCGGCATCCTCGGCTCCGTAATAGTTGAACAGACCGTATTTGCGGCCGGTGATCTCAGAGATCTTATCCATATACTCCTCGACGACATCGGCGATGTTGTCATAGGCGGTGTTGCAAGCCTCGCGGTGCTGGAAGAACACGTCACCGTTCTCGGCCATACCGCGTGAAACGGGAGCCTGGGGGGTGAGGCCGCGCTGACGGAAGCGGGCAAGTGCCTCGCGGTCAAGCAGCGGAGCGAGCTCATCCTGCTCTACCAGCTCGATCTTCTGGATCTCGTGGCTGGTGCGGAAGCCGTCAAAGAAGTTTACAAAGGGGATAGATGCCTTGATAGATGCCAGGTGGGCGACACCGGCCAGATCCATAACCTCCTGTACTGACCCCTCGCAGAGCATGGCGAAACCGGTCTGACGCACAGACATCACATCCTGATGGTCACCAAAGATGCTCAGCGCATGGCTGGCCAGTGTACGGGCCGACACGTGGAAGACACAGGGGAGCTGCTCGCCTGCTATCTTATACATGTTGGGGATCATCAGCAGCAGACCCTGCGATGCGGTATAGGTTGTGGTGAGCGCACCGGCCTGGAGTGAACCGTGGACGGCACCGGCGGCGCCACCCTCAGATTGCATCTCCTGGACCAGGACAGTCTCGCCGAAAATGTTCTTGCGACCTGCCGCAGCCCATTCATCGACATATTCAGCCATGGTCGACGAGGGGGTGATGGGGTAGATGGCGGCAACCTCCGAGAACATATAGGAGACGTGGGCCGCTGCCTGATTACCATCACAGGTAAGGAATTTTTTTTCTTTACTCATAATTGGTTTAGAAAAACAGTTTATTGTGAATTTGACGTATTTGTCAATTTTTACCATACACGGCACTCCGGTGTGCCTGTGTTTATCCCGCAAAGTTACAAAAATTCCTCTAATATAGGTGTCCGCGCGCGAACAAATTTCTTAATTCACCCTTACCCCCGTGCCAAATCTCTGTCAAATCTCTGTCACCGTTATGCCGTGTGGCCGAAAATCACTATCTTTGTAGATTAAAGCTCCTACCCTATGGCATCAGATAAAAAAGAGACATCCGCCCCATACCCGCTCGAGGCCCTCGCCCGCGATTTCCTGACCAAGGCTCGTGAGGGGGCGATGACCCGGGCGCTGCAACTGGCCCGCGAGGGTAACTCAGTGACGCTCGGCGGATTGGCCGGGTCATCCCCGGCAATGCTTTTCGCCGCCATGGCCCTCAAGCTCAAGCCGGCGCGTAAAGCGGGCGACAATGTGCCCGCGCTGCTGGTGGCCGACTCGCCGGATGATGCCGGCTATCTCTATAACGACCTGGTCAAGATATTGGGTGACAGCGCGGTGATGATCTTCCCCTCGGGGTATAAGCGCGATATCCGTTACGGCCAGGTTGATCCCCCTCAGCAGATACTCCGCACCGAGGCGCTGAGCCATTGGACCACCGACCCGGCGCTGCGGTTTGTCGTCACCTGTCCCGAGGCGATGGCCGAGAAAGTCGCCTCGCGCGCCACCCTGTCTGACAAGACCATAACCCTGACCGTGGGCAAGGAGATAGACCTCGACAAGACGCGCCGCTGGCTTATCGACAACGGCTTTGAAAAGGTCGATTATGTCTATGAGCCGGGGCATTTCGCCATCCGCGGGTCGATAGTCGATATATTCGGCTACTCGGCCGAGCTGCCGTTTCGCATCGACCTCTTTGGCGACGAGATAGAGTCGATACGCGCCTTTAATATCGAGACCCAGCTGTCTGAGCGCAAGGCCGACTCGGTATCGATCACCGCCAACATCGCCGACGATGACGGTGGCGAGAGCCTGCTCGACTTTATCCCTGCCGACACCGTGATAGCCATGGCCGACAAAGAGCGTCTGACCCGACGCATCGAGGCAATCGCCGCCGACACCTTCTCGACCTCGGCGATGATAGCGGGCGAGGGTGACACGCAGGCAATGAAACAGCTGGTAGACCCGGCGCGTTTCATCGCCCGGCTTGACAAATTCACCCGACTGGTCTACACAGCCGCGACCCCGCCCGTCACATCAGAGAGCGCGATAGATTTCGGCTGCTCGCCACAGGGGCTTTATCACAAGAATTTTGATCTCATCTCGGCCTCGTTCACCAAGTTTCTCGACGAGGGCTACACGCTCTATATCCTCACCGACTCACAGAAACAGGCCGCCCGACTCGATGCTATCTTTGAGGACCGCGCCGAGACGATACCCTTCACACCCGTGTCGGCAACCCTGCATGAGGGGTTTGTCGACCCTACCGCGCGGCGCTGTCTCTTTACCGACCATCAGATCTTCGACCGATTCCACAAATATTCGCTCAAGAGTGACCGCGCGCGGTCGGGTAAACTGGCCCTGTCGCTCAAAGAGCTGTCGGCCATCGAGCCCGGCGACTATATCGTACATGTCGACCACGGCATCGGTAAGTTCGGCGGTCTGCTGCGCACTCAGGTCAACGGCACGACCCAGGAGATGATCAAGCTCATCTACAAAAACAACGACTGCATCTTCGTGTCGATACACGCCCTGCACAAGCTCGCCAAATACCGCGGTAAAGAGGGGGTCGAACCCGCCGTCAACAAGCTCGGCTCGGGGGCGTGGAACCGGATGAAGGAGAAGACCAAGAAGAAACTCAAGGATATCGCCCGCGACCTGATAAAACTCTACGCCGCCCGCAAGGAGGAGAAAGGATTCAGCTACTCGCCCGACAGCTATCTGCAACATGAGCTCGAGGCATCGTTTATCTATGAGGACACCCCCGATCAGCTCACCGCCACCCGCGATGTCAAGGCCGATATGGAGAGCGACCGACCGATGGACCGCCTGATATGCGGCGATGTCGGTTTCGGCAAGACCGAGATCGCCATACGTGCGGCGTTCAAAGCCGCCACCGACGGCAAGCAGGTGGCAGTACTCGTCCCCACGACGGTGCTGGCCTATCAGCATTTCAACACATTCCGCGACCGCCTCAAGGATTTCCCCGTCAGGGTCGACTATCTCTCGCGCGCCCGCACCGCCAAACAGTCTAAAGAGATACTGCGCGACCTGGCCGACGGCAAGATAGACATACTCATCGGCACCCACCGTCTGGTAGGTAAAGATGTGAAATTCAAAGATCTCGGCCTGCTGGTCATCGACGAGGAGCAGAAATTCGGCGTAGCCGTCAAAGAGAAACTCAAACAGCTCAAGGTGTCGGTCGACACCCTGACGATGTCGGCCACCCCGATACCCCGCACCCTGCAATTCTCGCTCATGGGGGCGCGCGACCTGTCGTCGATCACCACACCGCCGCCAAACCGTTACCCCATCCTCACCTCGGTCAACACTCTCACCGACGACCTGCTGGCCGAGGCCATCAACTTTGAGATGTCGCGCAACGGCCAGGTGTTTATCATCAACAACCGCATCGAGGGGCTGATGCAGCTCGAGCAGATGGTCAAGCGCGTCGTGCCCGACGCCCGCACCATCGTGGCCCACGGTCAGATGCCCCCCGAGAAACTCGAGCAGGCGATCATCGACTTCACCAACCACGACTATGACGTGATGCTGGCCACCACCATCGTCGAGAGCGGCATAGATATGCCCAACGTCAACACGATGATAGTCAACAACGCGCAGAATTTCGGCCTCTCTGAGCTGCACCAGCTGCGCGGACGAGTGGGACGCAGCAACCGCAAGGCATTCTGCTACCTGATGGTGCCCCCCGGCAACCCCCTGACACCGGTCGCACGGCGCCGCCTCCAGGCCATCGAGAGCTTCTCAGACCTCGGCTCGGGGATACATATCGCCATGCAGGATCTCGACATCCGCGGCGCCGGTAACTTGTTAGGGGCCGAGCAGAGCGGTTTTATTGCCGATCTGGGCTATGAGACCTATCAGAAAATTCTCAAGGAGGCCGTGACCGAGCTGCGAACCGAAGAGTTCGCCTCGACGTTTAATAATCAGCAAGAGAGCCCCGACGCCGACGCCGCCGCAAACACCGAGTTTGTCGCCGACTGCGTCATCGAGAGCGATCTCGAGCTGCTACTCCCTGCCTGGTATGTGCCGCAGGAGAGCGAGCGCATAGCGCTCTATCGCGAGCTCGACTCGATGGAGCGCGAGATGGATATACACGAGTTCCGTTCGCGCCTCATCGACCGTTTCGGCAAGATACCGCCCGAAGCCGCCGAACTCACGCGCGTACCGCGTCTGCGCCGTCTGGCACGCAGTCTCGGCATCGAGAAGGTGGCCCTCAAGCAAGGGGTGATGTACACCTACTTTGTCGACTCGCAGAATGAGGCTTATTACAACTCGCCGATGTTCGGCCGGATGCTGAGGTATGTCCAGAATCATATCTCGACGGTCAAGATCAGACAGAACGGCGAGAAACGGTCATTTGCGTTTCAGAACGTGCCCAACGTCGAGACCGCCGTAGCTATCCTCAACGAGATACTCTCAGAGAACCCCGCTGCATGACAACAAGATTATCAACAACTTAAATATCAACAGACATGGAAAAGATTAAACCCGGAAAATATGTCGAACTCGGCTATGACCTCTATGCAGTCGAGCCCGACGGCACCGAAAAACTCGTACATCAGACCGACGTCAACGATCCCGAGAAGATCATCTTCGGCGTAACACGCGGCGTGATCGCTCCCCTCGAGAAAGCCATCGACGGTCTTGAGAAAGATGAGAAATTTAATGTCACCGCTACTGCCGACGAGGCTTTCGGCCCTTATGATCCCGAGCAGATCGTGACCCTCGACAAAGACCTCTTCCTGATCGACGGCAAGTTTGACGCAGAGGCTATCAAGCCCGGCGAACTCGTGCCAATGATGACCGCCGACGGTTACCGTATCAACGGTCTGGTCAAAGAGGTGACCGATGACAAGGTCAAAATGGACTTTAATCACCCCCTGGCCGGCAAGGCCGTGCGCTTTGACGGTAAGATTCTGGCCGTGCGCGACGCCACCCCCGAGGAGCTGCAACCCGCTCAGGGATGCGGTTGCGGTTGTGACCATGACCATTGCGGCGATGACAAGGATGGCGGCTGCTCAGACGGTTGCTGCGGCTCGGGCCACTGCCATTGATCAGATCATTGCCAATGATTCCGGGATCAATGTCCCGAGTCACCCGATGATAAAATCTCACCGCCGGGGAGGGTGTAAGAGACTCCCTGACGGTAATTTAACTTAATTTGTGGCAATCCGTTTGTCGGATTGCCACAAATTGTTGTAACTTCGCGTGTCGATACCGGCGCGCGGTCTGTTACCTTGCGCCGTGCTATCACCTCAAAACAGACACCATCCAAAGATGAGAAAACTCCCCGTAATACTCGCCGGCATCTCGGCGGCCGCCATGATGGCCGGCGCCGTCACGCGCAGCCCCAAGAATGACATATCACGCAACCTCGATATATTCACCGCTGTCTACAAAAATCTACAGACCAGCTATGTCGACTCTATTGATGTCGACAAGTCGATCAACACGGCCATCGCCGCTATGCTCGATGAGATAGACCCCTACACAGAGTATATCCCCGAGAGCGAGCAGGCCGACTTTATGACCATCTCGACAGGCGAATACGGAGGTATCGGCTCATATATCGGCACCCGTGACGGCAAGACATTCGTCTCTGAGCCGCGTCCCAACAGTCCGGCCATACGTGCGGGGCTGATACCGGGTGACGTGTTCATCACCATCGACGGCGACACAGTCACCTCAATGAGCTCAGACGTCATCTCAAAGAAATTGCGCGGTCAGGCCGGAACAAAGGTTAACGTCACCGTGCGCCGCCCCTACGGCTCACGTGAATTGTCTGACACCACCCTAAGCTTTGAGATCACCCGCGAGAAGATCGATGTCGATCCGGTGCCTTATTATGGCGTGGTGCGCGACGACATCGGTTACATACAGCTGACGACCTTTAACGAAAAGAGCTTCCAGGCCGTCAAGGATGCGCTGCTCGACCTCAAGAGCGACCCGCGTGTAAAGTCGATCGTACTCGACCTGCGCAACAACGGCGGCGGTCTGCTTGAGAGCGCCGTGCAGATCGTCGGTCTGTTTGTACCCAAGGGCACCGAGGTGCTGCGTACCCGCGGCAAAGGACAGGTCAACGAGCGCGTCTACAAGACTACCGCCAAACCGGTCGACACCGAGATACCGCTGGCGATCCTCGTCAACGGCTCATCGGCATCATCCTCTGAGATCGTCACCGGTGCTATACAAGACCTCGACCGCGGCATTATCGTGGGCGAACGCTCATTCGGCAAGGGGTTGGTGCAATCTACCCGCCCCATCCCTTACAACGGCCTGATGAAAGTCACCGTCGCCAAATATTACATCCCCTCGGGACGTCTCATCCAGGCGATAGATTACAGTCACCGCAACCCCGACGGCACGGTGGCCCGTATCCCCGACTCTCTCACCACCGTGTGGCATACCCGCGCCGGGCGTGAGGTACGTGACGGCGGCGGTATCACCCCTGACGTCAAGGTCACTTACCCCGAGGGTAACCGTCTGGTCTATAACATCGTGCGCGATGGCTGGAGCTTTGACTTCGCCAACCGCTATGCCGCCGCTCATCCCGTGGGTGTGCCCGCCGAGGATTTTGAGGTGACCGACACTATATTCAGCGAGTTTAAGCGTTTTATCGACCCCGACAAATTCAAATATGACCGCGCCTGCGAGATGGTGCTCGACCAGCTTGAAAAATCAGCAGAGACCGAGGGGTATCTCAACGACACCGTCAAGGCGCGCATCAACGCCCTGCGTGACCTGCTGCGTCATGACCTCAACCATGACCTCGACCTCAACCGCAAGCTCATCGAGACATATCTCGGCCCCGAGATGGTGATGCGCTGGCACGGTACGCGCGGCTCTATAATCCAGACACTCAAGACCGACAGAGATGTCGACTCGGCCGCCGTCGTGCTGCACGATCCGGCCCGCTATCGCTCTATACTCTCGGTCAAATCTAAATAACGATAATCTGTAATGAACCAGTCAAAAGACCTCAAGGCCGATTTTATCCGCCGTGTCAAAGATAACAAACCTACACGCTGGGTGAGATTCGGCATCGTCTTTATTCTCTTCCTGCTATGGGTGATATGGATGGGCTCACCATGGCTGTTGCTCCTCGGCATACTGCTGTTTGACATTTACATCACCGGGTATATCCCCTTTACGTGGTGGAAGAAGTCAAAGAACCCTCTGGTCAAGAGCGTCATGTCATGGATCGATGCAATCGTCTATGCCGTGGTGCTGGTTTACTTCATATTTGCCTTTATCGGGCAGAATTATCAGATACCGTCATCGTCGCTTGAGAAGACGCTGCTGACGGGCGACTACCTCTTTGTCGACAAGACCGCCTACGGGCCGCGCGTACCGATGACTCCGGTCTATTTCCCGCTGGTGCACAACGAGCTCCCCTTCGGGCTGGGGAAGAGCTATCTCGACTCACCCTCGCTGGGATATAAACGCCTCAAAGGACGCCGCAGCGTCGAGGCCGGCGACATCGTCGTCTTCAACTTCCCCGCCGGCGACACGGTCATGTCAAAGGTTTCAAACCCCGACTATTACACCCTCAAGAAACTCAAAGGTGAGGCTCTGTTAGGGATGGAGACAGAGGAGTTTGGCAAGAAGATATGGCGTCCGGTAGACCGTCGCGAGAATTATGTCAAGCGCTGTGTAGGTCTCCCCGGCCAGCGCATCAAGATCGTCGACGGGGTGATATATATCGACGGCAAACCGTTTGAGATCGTGCCTGAGAATGTGCAGTTTAACTACTTCTATCAAGTCAACGGGACTCCGCTGACCGATGAGGAGTTTGAGCAGATGGGTATCCCCGTGCTCGACCGTGGTCTGGCCGATCTGAGCGGAGTCACCCCCGAGCAGCTACAACTGCTGGGTTATCACATAAACGATGACGGCACCGTGCCGCCTATATACGTCTCGCCGATGACCGCCGCGATGGTCGAGGCCGCCCGGGAGAGTCCGCGCATCGGCAAGATCGAGCGTCAGCAACCAGTCCCCGAGACAGTCTACTCACTCTTCCCCGAGTCGATTTCGGCCGACTGGACACGCGCCGACTACGGCGGCGAGAACGGCCTGCTCATCCCCTCCAAAGGGATGGTCATGAAGATCAATCAAGCCGCCTGGGATATCTATGGCCGCGCCATCAGGGTGTATGAAGATAACCCGACGGCTGACTTCCGTGACGGTCATCTCTATATTGACGGTGAGCCGCGTGACACCTACACATTCAAGATGGATTACTACTTCATGATGGGTGACAACCGCGACAACTCGCTCGACTCGCGATACTGGGGATTCGTGCCCGAAGACCATATCGTCGGCACACCCGTGAGAGTGCTCATCTCGTTTGACCAGGATAAGGGATGGTTTGACGGCAAGATCCGTTGGAACCGTATCCTCAAGGACGCCAACCCCGACGACTGAGCCGTCCTGCGCCATGGAATCAGCACTGCCAAGATACTTCGGGTCGGTCGACCACTGGATACGACGCGCCGCCGGGATGCCCGCCACCGTTGACTCCCTCTTTGACAAACGACACAAAGAGATACACCGCTATACGATCGCCGATGTCAACGGCCCGCTGACCCTGACGCTGCCGATCGTCAAGCCCCATGGCATACCTCACGCCACCTGGCAAGACGTGCGCATCAGCGAGCACGGCCAGTGGTGGCACGTACACCGGGTATCGCTCGAGTCGGCCTATGGGCGCACCCCCTTCTTTGAGTTTTATATCGACCGCTTTCTCCCCTACATCTCGCGCGAGACGGTCGACCGCTTCCCCTCCGTAGCGGCACTCAATCAAGCCGTCGAGCAAGAGATCGCCGGGGTGTTGCTCCTCTCCCCGCCTGCCTATCGAGGCGAGCTCGCCGCGACACCGCCAACACCCGCGACCGGGTCTCAACCGGCGGGTCTCAACCGGTCTGAGTGCCGGGGCCGGTCTGAGAGCTGGGGCGAGCGCGCCCCGATACAGACCCCCTACTGGCAGCCGCGGGCTGAGCGGTTTGGGTTTTTGGGCCACCTGTCGGTGCTTGACCTAATTTTTTGTATCGGGCCTGAGGCAGCCCTGTGGATACGCCAACAGTTATCACCAACAATAACGCTCACCAATAAATAACCGGGTCTATGCTGTCACTGCGAATCGCACTGCGCTATCTGCTGTCACGCAAGAGTCACGGGGCCGTCAATATAATCTCGGGGGTCTCGATGGCCGGTGTAGCTGTCGCTGCCGCAGCGATGATCATCGTGCTGTCGGTGTTTAACGGCTTTGCGCAGCTTGTCGACCACAAGACCTCAAACTTCAACCCGCCGCTGCTGGTGAGGATGATCGATGGCCGCATCATCACCGATGCCGACTCACTCGCGCAGGCATTGCTGACCATCCCCCGCATCAAGGTATCTGCCCCTATGATCGACGAGCAGGCCTTTGCCGTAGCAGATGGCGGACAGATGCCCGTCATGCTCAGGGCACTCCCCCCCGCCGCCATCGAGGCCTCGGGCCTCTATCGCATCCTTGTCGACGGTAACCTCGACCCCGCCGGCGCGACCGTTTCGGTCGGCGTCGCCATCAATCTCAACCTGCGCCCCGGCGCGGCCCTGCGCCAAAACATCGACGGCCCGGTCACCGACATCATAAACATCTACGAACCGGTGAGACGGGCCCGCGTCAACCCCGCCAACCCCTCGGGTGCATTCCGCGGCGACTCCCTGACCGTCACCGGAGTCTATCAGGTCGAACAGGAAGAGCAAGACCGTGATATGCTCGTCATCCCCCTCGAGGTCGCCCGCGACCTGCTCGACTATACCACCGAGGCTAACGGTGTAGCCCTTTGGCCCTCATCGCCTGACACACCTCTCGATGAACTCAAATCAGAAATTTCACGCCGGCTTCCCCCCGGTGCCGAGGTCGTTGACCGACTCGGCCAGGAAGCCGACGCCCGCCGCATCATTTCGGTCGAGAAATGGATAACCTTCGTGATGCTCCTCTTTATACTCGCCGTCGCGTCATTCAACATCATCTCGACACTCTCGCTGATGGTCGTCGAGAAAGAGAAGAATATGGCCGTATTCTCAGCCATGGGCGCGCCCCCCTCGCTTATCAGAGGTATCTTCGCCAACCAGGGGTGGCTGATCACCGTTGCCGGAGGGGTCACCGGCGTGGTCATCGGAGCGCTGCTCTCATTAGGTCAGCAACATTTCGGCTGGATAAAACTCAACTCCACCAATCCCGCGATGATGACCATCGACCATTACCCCGTGGTGATGCAGTGGAGCGACCTTGTCACCGTCATCTGCGCCATACTCCTGACGTCGCTGCTGATCTCGCTTATAGGCGCACAGCTCACCCGCCACTCCTCTAAACCTTAACCTCTCCGACACCATGATCTCAGCCACATTATATACCCCCGACCACTCTCAGCTATGGGATGACTTTGTCAGAAAATCACGCAACGCCACCTTTATGCACCTGCGCGGATATATGGATTATCACCACGACAGGTTTAACGACGGGTCACTGATACTGCGTGACGACAAAGGACGCACCATCGCCCTGCTGCCGGCCAATATCTCGGGCGATACCGCCATCTCTCACGGCGGACTGACCTATGGCGGCCTGCTGCTGGGCGTCAAAACCGATGTAATGACCGTCATCGAGGCCATGAGGGCGATACGCTCATTTTATCGTGACCTCGGACTGAAAAAGCTGATATACAAGGCTATCCCCACCATCTATGACCGACTGCCTGCCCAGGAGGATCGCTATGCCCTTTTTCTCGAAGGTGCAGTCACGACCACCGTCAATATTTCATCCACTGTCGACCTCTCGATGCCCGTGGAATATAACGAGAACACCCGCCGCAATCTGCGCAAAGCCCTCAACGCCGGTATCGAGGTGAGACAATCAGATGACCTGACGACATTCCACACCATTCTGTCAGAGCTGCTTGACAACAGGTATGACACCCGCCCGGTGCACACTCTGGCCGAGTTGCAACATCTCTCGGCACGCTTCCCCGACAACATCCGCCTGATGATGGCTTACCGCAACGGCATCCCTGTCGGCGGCACGCTGCTCTATATCACCGACACCGTGACCCACACCCAATATATCGCCGCCAACGACGAGGGTAAAGCCTGCGACGCCCTCACCCTGCTGTTTGACACCGCCATCGACCGGGCACACCAACAGGGGAAACGTTATTTTGACTTCGGCACCTGCAACGAAGACTCGGGGCGCTATCTCAACACCGGCCTTATCCGTCAGAAAAACGGCCTGGGAGGCCGCGGCGTCATCTACCCGGCCTACACCCTCGACCTCTAACTTCCCTCCTCTGACCTCATAACTCTGACCTCTGACCTCCCACAGCCCTCCGATTTTTTTTGGACAATTGGCGGGAAAAGGGTAATTTTGCGGTAATAAAATGATTCTCAACGATGACTAAGGAATATGACTACCTTGTAATAGGCAGCGGCATAGCCGGTATGAGCTTTGCCCTGAAAGTGGCCTGCGCCGAGCACAGAGTCGCCTTGGTTTGCAAATCATCTCTCGAAGAAGCCAATACCGCCCTGGCCCAGGGGGGTGTGGCCTCGGTCACCAATCTTGAGGTGGATGACTTCGACAAACATATCAACGACACAATGATAGCCGGCGACTGGCTCAGCGATCCGGCGGCTGTGGATAAGGTCGTTAAGCAGGCTCCCGGGCAGATACTCGAACTAATTGGCTGGGGTGTCGATTTCGACAAGAAAGATGACGGCACGTTTGACCTCCACCGCGAGGGCGGCCACTCTGAGTTCCGCATCCTCCACCATGCCGACAACACCGGCTTTGAGATACAGCAGAGTCTCATCGAGGCTGTGCGCGCCAACCCCTATATCGACATCTACGAAAATCATTTCGCCGTCGAGATCATCACCCAGCACCACCTGGGTAAATTCGTCACACGGCGCACCCCCGACATCACCTGCTACGGCGCCTATATCCTCACCCCCGAGGGTAACGTCGACACATTCCTGGCCAAAGTCACCCTGATGGCCACCGGCGGTGTCGGCGCCGTCTATCAGACGACCACCAACCCGCTTGTAGCCACCGGCGACGGCATCGCCATGGTCTACCGCGCCAAAGGTACGGTCAAGGATATGGAGTTCATACAATTTCACCCCACCGCCCTGTTTCACCCCGGCGACCGCCCCTCATTCCTCATCACCGAGGCGATGCGCGGCTATGGCGCGATACTGCGCAACCTCAAGGGTGAGCGGTTTATGGAACGGTATGACAAACGCCTCGAGCTCGCCCCCCGTGATGTCGTGGCCCGCGCCATCGACTCAGAGATGAAACTCCACGGCGACGACCACGTCTATCTCGACGTCACCCATAAAGACCCCGAGGAGACCCGCCGCCACTTCCCCAACATCTACCGCAAATGTCTTGAGCTGGGTATCGACATCACCAAAGATTACATCCCCGTCGCCCCCGCGGCCCATTATCTCTGCGGAGGCATCAAGGTCGACCTCAACGGCGAGTCGAGCATCAAACGCCTCTATGCCGTGGGTGAATGTTCATGCACCGGCCTGCACGGCGGCAATCGCCTGGCTTCCAACTCATTGATCGAGGCCGTGGTCTATGCCGACGCCGCGGCGCGCCACGCCAAGGAGCAGCTGCCCCACTACACACTGCGCCACGACGTGCCGCAGTGGAATGACGACGGCACGCGCCACCCCGAGGAGATGGTGCTCATCACCCAGAGCCTGCGCGAGGTCAATCAGATCATGGGCAGCTATGTCGGCATCGTCAGATCAGACCTGCGCCTCAACCGCGCCTGGAACCGTCTCGACATCCTGTATGAGGAGACCGAGAACCTCTTTAAGTGCTCAAAAGTCTCACGCGAGATATGCGAGCTGCGCAACATCATCAACGTCGGTTACCTCATAATGCGTCAGGCCAAAGAGCGCAAAGAGTCGCGCGGACTGCACTATACCCTCGACTACCCGCCGGCAAAATAAACCAATTAAAAGATAACCCACACTCTCTGTCTTGATAAAACCGGATCTCTCCATCTTGAATACCCGCATATTCATAACACTGCTGTTGCTGCTGATACTCCCGGCGGGTGTTATACATGCCCGTAAACCGGCGAAATTCAACCACGGTAAAGAGCCGACACCCGCCGCGGCCACATATCAGTTGCCCGACCGGGCAGTCGCCACCTCTGACGCGGCGGTCGCCGACCTGCAGGGGATACCGCGTGACATCGACAACCCCGGCTCGGGGATGCGCAAAGTCTTCCGCGGCAAATACCACACCGTCACCGACGATGGAGACACCGTGCTGGTGGTGATCTTCAACGAGATCACCGTCTTCCCGCCGATGAAGTTCAAGGACAAGAAGCAAGAGGAATTTTACTGGCGCACCGTGCGCGATGTCAAGAAAACCCTTCCCTACGCCAAACTCATCTGCGAGACACTGGTCGAGACGTATGAGTATATCGAGACATTCCCCGACCAGAAAGAGCGCGAGAAATATCTCAAGGAGATGGAGTCGGCTGTGTTTGAGCAATACAAACCCGTGCTGAGACGCCTGACCAAAAACCAGGCCAAGCTGCTGGTCAAGCTGATACAGCGCGAGACCAACCAGAGCAGCTATGACATCCTCAAGGCATTCTTAGGGTCATTCCGCGCCACGTTCTGGCAAGGATTCGGTCGCCTGTTCGGCGTCAACCTCAAAGGCAAATACTCGCCCGAGACAGATGACAACGACGCCATCATCGAGCGGGTATGCACCATGGTCGAGCAGGGGCAACTTTGACATTTTCAGGAAATTTCGTAACTTTGTGTGTCAACAACACAACACCATCCCACCGACACTATTATGTCAGACGATATAAATAAAGAATCAACGGCTGCCGCGGCCACCCCGCAGGAGAAACCTCAGAAACCGACCGTCCTCGACGCCGAGGATATCTCAAAGATGGTACCCTTTTTGGGGAAACATCCACGGCTGCTCAATTGGCTGATACACTTTCTGCAATTAGACAAGGTCAACAAGCTGCACGCCGAGAACAGCAAGACTCCCGGCCCGGGATTTGTGCGCGGCTGTCTGCATGACCTCGACATCACCGTTGTGGTCGAGAACGGCGAGACACTGCGCAACCTCCCCGAGGGGGCATTCATCACCGTGAGCAACCACCATTACGGCGCCCTTGACGGCATCATACTCATCGACCTCATCGCCCGTCGCCGCCCCGGCTACAAGGTGATGGTCAATATGTTTCTCAACTATATCTGGGCGATGCGTCCCAACTTTATCGCCGTCGATCAGAGCGCGTCGGCCGACCCAAAGAAAAAAGCCGTCTCGATGGCCGGCATAAAGGAGGCCATCAAACTCGTGCGCTCGGGTGAGCCCGTCGGATTCTTCCCCGCGGGTGCTGTCGGCAAGGTCAACTGGCGCGGACGCCTCAAAGACCGCCAGTGGCAAGAGTCGATCATCAGGTTGATACAGCAGCTCAAAGTTCCCGTCATACCTATCTTCTTCCACGGCAGCCAGTCATGGTTCTTTAACTTCCTGGGTGTCACCTGCTGGCAGCTACGCAGCCTGCTGCATCCGCGCGAAGTGTTTAACAAACGCCACAAGACATTCACCGTCACCGTCGGCGATCCTATCTCGGTCGATGAACTCAAGACCCACTGCGGTTCGGTCAAGGAGTTAGGCGACTTCCTGCGCGCACAGACCTATGACCTGCGCGACGACAAAGAGATACGCTCACGTGCCCGCCTGGTCATCTCACCCGACAATAAAGAGACCGTCATACCCTGAGCATGGACGATACCCGGATACAACAGGCTAAAGCCCGGTTTGGCATAATCGGTAACGCCCCGGCCCTGATAAAGGCCGTGGGACGCGCCCTGCGTGTCGCCCCGATCGACCTGTCGGTGCTGGTCACCGGCGAGAGCGGATCGGGTAAAGAGTTTTTCCCGGCCATCATCCATCAGTATTCACCACGCAAACACGCCAAATATATCGCCGTCAACTGCGGCGCTATCCCCGAAGGGACGATCGACTCAGAGCTGTTCGGCCATGAGAAAGGGGCGTTTACGGGTGCGGTGACCTCGCGTAAAGGTTATTTTGAGGAGGCCAACGGCGGTACAATCTTTCTCGACGAGGTGGCCGAGTTGCCCCTGACCACTCAGGCACGTCTGCTACGCGTGCTTGAGACCGGCGAGTATATCAAGGTCGGATCGTCAGAGGTGCAGAAGACAAACATCCGCGTGGTTGCCGCCACAAACGTCAATCTGCTGCGGGCCGTGGCCGAGGGTAGATTCCGCGAAGACCTCTACTATCGTCTGGCGACGGTGGTGATCGATGTTCCCCCGTTGCGCGACAGGGGTAACGACATATTGCTGTTATCGCGCAAATTCGCCGCCGATTTCTCTGAGAAGAATCACACACCGCTGATCACGTTCTCAGATGAGGCGCGCGAGCGGTTGCTCGCCTACCGTTGGCCCGGCAATGTGCGGCAGCTCAAAAACGTCATCGAGCAGATGGCGCTCTTTGAGGCCGGCAACGAGATCACGGTCGAGACCCTGGCCGAATATCTCCCCCATGTATCGACCACCATGATGCCGGCGTTGCGCATCACACCGACACTACCCGCTCCGCAAGGGCTGGCCCACGACACCCACACCTATGAGCGTGAGCGCGAGATGCTTTTCTCGCTGATTTTCAAGATGCGCAAAGAGATCGAGCAACTGCGCGAGGATGTCGACCGTCTGCGTGACACCCTCTCGCCCAAATCGCTGGTCAAGATACACCCGCCGCTGATCGACACCCCCGCCGAAATACTCGATGCACGGGCCGAGGAGGTGAGCCGTGATGACACCGCGGTATCAAGGAGCGACACTACACCCCGCTATGATTCGCTCCCCGAAAAGGAGGCGATACAGCTCGCGCTGACGCGCAACTCGGGGCGTCGCAAAGCCGCAGCCGAGGAGCTCGGCATCTCTGAGCGTACCCTATACCGCAAAATAAAAGAATACGCCCTCGAATAACCCGATAAGCTTTCCTCACCAATGAAAAAACTCATACTGCTGCTGATAATGACCGTCACTCTGGGGCTCAACCAAGGGTGTCGCATCAGCTATAAATTCAACGGGGCGGCCCTCGATTACAACATCTACAAGACGGTGAATATCGGCGACTTCCCTATACGCGCCGCCCTGGTCTACGCCCCGCTGCAACAGACCTTTGAGAACGAACTTATCGACTATGTCACCCGCAACACCCGTCTGAGGGTCGTCGACGGGGCGTCTGACCTCGAGCTTGAGGGTGAGATCACAGGATATAACCTCACGCCGCAGGCTGTCACCGAGGATGCCTACGCCTCGATGACCCGCCTGACCATCACCGTCAGGGTCAAATATACCGATACCAAACAAGATGGCAAAGACATCGACCAGAGCTTCTCGGCCTACCGCGACTTTGATGCCTCGCAGATGCTGATGGATGTGCAGGATGAACTCTGCTCGCAGATATCCAAAGAGCTGGTCGAACTAATCTTCAACGCCACCCTCGGCGACTGGTAATCTAATCCCATCCACCTCACCGCATTAAACCATGACAAGCGACCGCGAAAAACTCAAGAATCTGCTGACACGCCTCTCTGATCCCCAGGGCGCACCCCTTGACGATGCCGAGAGCCAGTGGCTCGATGAGATGCGTGGCCGCTATCCATTCTTTAATATCCCGGGCAATAACCCCACTGACAACCAGGGTATTAACCCCGGCTCATCCTTAGAGAAAGCCGCCCCGTCGCTTCGCGAGGTTATGACGGCCCCCTCGCCCGAGACCCTCGCCCGCATCAAAGGTGACAGCGAGGCAACTCGATTTGACAACTTTTACCCCGTTGTGAAAAAGGAGACTACCCCGTCAACCAATGCCGCCATAGACGACTTCTTAGCCACTTACGGCAACCACTCTGACGAGGAGGACCGGCTGATTGAGCGCCTGATATTTAACCCCGTACCCGACTATGAGCGCCAGCTGGCCCGTGAAGAGGAGTCATCTCTGCCTGAGTTGCCCCCCGATGACGACCCCGACAGCCGCGACAGCCGCCTCAACCGCTTTATACTCGGACACCACCAAGAGCAACCTATCAGACAAGAGCAACCTATCAGACAAGAGCAACCTATCAGACCAGTTAGCCCTATTAGACCAACAACCCCTGATAGCCCTGTTACCCCACACTCAGCCGCGGCTCATCCGGCGCAAAACTCGCTTTTGTCAGAGTCTTTAGCCAAAATTTATATAAAAACCCGGCGTTATGAGCAGGCTTACGAAATTCTTAACGGTTTAAGTTTGCGTTTTCCGGAAAAAAGTAGTTACTTTGCAGACCAATTGCGTTTCCTCCGAAAATTGATCCTCAACGAGCAGAGAAAACGGGGCGAAAACCGCGATGAAACTCAATCATAATCCATAATCTTATTTGCGAAAATAGCAATTAGGCGATATGTATATCTTAACTATTGTATTAACCGTACTGATTTCAATCCTCCTGATAATCGTGGTGCTGATCCAGAAATCAAAAGGTGGGGGTCTCTCATCATCTTTTGCCGGATCTAACCAGATTATGGGTGTACGTCGCACAAACGACTTCATCGAGAAAGCCACCTGGACTCTTGCCGGCATCATCTGCCTGCTGTCAATCCTCTCGGTTTTCGTTATGCCCAGCGTGGTGACCGGCGCACGTGTTAAGCCCACCACCGAGATGCAGGTAATCAAAGGCACCGAGACTTCAGCTCCCGCTCCCGCCGCCGCTCCTGTAGCTGCGCCCGAGGCTGACGCCACCGAGATGCCCGCCGCACCCGCAGCCGAATAAATCAGTACCGGTCGACAACGACCTGCCGAATACAGGGAGCGCCCCAAAGGTGCTCCCTTGATTGCGTAACCCCCTGACATATTAGTGTATAACCAGACGATTGCTTCACCACCTGACGATGATCAAGCCTCAGTTTATCGAGATGCTCGCCGCCATGGGCGACCGGCGCTTTGACAATCTCGCCGACACACTGGCCGACACCACGCCGGAGGTGTCTGTCCGCCTCAATCCGGCCAAAGAGGGGGAGAAAACCGCCATTGCCGCCGAGGCCACCGGTGACGTGACGTGGTGGAGCGAGGGTCGCTATCTCGACTCACGGCCCCGCTTCACATCTGACCCGGCTCTACACCAGGGGCGATATTATGTACAGGATGCCTCGTCGATGATAACGGCGGCTATCGCCCGCAGGTTGTCAGAAATGATAGCCCGGGAATACGGGTCGACCGTGCCGCTGCTGTGGCTTGATGCCTGCGCCGCCCCCGGCGGTAAGACCACCGCGGCTATCGACGGACTCACCCAAGGCTCACTTGTCGTGGCTAACGAATATGACCCCGCGCGCGCCGAGATACTGCGTGAGAATGTAGCCAAATGGGGATACCCCGCCACAGTGGTGACCCGTGGCGACGCTACCCGTTATGCGCGCCTGCGCGAAACCTTCGACATCATCGCCGTTGATGCCCCCTGCTCGGGCGAGGGAATGATGCGCAAAGACGTCACCGCCCGCGAGCAATGGTCGCCGGCGCTCATCGACCAATGCAGTGACCGTCAGCGTGATATACTCGACAATCTGTGGGAGGCTCTGCGTCCCGGCGGATATCTGGTCTACTCGACCTGCACGTTCAATACCGCCGAGAATGAACTGATGGCCGATCGGCTGCGTCGTGAGACCGGCGCCGAAGCGGTCGACCTCGGCCTGATCTCCGACGGAATAGACGGCGAGGTGACTGTCGAGGGTGTCGCGCCGCTCCATAGCCAGCGCTTTATCCCCGGCCGTGTCAGAGGTGAGGGGCTGTTTGTGACAATACTGCGCAAACCCGGCACACTGACCCCGATTGTCACAACCCTCAAGGAGAGCAAGCCTAAAAAAGCGAAGTCAAACAAGGCTGCCGACAACAAACATCAGCCGACCCTTACGCCCGACATATCACGGAGTTGCCTGGCGATGCTCGACCCCACCACAGCCGACGACTACGCGCTGTCGATAACCCCCGAGGGTGAGGTCAGGGCTTTCCCGCGCCTGTGGTCTCCGCTGCTCGCCGCCCTGCTCAGAGAGTTGCAGGTAATGTCGGCCGGTGTCGAGATGGCCACCGTCAAAGGTAAAGACTTGATACCCGCACAATCACTGGCCCTCTCAACGATATTGTCACCCAGAGCGTTTGCGACAGTCGCCCTGTCGCGCGAAGAGGCGCTCGCCTATCTCTCACGCGAGAACGTCACCCTCCCCGCCGATACCCCCCGCGGCATCATACTGCTGCTTTATGACGGCTATCCGTTAGGTTTTGTCAAGAATATTGGCAACCGCGCTAACAACCTATATCCCAAAGAGTGGCGCATACGTCATAACATCTGATATACACCCTCTGCATAAAACACACTCCGCCATGTCATATCTGAGCGACTGCGCAAAAATATTCCGCCTGGGACTACCCGTGCTTATCTCACAGATAGGTATGATTATCGTGGGGTTTGCCGACAATATCATGGTGGGGCATTACAGCACCGACGCCCTTGCCTCGGCATCATTTGTCAACAACCTGTTTAACCTGCCGATGTTCGGCGCGATGGGATTCTCTTACGGCCTGACACCGATCTTCGGTGCACTCTTCACAAAAGGTGACAGACACCGCATCGGGCAGATATTGCGCGCAGGCATCATAATCAACATCCTCGTCAGCCTGCTGCTGATAGTGGTGATGGGTGCCGTCTATCTCAACCTCGACAAGCTCGGCCAACCCGATCACCTGCTGCCGGTCATCAGACCCTACTACCTCATCTACATGATCAGCCTCGTGGCCGTATGCACCTTTAATGCCGTGGCTCAGTGGAGTTACGGCATACGCAACACCACCATGCCGATGTGGATAATGCTCGGGGCAAACCTCCTCAATATCCTCGGCAACTATATCCTCATCTACGGTCACTTCGGTGCTCCGCAGCTCGGCCTCACCGGCGCGGGTCTCTCGACCTTGGGGGCGCGCATCCTCTCGGCGGTGGTGATCATCGGGATATTCCTTGCCGGGAAACGATACCGCTCCTATGCCGACGGCTTCCGCAGCCATGCCCCCGACCGCCGCATCTACGGGCAGGTCTTCAGGATGTCATGGCCCATCAGCCTGCAAATGTCATTTGAGACAGCCTCATTCTCAGGGTGCGCCGTCATGTGCGGATGGCTCGGTGCGATAGAGATGGCCGCATTTCAGATTGTCGTAGTGGTGGGTACACTCGGATTCTGCATCTACTACGCCATGGCTACCAGCGTAACCGTATTGGTTGCCAACGAGGCGGGGTGCAACAACCCGGTCGGGATGAAACGCCAGGCCCTGGCCGGATATGGCGTCATACTCGCCGCCTGTCTTGTGTCGAGCATCTTCTTCGGCTTCGGCTCAGAACATCTGATGAAGATCTTTACCGACGATCCCCTCGTACTTGCCGCCGCCGTCAGCGTCATCATCCCTCTGGTACTATATCAGGTCGGCGACGCCACACAGATCAACTTTGCGGGCGCGTTGCGCGGCACCGGTAACGTCCGCCCCATGATGTGGATAGCCTTTGTCAGCTACCTCATCGTCGGCCTGCCGGTCAGCTACCTGCTGGCCTTCCCCCTCGGGTTAGGTCTCTACGGTATAGTCCTGAGCTTCTCATGCTCACTCTTCCTGGCTGCCCTCCTATTCCTCCTGACCTTTCTCCGCACCCTCCGCCATCCCCTCACCACCCGCTGACAACCTTAAATAATCTGAAATATTTGGGAGGATGAGAGGGTTTTGTTAATTTTGTCGATTGTAACGGGTTATACCGATAAAATGAAGAAATACAGACTTTACAACGATGTGTTGGGCTGGCTCTGCTTTGTGGTGGCTGCCTTTACTTACCTTATGACCGTAGAACCTACGGCAAGTTTCTGGGACTGCCCGGAGTTTATTTCTCAAGGTGTCAAGCTTGAGGTCGGTCACCCACCGGGCAACCCGATCTTTATGCTCGCGGCCCGCTTCTTCGTAAACTTTGCGGGGGGCGATATGTCCAAGGCCGCGCTGATGGTCAACTCGATGTCGGCGCTGCTGTCGGCAGGCACAATACTGCTGCTGTTCTGGACCATCACCCATCTCGTCAAACGTCTGATAGTCAAGGATGACGCCACCGAGGTGAGCCTCACCAAGATGCTGGTGATCTTCGGCTCGGGTCTCTGCGGCGCTCTGGCTTATACCTGGAGCGACACCTTCTGGTTCTCGGCTGTCGAGGGTGAGGTCTACGCATTCTCGTCATTCTGTACGGCGTTAGTGTTCTGGCTGATCCTCAAGTGGGAGAATCGCGCCGACCGGCCTCACAGTGACCGCTACCTGATACTGATAGCCTATATCATCGGCGTCTCTATCGCCGTGCACCTGCTCAATCTGCTCTGTATCCCGGCCATCGTGCTTGTGATATATTACCGCAATTTTAAGGACACCACCGCCACCGGCTCGCTGATTGCCCTCTGCATCGCCGCCGCTATCGTGGCGCTGATACTCTTTGGTCTTGTGCCGGGCTTTATTGAGGTAGCCCAGTACTTTGAGCTATTCTTTGTCAACACTTTAGGCATGAGCTATAACATGGGCGTACTGGTCTACACGTTGATCTTCGTGGCCGTGATGATTTGGTCGGTCTACGCCCTTTATCGTCAGAAGTCGGCCAACGCCATCCGCGTATCATTTCTGGCGGCTATCCTGCTGTCGGGCATACCCTTTATCGGCAGCTCGCTGTGGATTCCCGTCATACTGCTCGGCGCATTGGCCATCTGGCTGTGGAGCGCGCGCAAGCTCCCCGTGAGGATACTGACGATCATATCGCTGAGCGTGCTGGTCATCTTTGTCGGTTACTCGAGCTACGCGCTGCTGCTGATCCGCTCGCACGCCAATCCGCCGATGAATCAAAACGCCCCCGACAACGTCTTCTCGCTCAGCTCATACCTCAGCCGCGAACAGTACGGCGAGACCCCGCTGCTCTATGGCCACACTTTCAAGTCATCGGTGATGTATCAGTTGCAGCCCGACGGGTACAACTACGACATACTGCGCCGCCCCGGCAAGACCGTGTATAAGAAAGGGGTGAAGAACTCGCCCGACGACCCCGACACATACGTGGCCCGTCAGGAGGAGTTCAAGTATGAGATGACCCCCAAGATGCTTTTCCCGCGTATGTACTCGACCGCCGGGGGGCATCCACAGGCATATCTTGAATGGATCAACGCCACCGATGATGACCTTGACGTGGTCAACACCCCCGTCATCGTCGATGCTGACGGCAACACCGTGCAGAGTATGGATATGAAGCGGCCGTCATTCATACAGAATCTGCGCTACTTCTTTACCTATCAGGTAAATTATATGTACTGGCGCTACTTTATGTGGAACTTTGCCGGCCGTCAGAACGACATCGCCGGCGAGGGTCAGGCCAACCGCGGTAACTGGATCTCGGGTATCCCCGTGATCGACAACGCACGTCTGGGTGACCAGAGTCTCCTCCCCGACGAATACGGCAAGGGTAACAAGGGGCATAACGTATTCTATATGCTCCCCCTGCTGATGGGTATCATCGGCCTGAGCTGGCAGGCATTCTGCTCAAAGCGCGGCATCGAACAGTTCTGGGTGATATTCTTCTTCTTCTTCATGACCGGTCTGGCCATCGTGCTGTATCTCAACCAGCCCCCGTTGCAGCCACGCGAACGCGACTACGCCTTCGCCGGCTCATTCTACGCCTTTGCCATCTGGATAGGTATGGGAGTGGCCGGGCTCTGGACACTGGTCAACCGCCTGCTCAATAACCCTGAGTCCGTGCGCGCCGCCAATGACGCAGACACACCAGCGGCCGCCAAGAGCCGCAAGACAGCGCTGGCCGTAGCCGGCGGCACACTCGTCGTCGGGCTGCTGATACCGTTGCAGATGGTGTCGCAGACGTGGGACGACCATGACCGCTCGGGCCGCTACACCACCCGTGATTTCGGCATGAACTATCTGGCGAGCGTCGCCCCCAACGGTATAATATTCACCAACGGTGACAACGACACTTTCCCCCTGTGGTACGCCCAGGAGGTAGAGGGTTACCGCACCGATGTCAGGGTGGTCAACCTTTCGTATCTCACCACCGACTGGTATGCCAACCAGATGCGCGTGGCCACTGACGGTGCCTCAGGCATCAATATGATGGCACAGCCGGGTGACTACGCCTACGACCGTCTGCAATTCAGCTACTTCGACCCCGAGAATATGGTGACCGACACGGTCAACGTCTTCACCTCGCTCGATGACCTCTATCACAACCCCGAGGCCACCTGGAAAGGCGCGCGCGTGATGAGGATGCCATATATGTATATCCCCTCTAACGCCGAGGCTGCCGTCAAGGCCGGTGTCATCTCAGAGCGCGAACTCCCCGCCGCCGAGGAGACCATCGACATCGCCCTCTACCGCGACCCGAAGAATCCCGTGGGTGGCGCCACCCTCAGCCAGGCACTCTCGATCGACATGATCGCGACTCAGGCCAAAGAGGGGTGGACACGTCCGGCATACTTCGCCATGACCGTTCCCGACGATTATTACCTGTCACTCTCACCCTATATGCGCAACACCGGTCTGGCCTATCAGGTGTCGCCGCTGCTCAACCCCGACGGCGTCAACGAGCCGTGGGTAGACACCGACAAGATGTATCAGAACATCACCGAGAAATTCCGCTGGGGAGGTCTCGACAAAGTCGGCGAGAAAGGTGACATCTATCTCGACGAGACCGTGCGCCGCATGGTCACCACTCACCGCACGGCGATGGCTGACCTGGCGATGGCACTCTATATCGAGGGTATCGACGCGCTCGACTCGATCAACGGCCACACACCCGACCCGGTATATGCCGCCGACCGCTTCGCCAAATCGGCACGCATCCTCGACATGATCGAGGAGAAGCTCCCCACCCGCGTGAGCCCCTACTCGATACAGACCGGTTATCAGATCGCCGATGTGTATCTGCGTCTGGGCACTCAGACGGGCGATCAGGCACTGCATGACAAGGGCATGAAGATCACCCGCGGCGAAATCGAGCGTTACGCGGCCTTCCTGCCGTATTTCAACGAACTGCGCCGTGCGCTCCCCGGCAGCGGCTTCTCAGGCCTCTCGGCCACCGACCGCTATGTCCCCACCTACCTCTACATGCTCCTGCAGCTTTACGCCGAGGAGGGTGGTGATCTGGCCGCTCTCGGCAGCGAACTCGCCGTCAAGGGTATACGTCTCGATGATCTCGAGGTGTATCTGCCCAACAGATAACAGTCAACCCCTCAGCCGATGCTAATCGAGCAACCGCCCCTGCTATATCGCCTCCTCTTCCCCGAGGCGATATGGCGCATAAAGAAGAACCGAGAGAAGGTGGTGTATCTCACCTTTGACGACGGCCCGATACCCGAGGTCACCCCCTGGGTTCTTGACACCCTCGACCGCTACGGTGTCAAGGCCACTTTCTTTATGGTCGGTGACAATGTGGCCCGACATCCCGAGCTGTATCAAGAGGTGAGACGGCGCGGTCACTCGGTGGGTAACCACACGATGCACCACCTGCAGGGGATGAAGGTCACCTCTTATCGCTATATGCACGACATCACCGAGGCCAACGACCTGATAGACAGCCCGCTATTCAGACCACCGCACGGTCTGCTGCGCTGGCGTCAGGCCCGCGCCATCAAAGACCGCTACAATATCGTGATGTATGACCTGGTGACCCGCGACTATTCGCGCAAGCTCACTCCCGACCAGGTCTTTGCCAACATCAAGCGATATGTCCGCAATGGGTCGATCATCGTCTTTCATGACTCGCTCAAGGCCGAGAAGAACATGAAGGCGGTGCTGCCACGCGCTATCGAGTGGCTGCGCTCAAGGGGATACACCTTTGAGGCACTGCCGATGTAACCCTCCTGATGGCAGCCATGCAGACCGACATATTGGCCGACAAAATCCGCACTATGATACATGAGGCCGGGGGGGTAGCCGTCGGTTTCGCTCCACTGCGCGAAGTCCCCTCTGACATCTTTGACCGATACCTCTCATGGCTCGATGCGGGGTGTAACGCCTCGATGGATTACCTCGCGCGCAACATCGACATACGCCGCAACCCGGCTCTGCTGTTAGGTGACGGCTCTGACCGGCGACCGGGTGGTACGGTCATATCGGTCGCTTTCCCCTATTTCGCCGGGAATCCCTATCGCGAGGGGAGGTTGCGTATCGCCCGGTACGCACTTGGGGATGATTACCACGAAAGGTTGCGCAAACGTCTGCAACCTGTCGCCCGGCATATCACCGCCGAGACAGGCCACGAGGCGCGGATATGTGTCGACACCGCCCCCATCCTCGAGCGATACTGGGCCTCGGAGGCCGGCGTGGGGTTTATAGGGCGCAACCGTCAGCTTATTATTCCCGGCAAAGGGGGATGCTTTTTTTTAGCCGAGATCGTCACCCGGGCGGTTTTACCCCCTGATAAGCCGTGCACGCTCACCTGCGGCGAGTGCGACCGATGCCTGCGGGCCTGTCCCGGCCACGCATTGTCTCACGACCGGCTCGATGCGCGTGCCTGCCACTCTTACCTGACTATCGAGCACCGTGGCGACCTCCCTGATGGGGTATATCTGCGCCGCGGGGCGTTATACGGGTGTGACGTATGTCTTGAGGTATGCCCACTCTGCCGCGAGGCTGATCCGGCCGAACCGTTACCCGAATTTAACCCGCGTGACACGCTTTTAGACCTGACACCCGAGCGGGTGAAGTCGCTTACCCCCGATGAGTACGCCTTGTTATTTCGCCGGTCACCCGTCAAGCGGGCCAAGCTCGCGGGATTACTGCGCAATCTCCGCTACCTGCCGTAGAGCCCCACGCTCGCCTTGACGCGCAATACTTAACACTTGAGGGGTAATCCTTAAAAAGGGTGAAACGCCACGGCGGGGGTGCAATAATCGCCGAGACAGTACGTTAATTATTAGCGGGAAGCACCCACAGGGTCATCACCGGCTATGATTAACATGAATTACCTGATGAAAAAATTCAAGATATTACTCTCTCTTATCGCAGGGATGCTGGCAATGTCAGTGTCGCTGACCTCTTGTATCGAAGACGGCGTATCGACCTCATCGGCCGATCAACCCGTGTTCTCGACAGACACGGTCAGACTCGGCTCACTGCTGACGTTAGGGCCATCTCCGACAAGCCGTTTTGTGGTCTATAACCGCCACGACCGCATCATCAATATCTCTGACATCTCATTCCGCGACGACGATGCCGGGCAGTTCCGCATGAATGTCGATGGTCTGAGCGGCCGCCGTTTCTCAAACATCGAGATCCGCCCCAACGACTCGATCTTTGTATTCGTCGAGGCAACCCTGGCCGAGAACGGCAAGAATCTCCCCGTCGAGGTATTGGCGCACATCGACTTCCGCGTTAACGGTGTCACCTCATCTG
>CAMWLR010000026.1 GCA_947175215.1 uncultured Porphyromonadaceae bacterium
TTATCTCATCAAATAATATGCGACTGACGTTTTTAGGAACAGGTACATCGACCGGCATACCGCAACTGAGATGCGGATGCGCCACATGCACCTCATCTGACCCGCGTGACCGCCGTATGCGTTGCGCGGCATTGCTTGATGTCAAAGGTAAGCGCATACTTATTGATTGCGGGCCTGACTTTTATCAGCAGATGCTCATTCATGGCAAACGGTCAGAGCATGATGTACTCGATGCACTGATAGTTACTCACCAACATTATGACCATGTCGGCGGTGTCGATGACTTGCGCCCCTATTGCGCTCAGGAAGAGTTTATAGATAAAGGTTTCCCGATATACTGTCAGGATGATGTCGCGCAGGTGATAAAGAGAGCGATGCCATACTCGTTTCAAGATCCGCTGCCTCGTGGTGTGCCGCGTCTTGATCTCCATGAGATATCAGACGGTGAGACGTTTACGGCCGCCGGCGTGGAGATATTACCGTTGCGTATCAGTCACTATCTGCTTGAAATACTTGGATTCAGAATCGGTAATCTTGGATATATCACCGATGCCAAAATCGTCCCTGACAGCACGGTCAAACGTATGACAAGCGTGGATACCCTCGTGATCAATGCCTTGCGACGTACACCCCATCCCTCGCATATGTCGCTTGATGAATCCCTCGCAGTTATAGAGCGGATCAAGCCACGCGTGGCATATCTCACGCATATAGCCCATGAGATGGGTACTCACGCCGAGACTGAGAAGGTATTGCCCCCCGGTGTTTTTCTTGCATACGATGGTCTGACTATCGAGATCCCCGATCAAAAAGACTGACTTAAAAAATATTTCTTCTCCTCCATTGCCATGTCAAACGAATTTGTCGAGGTGGTGTTGCCACTGCCATTACAGACCACATTTACATATCGTATCCCTGATGATATGCGCTCGCTACCGGTAGGGGTTGGGTATAGAGTTATCGTGCCGTTCGGACGAAAAAAATTCTATACTGCAATTGTTGTAGGTTTACCCGTCAACGCCCCCGCCGGATATGAGATTAAAGAGGTAGCGATGGTACTTGATGATGCGTGTGTGGTTAGGAATCCGCAACTTAAGCTCTGGAATTGGATCGCTGACTATTATCTCTGTTCGGTCGGTGATGTCTATAAGACAGCTTTACCGTCGGGGATGAAGATCGAGAGCGAGACTTTTCTTGAGGTCAATCCCGATTTTGACTTCGAGGCCTTTCCCTTGAAGAATGATCTTGAGAATGAACTCTATCAGTATGTCGTGCATCAAGAGCAGGCATCACTGTCTCAGATCACCTCAAAGTTTGACCGACGTGGCACGGCGGCAACAGTCAACCGCCTGGTATCACGCGGCGTGCTGATTGTCGCCGAGAAACTTGTCGAGAGATACGTGGCCAAAAAGGTCACCTGCATAAGACTTGCCGAGGGGATAACCGAGGCTGATGCGTTTGCGCTAATCGGTTCGGCC
The DNA here is from genome assembly GCA_947175215.1 of uncultured Porphyromonadaceae bacterium. GTDB lineage: Bacteria > Bacteroidota > Bacteroidia > Bacteroidales > Muribaculaceae > UBA7173. The sequence continues at coordinate 1,479 of CAMWLR010000026.1, forward strand.
CGTAAGCAGGAGACTCTGCTGCTATCACTGCTTGATATGATACGTCAGGTGGGCAAAGAGGGCGCCGTGGCGAAACCCCGTGACATCCATAAGGATAAACTGCTCGAGCGCAGCGGTGTAAGCCCGGCAGTATTGTCTGCGATGGTCAAGAAGGGTGTCATCGAGCAATATACGGTCGAGATCAACCGGTTTAGATATGACGGTACACCTCTCAAACATCTGCCTGTATTGTCCGGGCCACAGCAAGAGGCGCTGGATAAGATACATCTGCTCTGGAAAGAGAGGGATGTCAACCTGCTCCACGGGGTCACCTCTTCTGGTAAAACCGAGATATATATTCATCTGATAAATCATGTGTTGCGACAGGGTAATCAGGTGCTGTATCTCGTGCCTGAGATCGCATTGACCGCCCAACTGACCCGCCGCCTGCAAGAGGTGTTTGGTGAGAAAGTTGTGGTATATCACTCAAAATTCTCTGATAACGAGCGGGTGGATATCTGGAAGAAGCTGCTCGACAGCCATGAGCCGCTGGTGATATTGGGCGCGAGGTCATCGGTATTCTTGCCTTTTGCAAGACTCGGATTGGTTATAATTGACGAGGAACATGAGAGTTCGTATAAACAGTTTGACCCGGCTCCACGATATAATGCACGCGATGTAGCTATCATGTTGTCGCGTATGCACGGCGCAAAGACATTGCTCGGGTCGGCGACCCCGTCGGTCGAGACATATTATAAGGCTCAGAGCGGTAAATTCGGTCTCGTTACTCTTGACAAGAGATATGGCGATGTGGCTCTGCCGCGTATCGAGATAGTTGACATGAAACGCGCCCGCGAGAGCAAGGATGTCAACGGCGCATTCGCGGGTGAGACAATCCGTCAGGCAAAGGAGGTGCTCGGGCATAAACGTCAGGTGATTTTCTTTCAGAACAGGCGCGGTTATGCACCGATGGTGCGTTGCCGCCAATGTGCGTGGGTGCCACGTTGTGAGCATTGCGATGTGTCATTGACATATCACCGTGCTCTTAGACAGTTGCAATGTCACTATTGCGGATCGGTCTATCCATTACCGCATATCTGCCCGCAATGCAAAGAGCCGGCAATAGAGGAGATAGGTTACGGAACAGAGCGTGTTGAGGATGAACTGGCCACCCTGATACCGGGTGTGCCGGTGCTAAGAATGGATCTTGACTCGACCCGCAACAAACACTCATACGAGCAGATCATCGACTCATTTTCAGAGGGTAAGGCTGATGTGCTTGTGGGTACTCAGATGGTCACCAAGGGGCTCGACTTCGACAAGGTCGAGATGGTGGGGGTGCTCAATGCCGATGCCGTCATCAATTATCCCGATTTCAGGGCTAACGAGCGCGGATTCAATATGCTTGAACAGGTGGCCGGACGTGCCGGACGCAGCGATGGTAACCCCGGGCGTGTCCTCGTGCAGACTTATGATGCCGCACATCCCATCCTACGCTATGTATCGTCACACGACTATGCGGGGTATTATGCCGATGAGATAGATCAGCGTCGCCGTCATTTCTATCCCCCCTTTGCACGCATAATCTATGTCTATCTCAAGCACCGAGATCGTGCAGCGTTGCGCAACCTCGCAGATCGTTATGCAAATCGCCTCAGAGAGTTGCTCGGTGGTAGGGTTTTTGGTCCTGACGAACCGACCGTGGCCCGTGTGCAGAATCTTTATATCAGACGTATCATGCTCAAGATAGAGGTCGATGCCTCGATTTCGGCTATAAAGGATCTGCTCAGACAGACATATCTTGAGATAAGTTCTGACCCGACGATGCGCAAGTCAACCTTATATTACGATGTCGACCCCCAGTAATGCGCAAAAAAAGTGAGAAAAAAGTTGGGAGAGATGACTCTTTTTTTCGCGGTGAAGTGGGATATTAAATTTGAATTTGTTAATTTTGTGGCATAATTGCCCCGCCCCGATGAAATTACCCCGACTCAAACAGATGTTGTTGTGCATGACGGTCATTGTCACCGCCATGATGATGCCTGTCGGAGTCTCGGCTAAGTCTCATAGCGGATCAGCTGACCGCAAATTTACTCTTTGTCTCGACCCGGGGCATGGAGGTAAAGATTTCGGCTGTATCGGAGACAAGACAAATGAGAAAACTATCGTCCTCAATGTCGCCGGTAAGGTGAAGAAACTCGTCGAGAAGCATCTGTCAGATTACGCCGAGGTCGTTATGACCCGCGACGGCGATTATTTCGTGACGCTGCAAGGGCGTGCCGACATTGCCAACAAGACTCACAGCGACCTGTTTGTGTCTATCCACGTCAACTCGGTGGCCAAGAGTAACAAGCGCCGTCGCTCGATCGCCGGGTGTCAGGTCTATACTTTAGGTCTACACAAGACTGCCGACAACCTCGCGGTCGCGAAGCGCGAAAATTCGGCAATGGAGCTTGAGCCTGAAGATAAGGCCAATTACAGTGATTTTGACCCCGATTCGCTTGAGGGCGACATCCTCTTTGAACTTACGCAAAGTATGCGCATCGACCAGAGTATATCGCTGGCCGAGACGATACATAACAACCTTGTCACCACCGCCGCTCGTAAGGAGATGGGCGTAAGGCAGGCCGGGTTCTGGGTGCTTTGGGCTACCTTGATGCCTGCGGTGCTGGTCGAACTCGATTTTATCTGCAACCCCGACAGCGAGGCATATCTTGCCTCTGAGAAAGGTTGCGACCAGATGGCTCAGGCCATATACAACGCTTTCAGCAGTTATCTGCAAACATACGGTCCGGCTCTGTTGCAACGAAAGGTCGAGGCCCGGAGGCTGTGAACTGAGGGCTCATCAGACATCATACACATTGATCAACTATCAACCGACAGTAAATGAAAAGTATTAAAAAAGAAGTCATAATCGGTCTTTGCGCGGTCATCGCCATTGCTGTTCTGTTTTTTGGAATCGAATTTCTCAAGGGCGTAAACGTGTTTAAGCCCGCCAACTTTTATACCGCCTCATACACAAATGTTGCCGGATTGCAGGTGTCAGCACCCGTGACACTCAACGGATTTAAGGTCGGTCAGGTCAGTGATATCCGCTATGAATATGACAACCCCGGTCATGTGCTGGTAGAGATGAGCCTTGACAAGGCGCTCAAAGTGCCCGTGGGCTCAAAGGCCATTATCGAGCAGGATCTGCTCGGCACGGCTGCCGTGGCACTGCATCTGTCAGACTCAAACGATTTTCATAATGTCGGTAGCAAGTTGATCGGTGAGACCTCGGCCGGTATGCTCGCCAGTGTGTCAGATGATCTGATGCCTCAGGTTAACGCAATCCTCCCCAAGGTTGACACCTTGCTGACCAACATCAATCTGCTCGTAGCCAACCCTGCATTGCAGACCTCGATCACCCGCCTTGATAATATCACACTGCAACTCGAGGGGACAATGCGCTCTGTCAACGGCACTGTTGCCAAACTCCCCCCGATCGTCAGCAACGTCAACGGCATCACTACCAATGTCAACGATATTACCGCCGACCTCGCTGTGTTGTCGGCGCAACTCAAGACACTCCCCGTCGACTCTCTGGTCGACAATCTTATGGTGGTGTCAGAGAATCTCAAAGCTCTGTCGGCACAGCTTGACAATCCCAACTCAACCCTCGGGGCTCTCACCCATGACCGTCAGCTCTATGACAATCTCAATGCCGCCTCGGCCTCTCTCGACTCGCTGCTTATCGATGTCAAGCGCAATCCCAAGCGCTACATATCGATCAAGCTGCTCTGATAACGCTTATATCTTACACATTTTACAGACCAATAATCGATACCTATGATTCTTTCATTCAATGTCGACTACCGCACCAACTGGGGTGAGGCTCTCTATCTGACAGCCGACATCCCGCAACTCGGTAACGGCGACCATGGCGCAGCCGTGAAGATGGAACTTTACGGAGAACAGACCTGGAAAGTGCAGATCGAGCTGCCTGACGATACTCCTGACTTCACCTATTCTTATTTCGTCAAACATGAAAACGGTTATGAGAAACAGGAGTGGGGTCACGGACACCATTTCCGTCGCGGCGAGGGTGTGAAATCTTATGAGATCTTTGATCGCTGGCAAGATCAGCCCTGGGACAAACCATTCTACTCGGTCGTGTTCACAGACTGTGTATGCCGTCGCGAGGGTCGTGCCCTTCCTCCCAAGGTTGAGGCCGCACAGATGCTGCTGAGCTGCGACGCCCCGATGGTAGCCCCGGATGAGGTGCTCGCCGTGTCGGGCGGATGCGATGCGCTCGGCAACTGGGATCCCGAGAAGGCTGTCGTGATGAGCGATGCTTTCTTCCCCACCTGGATCTGCGCTCTGCCTCTCGACCGTCTCCCCGAAGATCTCGAATATAAATTCCTCATCCTCAAAAAGCATGACAACCGGGTTGTATGCTGGGAGGGTGCCGATAACCGCCACCTGACAGTTGCCCCCGCCACCAAGGGTGAGAATATGGTTGTATCGGGTATCCGTTTTGTCAACCCCAAAGCTCCCTGGCGCGGTGCCGGTGTGGCGATCCCCGTCTTCTCACTCCGCTCAGACGAGGACTTCGGTGTGGGTGAGTTCTATGACCTGAAACTGCTTGTCGACTGGGCTGCAAAGACCCGTCAGCGTTTCATCCAGATGCTCCCCATCAATGACACCACGATGACCCACACCTGGACAGACTCTTATCCCTATAACGCCAACTCGACATTTGCCCTGCATCCGATGTATCTGCGCATCACAGAGCTCGGCAAATTGTCAGATCCCGAGCGTCAGGCTTATTATGACAATCTGGGCAAGGAACTCAACACTCTTGAGGAGGTTGATTACGAGAGAGTCAACAATGCCAAGAATGCGTTTACCCGCGTACTCTTTGCCGAGGTAGGTGAAAAAGCATGCAAAGCCCCGATGTTCCGTAAGTTCGTCAAGGATAACGCATCGTGGCTCACCCCCTACGCCGCTTTCTGTGTTCTGCGTGACCGCAACGGTTCTGCTGACTTCTCAAAGTGGGGTAAATATACCAACTATGACGAGGCACTGGTGGCAGAGTTTGTCAAGGAGAATCAGAGCGACATCAACTATGTATACTGGATTCAGTATCACCTCGACAAGCAGATGCGTGCCGTGCGCGACTATGCTCATGCACACGGTGTAGCCATCAAGGGTGATATACCTATCGGTATCTCGCGCAACAGCGTCGACGCATGGATCTCACCCCGCCTGTTTAACCTCGATTGCCAGGCCGGTGCGCCGCCAGATGATTTCTCGGTGCTGGGTCAGAACTGGGGCTTCCCCACATATAACTGGGAGGAGATGAACCGTGACGGTTTCGCGTGGTGGAAAGCACGTTTCCGTAAGATGGCCGAATACTTTGACGTATATCGTATCGACCACGTGCTCGGATTCTTCCGCATTTGGCAGATACCGATGGATCAGCTTCACGGTCTGTTGGGTGTGTTCAACCCCGCGCTGCCGTTTACACCCGACGAGCTGCGCAACAACTATGACTTCTGGATCGACGTAGATCTGCAGACTACCCCCTACATAATGGATTATTTCCTGAATGACTTCTTCGGGGAATATACCGATGAGGCCCGCGAGCGCTTCCTCATCGATGCCGGCTATGGCCGTTACCGTCTGCGTCCCGAGTTCGCTACCCAGCGTCAGGTTGCCGACTACTTTGCCACCCAGCCCGTTGACGAGAAAAATACCCGCCTTTGCAATGCTCTGCAAGGTCTTATCGATCAGGTACTCTTTATCGAGGATCCCTACGAAAAGGGTAAATATCACCCCCGCATCTCGGCTCAGTACACATACATCTACCGTTCGCTGACCGACTATGAGCGCTGGTGCTTCGACCGCCTGTATAACGACTTCTACTACCACCGTCACAATGACTTCTGGTATGGTAAGGCGATGTGGAAACTCCCCCCGATCATCGACGCCACGGATATGCTCACCTGTGCTGAAGACCTCGGTATGATTCCCGACTGTGTGCCTGCCGTGATGAGTGCTCTCGAGATACTCACACTCGACATACAGCGTATGCCTAAAAATCCCCGCGAGGAGTTCGGCAACCCTGCCCATTATCCCTATTATACCGTCTGCACGACCTCGACACACGATATGTCGGGTATCAGACAGTGGTGGGAGGCCGACCGCGATGCCACACAGCGATTCTATAACAATGTGTTGCACGAGGGTGGCAGCGCACCCTTCTTTGCCGAGCCTTGGGTTTGCGAGAAGATTGTCGACAGCCATCTTAAGTCACCTGCGATGCTCTGCATCCTCCCCCTGCAAGACTGGCTCTCTATCGACGGGCCGCTGCGTCGTGAAAATCCCTATAAAGAGCAGATCAACGAACCCGCCAAGAATCCCCATTACTGGCGTTACAGAATGCACCTCACTCTTGAGAATCTGTTAGGCGAGGATCTTTACAACCGTCGTGTCGAAAACCTTGTGACATCTTCAGGCCGATAAACCTCACCAGACAGACCGTCAGGTAAGAGATAGTGGCGACTATGGCAACGGGCAGAAATTGGCCGTAACCCATGGTCGCCATTTCTGTTACCAGAAACATCGCCATGAGCGGTGCTCCGATAGCGCCCGAGAGGATGCCTGCCATACCCATAAAAACGTAATCTGAGATCTGCAACGGTATCCCGAGCCAGTGTGTGATCAGGAAAGCATAGAAAAATCCGGTGACACTGCCGATCATGATTGTCGGGGCGAAATCACCGGTCACGCCGCCGCCGTCATTGGTGGCGGCCGTTGCAAAACATTTGAGCAGCATCAGGCCGAGTGCGCCGAGCAGAAGCATCAAGGGGAGATTGCTGACCGAGGTCATGATGCCACCCTCGACAATATGCTGCCAGCTGCCGTTGAGCAGTGCGCCCACGATACCGTACCCCTCACCATATAGTGACGGGAAGAGGTAGAGCATTATGCCGATCGACAGACCCGCGGCTATATTCTTGACCCACGGGTTCTTGAGTTTCCCGAGCCAACGGGCCGCCAGTTTCATTGAGCCGCTGTAATATGCCGAGTAGAGGCCACAAAATACACCGAAGAGCAGTATCAGCGGCCAATGATCAAGATTGATCGGCGACTCGTTGGCAAACGCTATGTCGGGGGTGAACCCCGACAGACAATAGGCGGTCATTGCTGATGCCACACAAGCTACCACCAGGGCGGCAACGGCCATGGTGGTCAATTCGATTCCCAACACCTCGATGGTAAAAAGCATACCGCCCACAGGGGCTTTGAATATCCCGGCGATGCCGGCCCCCGCTCCGATCCCTGTCATGAATCTGACCGTGCGGGGCGACATCCCGATCCAGCCGCCGACATTACTGCCGATTGCCGCCCCCGAGTAGGCGATAGGGCCCTCAGAGCCGGCCGAGCCTCCGAATCCGAGCGTAATGATACAGGCGATCAAGGGATTGTAAGTCAGCGATGAGGGTAGATAAGGGCGTTGCATCATGAAGTCATGGCGCAGACGATCCTCGCCATGATATAACTTGCGCCGGATGATATACCGTTGGAAAATACCGACTGTAACCAAGCCGATTACAGGCAGCAGTATAAACCACCAGTTGAGACTCTTGGGATCAAAAAAAGAGGTCACTCCGAGACTTAGTCCGGCGATACCGAGTTTAAGCAGATATGCGGCCGCGCCCGCTCCGATGCCGGTGATCAGAGCGATGAACATTATGACGACCGGGCGGTCTGTACGTGACGTCCGGGCACTTACCTCGGCAGCTGAGAGCCGTGGAAATCGCTCAGACAACGTCTCGCCGTACCCCTTGACGTCAGATACAGCGCGTGGCGGATATAGAAAATTCTGTAAAAACTCGGCTACGTTCATATCTTTATAACCCCGTAACCCCCTCTTTGGTTCTCTCTTAGCCCGTGGACAGCGCGGATGAATGGTGTTTTATAACCGGGTAAAAAAAAAAGACCTGTCGCCTGTCATGTAAGGCGCAGGTTTTTTCTGCGTAGATAATGTGTGATCGACGTAGAGTTAACGGGATGTGAGCAACAATCTGAGAGTCTGCTCGTCAGGGTCGGCCATCACGATTCTCCCCTTGGGATCGATGACAAATGACCTCAGCCCGTCTGTCATTTCAAAAGCATCGCGGAGACGTTTGATCTCATCTTTAGACTCTACTCGAGTCTGCGAGCTTTCGAGAAGATTGTCGATGCTGACAATTTCGTTCATCAGCGCTTGCGAGCGATCGAAATTGACCGACAATACTTCGACTTGTTTGTTTTTGCCGAGAGAATAGACTCCGGCAGGAGTCTTGAATTCAATTTCAGCGTCATTGCCGGCAATGCCATCGGTGTAGCGCGAGTCGTCTGAGTTTACAATCGAGGCGATTGTGTTCTGTGTAAGGCGCGACTCAGGGTCGGTCGACGACCAGAAAGAGAGCACTACCCATTTACCCCGCAGCCCGTCGAGGGCCTCAGCATCTCCGTTACGGTCGACAACGACTGCGGGAGCTTCCTTGCCGTAGACCGCCACGCGGCGATCATCGACAGCGGCCGAGAGCGTGGTAAACAAAATGGCGAAGGCGGCAATGAGAATCATTGTCTTCTTCATTACATTTTGTTGAGGTTCATAATTAAGGAAAGATATGTCGTAAAACATATTTTTAACAGAGCGAACTCCGTATATTTCCTTGCCGATTTTCGGCATGGATGCCACCTCTGTGGCGTCCGCTTATTTACTCTTACGGGTACAAAGTTACAAAAATAACACGTGACGGCCAAATTTAGTTTGTTAGTTATCACACGATTACAATTTTTAGACGTCAAAAAACGCCCCTCTGATATGTCAGGGAGGCGTTTTTGAGTATTATATAAAATTTGTTAAATGGGGTTAATCGCCGGCTTGGAAAACATGTTTTTCAGCATATTTTATGGTCAGAATTTATAGGCGATCGACCCGCGCAGGGCAAACGGAGTGCCGGGTGTGAAACAGATGTCTGTGACAGGCTCGGTATCGCCGGGGATAAGTGTCTCGGTTGCAAACTGGGCTTCACGCCAGCGGGTATTAAAGAGGTTTTCGATAGCGAGGCCGAATGTAAATTTACGCCAAGTGTATGACCCGCTCATATCGACGATAAAGTATGGCGATGTGGTCAGCGTGTTATCTTCGTTGGCCGGGCGACGTCCTAAGTATCGTCCGGTGATACCGGCTTTCCACGGCCCTGACTGATAATTGAGGGCAGTCAGGAATGTATGAACTGGGGCGAGGGGGATATAATTCTCACCGGAGGGTTCATCAATAAACCGCCCGTGAGAATATGTATAGTCAAACTGGAAGTAGAAGTTGCGCAGAAATTCCCATCGCATACCGGCGTCGGCGCCAAACCTGCGGCTGCGTCCTGACGGCTCGACGATTGCTTCATCGCCGACATACACCAGTTCATCCTCAAGATACTGATACCAGCCGGTTGCATAGAGCATGACGGTGGAGAAGGGTTTCCAGTGTATACCCATGTCGACACCGTATGATGAGGGTAAAACCCGATGACCGTCGTTAATCACCACCACGCGGGCATCGTTGCTGTGAAATCCTTTGCCGCCTTTGACAAAGAGCTGCACGACATCCGAGGGGTTGTAAATGATGTTGAGCTTGGGTGATACCGCGGCCTGAGATTTGTTTGGGTCGTTATATTTATCTGTGGTTTTGTCGGCATAGTTAAACTGAAACCAATCAACCCTCACGGTAGGGTTGATCATCCATTTGCCGAGATTGATCTCTATGCCACCGAAAGCACCAAGCGAACTCTCGTTGACATCGCCCAGGGCATATGTACCCAGCTCGTGACGCTGAGAGGTATGATATAAAGCCAAATCGTTAACCTTGTCGTAACGCAATGACACGCCGGCTGCCCACTTCCATTTCTCATTCCCGACGAAGAAGTCATTTGAGTATTGCGTCTGACCGCCCCCGATAAAGCGACGTTCGCTCTGATGTATCTCGTCGGCGTTGACGGGGTCATTGAGATAGAATGTGAAATTTGAGTAAAGGTCAAAAGTATAATAACAGAGATAGAGATTAGATTTGACCTCACCACCGTTGTCGAGATGAAGATGGTGCTGAAAGTTGAGGTTTGTCCTTGAGGTCGAGCCCCCCTCAGAGGGGTCGAGCGAGCCGAACCAGTCAATGATATGATTGTCTACCGCGCGCTCGGGTATCTGACCCGATGCGTTCCATGAACTGTTAAAATGCCACAGACTGACAGAGTAAGAACTGCGGTCGGTCCAGCGGGTAAATTTAGACATGAAGTTAAAACGCTTGAAATTCTGCGGGTTGTCAAAAAATCCGCGGTCTGTCAGGAACGACCCTGTTGCGTAAAACGACATGTCACGCTTATTGATAAATGACAGCGAAGTCGAGTAGCGCTGATAGTTGTGCATACCCACCTCGACACCCACAGCACTCGGCATACGGTCTTTGGTCTTGAATGCCACATACCCGGCGTTGGCAAGATCGCCGTAGAGCATATTATAATTACCCTTCTCAAACTCAACGTTCTCGATCAGCTCGGGTTGCAGGAAGTGGAGATCGGCATACCCCTGACCATGGGCATGGCTGACCATATTGACCGGCATGCCGTCTACCCACAGGCTGATGTCTGTGCCGTGGTCGAGATCAAAACCGCGCAAAAACATCTGTTCGGCCTTTCCGCCCCCGGCGTGTTGGGCGATAAAGAGTCCCGGTACTACGCGCAGAATCTCCTGAGAAGATTTCACCGGGTTCTTGTCAATATCTATTTTGGCCACTTCGGTAAACGGATTGCGTCTGTTGGCAACTACCGATACCTCTTTGAGCGACACGTTAGGTAAAGTGTCGACCGCGGCAGCAGGTTGCAGATCCTTGCCATGTTCCCCCGGCTCGTGAGCCGAGATATGATAGCACCCCGCGGAGAGCAGCATTGTGGTTGATAAGGTTATAAGATGTAGTTTTGCAGTGTTATAACTGTATGACATAATGGTGAATGATAATTATTGGCAATAATTTTACTCGATACAATTAACGTCCGGCTCACCCAAAAAGTTTTTAGACTTGCAACTCTAATTGCAAAAATAGCACACTCACAGAAGTGCCATACAAAAAACATCACGAAAAATTTGCTGAAACCAAACATTAGTTGTAACTTTGCACCACGATAACAGGAAGGGTGGGTGAGTGGCTGAAACCACCAGTTTGCTAAACTGACGTAGGAGCAATCCTACCACGAGTTCGAATCTCGTCCCTTCCGCCACCGACAGAGTCGCAGTATTATCTGTGACTCTGTCGCTTTTTATATGTATTTCTAAATACAAAGATGGCTGAATGAGGGTGGAAGATTTTGTGGTGTGGTGAAAAAGTGATACATTTGCATTGTCATAACTGAGGTTGTGGCATATTTTTTTTGATGAGCGTTTTAGCTTTATCCTTAATCCGAAATCGCCAATTTCATTTTACATGGGATAAAAGCAGCGAGACGCTTCATGCTTGTCGCATATCCTTTCCCCAACAGGAATCGATATACCGGCACGGCGTGGGGCTGGCTGTTTATTATGTAAAGGCGTTTGGCGATGCCCGGATTAGATAAACTGACCATTGTCCCGCGCTTTTTCGTTAACAATTACTCATGACCGGGGAGGGGACAATACCGGGTCATATCTTGTAAAATTATGAGAAACAGATTTTTACTGACTCTCGGTGTTATGGCCTTTACAGCATTGGCAGCTTACAGTCAAAAGACGGTAAAGGTCGATTTTCAGGCCTCTCAAGCCCGATTTCTTGAAACCAGTCCGAATGCCTACATGAAACCTCTGATAGCTGAGGTAGTCGTTGATAAGGCAAAAGGACGTGTGCGCGATACGTGGAAACTTGATGCGCTCGAACTTTCATCACGCACAATCGAGGGGAATCCACAGGCCACTCTGCTTAATCTCAAGAGTTACGCACTGTTTAAGTCGGCCGAAAAGCATGACTGTGACATGATAATCGTGCCTACGTTTGACATCCATATCACCAACACCGGGGCTACGGTCAGTGTTGCAGGTTATCCCGCGAATTTTGCCAAATGGACAACGGGCACTACTGCCGATTATGAGTGGATACTTCTCGAAAGAGGCGAGCAGAAGATAACCCCTGAAAACAGCACAATGAAATAATTACCACCACCACTTAAATATCTATTCATCATGTATAAGAAAATTGCAACGACTTTAATCGCTATCATTCTACTGCCTGTCATAGCTAAGGCAGATGTTACCGAGACAATTTCAAGTATGACTTTCACCGAGGTCGCACCTCCCAAAGAGCGTAAGCAGGCAGATCATTTCTTTATAGTCGGTTTGCAAGCAGGTATCACTGATATTCCGGAATATGATATTGAAGTAGTTGCTTCAGGAATGTTTGGATATAAAAAGCAGATCGGGAAAACAGATTTTCTTGTGGGTGGACAATTATCTATTGGATCGACATTAGCGGATACAGATATGTCTGGTTTTTTTATTGATGTTGCACCTACCATTTCTTACTTGAATAAGGCAGGCGGTTTCTACAACTCTTTTGAGGCGACTTTAGGTCTTGGATTGGGTTATCGTCAAGGCCCGAGTGATACCTTTGCTTTTACACCCGAGTTAAATCTTACGTATTGGTTTAATTGGTTTGGCGTGGGAGCAACAATAAGATACTCATTCCAAAAAGATGATGAGTATGGCTATTATAATTATTATTACTACTTTTATGATTCTAGGAAAGGAAGCCAATTGTCGGCAGTTGCCCGTTTTGCTGTAAGATTCTGATAACTCCCCTTTTGGAAAATTAAACGCATCCACGGTTTCTTGCTGAATCGTGGATGCGCTTAATCATATGTGAGAATATTATAACTTATTTTTCGGGGAGCTGTTTGGTGGATTTGGCACCGAGATCGAGGATTTTGCGTGCGGTGACAAAAACATTGCCGGGGCCTTCGGAGAGACGACCGCGGAGGGTGGTGTATGACTTTTGTGTGTTGGCGATGTGTCGCTCTACATCGTCAAAGGCATCCATGACTCCGGTAAATTTGTCGAGCAGACGACCCGACAGACGAGCTATCTCCTCGACGTTGCGGTTGACGGCGTCTTGTTTCCATAGCTGGCGCAACATCCTCAGCACCGAGATGAGTTGGGTGGGTGAGACCATAAGCACGCGCTTGTCGTATGCTTCCTGCCACAGCGAGGGCTCGATTTGCATAGCGGCTATGTAAGCTGCTTCGTTAGGGATAAACATCATGACGAAGTCCATGCGCTTCTTGCCGATGAGGTCCTGATAGCTCTTGCGTGACAGTTCGTTGATATGGGCTTTGACCGACGCGAGGTGACGGGCGGCAGCCTGCTTGCGCTTCTCGCCATCAGTGTCGTCGGGGTCATCTGCGAGATTGATATAATCTATAAAGGATGTAAGCGAGACTTTAGAGTCGATTACCAGACAGCGGTCGTCAGGGTAATACACCACCACATCTGCGCGTAGTGAGTGACCGTCAGTGTCGGTCAGACGCGATCCATCGGTGTCTCGGGTGACCTGGGTGTCAAAATGTGTACCTTTCTGCAACCCTGATTTTTCGAGCAGTTTCTCGAGAATCATCTCCCCCCAGTCACCTTGCATCTTGGAGTCGGAACGCAGGGCGCGGGTGAGGTCGCGGGCCTCGCGGCCGATGGTCTTGTTGAGTTCGAGCAGTTCGCGCAACTCTCGTTGCAGCGAAAATCTCTCTCTGGCCTCATTATTATATGTGTCGCCGACAACCTTGCGGAAATTCTCGATATTCTCTTTAAGCGGAGAGAGCAGATCGGCGAGACGTTGTGACGAAGTCTCGTTGAATCTCTTGGAGTTGGCCTCCATTATGTCATTGGCAAGATTCTTAAATCTCTCCTCCTGTTGTTTGAGCAATGTTGCGTTATGTTCGCGGTTCTCCTCGATCAGCCGGTCTTTGGCCTGCAGTTGGTCGCGCAGGGCGGCGACAGAGGTATTGAGGGCGGCGATCTCAGAGCGCAGTGACGATTCTTTCATCACAGCCTCCTCACGTCGGGCAGCCAAGGTTGCGGTCAGTTCGCTTTCAAGCCTGAGAGCTTCCTGACGTTGAGCGGCCATGTCAGAGTTGAAATCACGTTCGCGTCTCGCTAACGTCTCGCGAGATTTGAGGTAAAGAACAAGAAATATTATTGCAGCGACAGAGGCTAATATTGCGATTACGGTAGTCATATCTACAAAATTACTCAAACTCTCGAAAAGATGCAATTTTATCCCGTAATAATTTAATCGCGTCAGGGTGAGACTTTATAACTTTGCAATATATTTTCATCAAGTCAGAAACCGAAATGATCAAACGTTATATATACCGTTATTTTAATGTAAGTAAATGGTGTCTCCTCTTTATACTGGTGTCACCTGCCGTTATCACAGGGTGCAATGGCGGTGAGAGAGAGCATCACGATGAGCATGGCCATGCCGGCCACCATGATGATGGTGAGGAGCATGACGATGACCATGATCATGAGGGGCTGATATTGCTGTCTCACGAGCAGTTAGAGACGCTCGGCGTCAAAAGTGAGGAGATAAGACCGACAGATTTTTATGAAGTGATAAAGGTGTCGGGCGAAATCACGGCAGCCCCCGGTAGTGAGGGAGCGGTCGCGGCGCGTCAGGGCGGTATCGTGACCATCGCGTCAGGTATCGCCCCGGGAATCTCCGTCACGGCCGGACGCACTGTCGCCACTGTAAATGCTGCGGGGATGACCGGCGGAGACCCAAATGAAGCTGCTCGCGTGGCGTATGACGCTGCCAAACGTGAACTTGACCGTATCACCCCGCTACATAAAGAGGGGATAGTCTCTACACGCGATTATAATGCGGCTCTGCAGAGGGTTGAGGAGACCAGCGCTATGATGGGTGCATCTGGTTCGCGCCGCGGGTCGGCGGCCACCGCTCCGGTCAGCGGTGTCATCACATCGCTTGATGTCGTTGACGGCCAGTATGTCGAGCCCGGGCAGACGATCGCCACTATCTCGTCAAACAATGCCCTGACATTGAGAGCCGACCTGCCCGAGACAGCTGCTTCAAGGATATCGTCGATTAGCGGTGCACGTTTCCGGCCGTCTTACTCCTCAGAGGTGACCGATGTCACGGAGGCCGGCGGTAAGTTGCTGTCGACCCCCACGGCAACGTCCTCAAAGGGGGGATACATCCCTGTGTTTTTTACCCTCCCCAAAGGTGACGGCCGACTGATAAACGGCACATTCTGCGAGGTTTACCTGTTGAGCGGCGCACGAGAGAATGTTATAGCCGTCGATGAGAAAGCCGTCAGCGAGCAGCAAGGTAAATATTTTGTGTATATCGAGAAATCGCCCGGACATTATGAGAAACGTAATGTGACGATCGGACAGACCGACGGCACGCGTCGCGAAATATTGGCGGGAGTAACGGCCGGTGAGACAGTGGTGACAGACGGCATGACTTTCGTGAGACTGGCCGAGACATCAGGAGTCGTACCCGAGGGACATTCTCATTCACATTAACCGCGCTCTAAGCCTAACAATTGTCAGAGATGCTAAACCGCATTATCAGATTTTCGTTGCTCAACAGGGTAGTCACCTTATTGCTCGGGGCGGCTTTGGCCGTGGCCGGATGTGTGGTACTCACCCGCCAGGAGGTAGATATATTCCCCGACCTCAATGCCCCCACCGTGGTGGTGATGACCGAGGCGCAGGGACTCGCGCCCGAGGAGGTGGAGCGGTTGGTAACTTTCCCCGTCGAGACCGCCATGACAGGGTCAAACGGAGTAAGACGCACACGCTCGTCGAGTTCGACCGGGTTCTCGGTCGTTTGGGTAGAGTTTGACTGGGGTACGGATATTTACCGCGCCCGACAGACCGTAGCCGAGAGACTTGCAACCGTGTCGGCAACCTTACCTCCGGGAGTCGGTACACCCGTCATGGGACCACAGTCATCAATCCTCGGCGAGGTGATGATAATAGGCTTCACTCCCGACTCGACATCGGTGCTCGATCTGCGTAATATTGTCGATCGCGTCATATCACCTCAGCTGCTGGCAGTACCCGGAGTCGCCCAGGTCTCTGTTATTGGCGGAGAGGAGCGGGAGATGCAGGTGTTACTCTCGCCCGACAAGATGAAATATCATAATATCACCCTTGCTGAGGTGCTTGAGGCTCTTGACGGCAGTAATGCCAATGCCGAGGGGAGTGTGATATACGCTCACGGCAATGAGTATCTGGTGAAAGGATCGGTCAACAGTGCGACCCCGGTAGAGATAGGGGAGTTATCTATCCCCACCTCAGACGGTCGCGTGCTCAGACTCGCTGACATCGCCGAGGTGAAATTTGGCGGGAAACAGCCGCGCATCGGCACGGCATCAGTCAAAGGTGAGGAGTCTGTGTTGCTGACCGTCACCAAACAGACGGGGATAGGCACTATATACCTGACCAAAGAACTTGAGTCACGCATCGCGCAGCTGAGCAACAGTCTGCCGCCAGATGTTACGGTATCTACCGACATATTCCGTCAGTCAGAATTTATCTCAAAGTCAATCGGTAACCTGCAGGAGTCACTGTTAGAGGGGGCACTGATGGTTATAATCGTACTGTTCTTCTTCTTGATGAATCTGCGCACGACGCTGGTGTCGGTGGTGTCACTGCCATTGTCGATAATCATAACCGTACTGATTTTGGCCGCGATGGGAGTGACGATTAACACGATGACGCTCGGCGGTATCGCCATCGCCATAGGTTCGCTTGTCGATGACGCGATTGTTGATGTCGAGAACGTTTATAAACGGTTACGCGAAAACAGTGCCAAGCCCGAGGATGAGCGCCGTGATCCGTTGCGCGTTGTCTATGAGGCATCTAAAGAGGTGAGAAAACCGATATTCAACTCTTCGCTTATCATTATAGCAAGTTTCCTGCCACTGTTCTTCCTGTCGGGCATGGAGGGTCGGATGCTTATCCCCCTTGGGGTGGCCTTTATCGTTTCATTGGCCGCATCAACGGTGGTAGCCCTCACCCTCACACCAGTCTTATGTTATTATCTGTTAGGGAATAAGAAGGAGAATGAACGGCTGTCGGCTGATCCTGTGGTGACCCGCAAGATGAAAGCCGGTTATACCCATGCGCTTGCCGTTTGCGAGCGTCATCCCCGCATGGTGTTAGGTAGTGTCGGCGCTCTGTTTATCATCTCTGTCATTCTTTTCTTTACCCTCGGTCGCAGTTTCCTCCCCGGATTTAACGAGGGATCATTGACAATAAATGTGTCGACCCTGCCCGGTATCTCACTTGAGGAGAGTGATCGTGTGGGACGCCTGGCCGAGGAGATGATATTATCCGAACCGGAGATTAAGACGGTTGCACGTAAAACCGGACGTGCCGAACTTGACGAACACTCACTTGGCGTGAATGTGTCTGAGATTGAGGCACCATATCAGCTCGATGGCCGTAGCCGTCGCGAACTGGTGACTTCGCTCAGAAAGAAATTGTCACAGATACCGGGTGCAAGCATCGAGGTTGGACAACCTATCTCACATCGTATCGATGCGATGCTATCGGGCACTGAGGCACAGATAGCAATAAAGATATTCGGGCCTGATCTTAACAAACTCTACTCGCTCGGCCGATCGGTCAAGGAGGTGATTGAGTATGTCGACGGAGTGGTCGATGTCAATATCGAGCAGCAGATCGAGCGTCCGCAGATTGAGATTACACCGCGCCGCGAGATACTGGCCCGTTATGGAGTGGCTATGAATCGCTTTACCGAACTGGTGGATGTAGCTATGGCAGGCAAAGAGGTGTCACAGGTCTATGAGGAGGGTTACCCGCTCTCTTTGACCGTCAGATTTGAACAGCCTGAGGATATGTCGGTCGAGGGGCTGCGCCGTATTCCGGTAGATACTCGCATTGGTAAAGTGCCTTTGGGTAATCTCGCCGATATAAAGTCGGTGACCGGTCCTAACACCATCAACCGTGAGAATGCCGCGCGCCGTCTGGTGATCTCGGCCAATGTCGAGGGGCGTGATCTGCGCGGCACGGTCAATGAGATCAGTCGCGAGATCAGTGATAAAATCGAGTTGCCGCAAGGGTATAGCATCGATTACAGCGGTCAGTTTGAGAGTGAGGCGGCTGCATCGCGCACACTTGCGCTGATGTCATTGCTCGCTCTGGCCATCATCTTTATGTTGTTATACGGAGAGTTCAAGGATATACGCCAGTCGTTGGTTATCCTCATCAATATGCCTCTGGCGATGATCGGCGGTGTGCTGATATTGGTGCTGACCGGCAGCGAACTCAATATCCCTGCCATTATCGGGTTTATTTCATTGTTGGGTATCGCTACCCGTAACGGTATGTTGCTAATCTCTCGTTATAACCATCTGCGCGATAGCGGGGTCGGCCTTGATGAACGGATACGCATTGGTTCGGCTGACCGTCTTACGCCGATCATTATGACGGCCCTGACATCGGCCCTGGCACTTATACCGCTGGCACTGAGAGGGAATGAACCGGGTAACGAGATACAGAGCCCGCTTGCCATGGTTATACTCGGCGGCCTTATCTCATCGACAGCGTTGAATATTTTTGTCGTGCCGTTGTTATACCGCTTTATCAATCGCCGGAATATTCGTAATTTTGCCGAGGAAAACAGAGCATATAGCTCTGATGATCTTACTGATTGACAAGATGAAAAAAGTTATACCGGCCATCTGCGTGGTGGCTACCGCACTGACAATTTCGGCCGCCACACCTGATTTCGGCCGGATGGTCGATAATCTCGCCGCGAAGATTGACGGGGTCAAAACCGAGAGTGCTACATTGTCAGCCGATAAGGCTGCCCTCAAAGCCGAGGTCGCACCGGCTGATCCCGAAGTTGAATTTGAATATCTGTGGCCATCGTCGGCAGGTGAACTCAATCGCTGGTCGGCAGGAGTGAGCCAGGAGCTCCCCGATTTCAGAAAGATGGCCGCAACCCGCCGGGTTGTCAGATCAATAGATACCCTCGACATATTGGTCAGGAGTGTATCACGGACTGAGGCTGTCTATGAGGCCGAGCAGCGGCTTATCACATTGATAGGCGCGCATCGCGAGCTGGCGATGCTTAGAGAGATACATCGTAATCTTGACTCTCTGACAGTCGCGTATACACGTGCTTGGGAGAAAGGCGAGGTAAATATCCTCGATCTCAACAAAATCAAGATTGAGCACGCGCGCGCCTCTGCGGCAGATGATGAGGCCGGCGGTAAAGTGGCCGCCCTCACCGCCGAGATCATAGCTCTGTCAGGAGGGACGATTTCGGCCGATGATCTCGCGCAGCTTGACGATTACCCGATGTATCAATTGCCGACCGACGGACATGGGTGCAGTGATAAAGAGGGGATGATGGAGGGGGTAGTGCGCCGGTCACCTCAGGCCCGTATGCTTACTGCCCGTGAGGCTGTACTTGACAGCAAGATTGACTTGGCATCAAAAAACAGATTTCCGCGTCTGACCTTGGGATACGTCCACGCTTATGAGGACGGTACGCATTTCAACGGCTTGTCGGCCGGGTTGAGCCTCCCCGTTTTTTCGCGTAAATCGACTGTCGAGGCTGCTGTCTGTGAGGCATACGCAGAGAAAAGTGCTAACGAACAGAAACTAAACGCCATGATTGCCGAGGCTAATGCTGCCTGTGCGCGAGCTCACACCCTCGCCAAACTGTTGTCAAAGATGGGCCCGGCGGTCGGTAACAGTAATAACGAACGGTTATTGCGGATGGCACTCGACGGTGGGGAGATCACACTGTTGCAGTATCTCCAGGAATTGAGCTATTTTGTGGAGGCCGGCAGGGAGTATGAGGCCTCGCGACTCGAGTATGCACTGATATTGTCATCGCTTGCCCGCTGGTCAGAGTGAACTGACAGGCCCTTGGACAAGGAGCAGGATGGGGGTGTCACGGCCCGTCGCGGCTGCGGTGACGGCATAAAGGCGCAGATCTCCACCCGGTTTGATCTTCAACCGCTTACGCAGGGTGTCGGTAGTGAATCCTTTGAGATTGCGCACGACGACCTCACCTTGCTTAACAGTGCGTGATAGTTGCTTGAGATTAGAAGATGTAAACGGCATGGCTTTGACGATACGGTAGCAGTAACCCGGAAACTCTGACAAGGTCTCCTTATCGAGATCTGACGGCGCGATATACAGATGAGTGTTGGGGTGTAATTTTGTCAGATGAAATCGTGCAGACAGCAGGTTAAAGGGGGCGGCTTTCATCGTTGCGGCGGATGGTTCGAGCAGATAGTCACCCTCTTTTGGGAGAGAGATCTCGTAGTTATCGCTGCAAGCACGCTCCTCAGTGCGCGTAAAGCTGAAACGTTGCCACTGACCTCTGACAAGTCGGTCGATGATAATTTGTGGTTCGGCAGTCTCAAGGTCAAAATCCATGACTGCAAGCAGCTCCTTGCATTCGTTCCCCTCCTCGACGATATGTATCTCATTGATATCGGGTAGATCGCGGATGGTCTGCGTGATGTCGAGCATTGGCGACAGCTTTCCCATCAGATGATGAGATTTTTCTTTAATCGTCGGTAGGAGAGCGGTAAGGTCGGGGGTACAGTCATGCAGGTTATAGAGCCGTTGCCCCTCATCGCCGCGTCTGGCCGGGTCGATAAAGATGAGATCGTAGGGATCTCCATTATATTCATTGAGGTATTTCACCGAGTCGCCATGCCTGACCTCGACGTTGGGGAAATCTGCAAAGTTGACAGACGCGGCATCTGCAAGATCTTCGTTCAGGTCAAACCCGAGGATAGTGCGGTTGTGGTCCATCGCCATCAGACGGGCATCCATCCCTAAACCAAAGGTCATGTCGAGGACGCTGCGCGCATTACCGGCAAGGTTGGCGTGAAGCAGTGCTATCTGAGCCGAAGTCGATTGCTGAGCCGAAACCTCATGGGGAATCACCGCCGGCGTAAGGTCGACATCTCCGCTGAGGTGGAATTTGCGATCTTTTTTGAGGGCGGCGATATTGTTGATTGCCAACGGCAGCCACGGGCGGCAGTCGCCATGATATTTGAGTCTGAGCCGTTGCGGGTCTTGATCTGCGTTAGCTTTGACAAACTCGAGATATTCCTGAGAGAAATCCATGACTTACCTGTCTCTTAAGGAAGGGTGACTTATAAAGAATCGTGATTTACTTCCGGAAGAAGCTTGCCATGTTGCGGCTGTCTTCGCGCTCCTTGATTGACTGACGTTTGTCATACTCCTTTTTACCGCGGCCTATGCCGATGACCAGTTTGGCATATCCCCGGTCATTGATAAAGAGCCTTAGCGGCACGATGGTAAATCCTGACTCTTTACCGTTCTTCTCAATCTGGCGGATCTCTTTTTTATTCAGCAGCAGTTTGCGGTCGCGTCGCTCGGTGTGATTGTTGTATGTGCCGTAAAAATACTCGGCGATATACATATTCTTGACCCACACCTCGCCGTTGTTGACATAGCAGAACGTATCGACCAGCGAGGCTTTACCCTGTCTGATCGATTTTATCTCGGTGCCGGTCAGCACCAAGCCGGCGGTATATGTGTCGCCGATGGCATAGTCAAATGTTGCGCGGCGGTTTTTAATGTTCACTTCCTTGAATTTCATAGTCAGAGCAGTTGAAGTCAGAGCAGAAAGTTGAAGAGGAAATTCAGGCCGTAGACTGACCCTAACACGGCCAGTGACGCCATTATCATAAAGAAGCCGATGTTGCGCTCGGGCACACCGATAAACCGAGCCCCTTTCCAGATAATGAAAACAACATAAAACGGCAGAAGTTGTATCAGCGCGATGCGCACCTTGATCACGTTACCTAACAGGAAGATCAGCGCGATGACCGAGATAGAGTATAACACCATAATGGCCTCGCGCCGCTGATCGGGGTGTTCATCGTCTGAGAATATCCTCGGCATAGCGGCTGAGAAGATATAGACGGCGAGATGATATGATAGAAAGAGTGAAAAGAACTCTATGATGGCCATCTGCAGGGCTTCAAGAAAATCAGGCCCACCGTCATACATCATCCTGATAAAGGATGTTAGCGAGCAAATCAAAATCACGGGGATAAAGCAGCTGGTGTAGAGGCGCCGTATGTCGATAGCACCCCTGCGACCGTCGGTGCGATAGTCGTCATCCTCGAGGTCTTCCCAACCTTTCTGAGGTGAGATGATGAGTTGCAGTATGTTAGCTAAAAATTTCAACATATCTGTTGCAAAGTTAATAAATTTTTCTGAAAACTCATCAGGGTCGTCAGACGTTACTATTATGACAGAGCTGAAGCAGCCGGGTCATTAATAACGTATAAAAACAACTTAATACATGAGTACGCGGGATATAAGTGAAGACAGAAAGAAAGTGGTGGTGATCGGCGGAGGTTTCGCCGGTCTGAATTTTGTGAAACATCTTGATTCGGAGCATTTTGATGTGACGTTGATCGACAAGAATAACTATCACAGTTTCCCCCCGCTGTTTTATCAGGTTGCATCATCGGGTCTTGATCCGGCCAGTATCTGTTTTCCACTCAGACGCGAGTTGCGCAAGCGTCACAATACGCGCGTAAACTTCAATATGGGTGAGGTAGAGAGTATCGACACCTCTGCGCGTATCGTCCACACTCCTCTTGACGATATACCTTATGATATATTAGTGGTGGCTGCGGGGACGACCAACAACTTCTTTAACATGAATTATCTCGCCAAGAGTGTCTACACCATCAAGTCGACTTCAGAGGCTTTGAGATGCCGTAACGACATATTGGCACTGCTTGAGAGAGCCGCCATAGCTCCTACCTCAGCCGAGCGACGCAAACTTCTGAATTTCGTCGTTATCGGCGGAGGCCCTACCGGCGTCGAAATTGCCGGTGCTATCGGTGAGATGAAGCGTTATGTGTTGCCGCGCGAGTACCCGACTATCTCTCAGGATGAACTGACGATTACCATTGTCGAGGGGTCTGACCGGTTACTCAGGACTATGTCTGAGGATGCCTCAAAGTCGGCACTTGAGTCGCTAAAATCACTATTGGTTAATGTTAAGTTAGGTGTGAATATGAAGGAATATTCGCCCGAAAACAGTTGTGTCACACTTGCCGATGACTCAAAACTTGATGCGTCAATGGTGATATGGACAGCCGGTGTAACAGCTACACCTTTTGCTTGGGACGACGGTAAGGGGGAGAGTGACAAAGATACCCCGGCGTTTATCGGCCACGGAGGAAGACTCAAGACAGATGCGTCCTGTCAGGTCGAGGGATTGCCTGATGTCTATGCTTTAGGTGATATCGCAATTATGACGGGTGACCCCGACTTCCCGATGGGCCATCCCCAGCTCGCTCAGGTCGCATTGCAGCAAGGTAAGCGTCTGGCACTCAACCTTACGGCGCGTGAGAGGGGTAAGGAGTCAAAGGTCAAACCATTCAGATACAATGATAAGGGATCAATGGCGACTGTCGGACGCAACCGCGCCGTAGTGGATCTCAAGCACCTCCATTTTCACGGATTCTCGGCGTGGTTGGTATGGATGTTTATCCATCTTATCTCGATCTTGGGTATGCGTAACAAGATAACTGTGCTGATCAACTGGATATGGGCATACTTTAACTACTCGACCTCTCTGCGCTTGCTGATACATCCCTCGCGTTATCCGTTGAGTGATGATCTGCGGTTTTTTACAGAGAGTACCGAGGATAAGAAGGAGTGACACAGCCATCGAGTTGCCCGCACTCAGACCGGGTTATTTGGCGACAGTATGGGGGACCAGGTGCGCACCGCGGAGAAATTCGGCCGCAGTCATCGGCTTTTTACCCGAGGGTTGCAGACGCAGTATCTCTATTACACCGTCACCGCTGCTGACAAACAGGTGATCACCCGAGACAGTGACCTCACCCGGTGTCACATTTGAAATGTCTGAGTCAGACACCAAGGCAGTCTCAAGCACCTTTAGATTATAAAGGGCAGGACGATCGGGATTGTCTTCATCAAATAACTCGATCCATGCGCATGGGTAAGGAGACAATCCCCTGACATGGTTGTGGATATTTATACCGGGAGCTGTCCAGTCTATACGGCAGGTCTCCTTATAGATTTTGGGGGCAGGGGTAGGCTCTTCGCCGTCGGTGAGCAGTTGAGACTGCGGGATGGTGTGGAGGTTACCGGATATAATATCGTTGACGGTCGCAAGTGTCAGACGGGCACCCAGGTGCATCAATTTGTCATGTACATCGCCGACGTTATCAGTAGGGAGAATTTCGATGCGCTCCTGTGAGATTATATCGCCTGTGTCAATCTCATGTTTGAGGAAGAAAGTGGTGACGCCGGTCTCGGTGTCGCCGTTCATCACCGCGCGGTTGATGGGTGCAGCTCCGCGATAGCGGGGGAGCAGTGAGGCGTGGAGGTTAAACGTGCCCAGTCGCGGCATCTGCCATACAACCTCGGGCAACATCCTGAATGCTATTACAATAAAGAGATCCGCATTGAGTGAACGCAGTTGATCAACAAACTCTGGATCTTTGAGTTTGACGGGCTGCATTACATTGAGCCCGTGCTCGACGGCATAACGCTTGACGGGCGATTCAAAGAGACGGTGGCCGCGACCGGCCGGTTTATCAGGCATGGTGACTACCCCGACGATATTAAATCCCTCCTTGACCAGCAGGTCAAGACTCTCTACCGCAAACTCGGGTGTGCCGAGGAATACTATTTTGAGATCTTCTTTTTTCATGTTTGTCAATGTTTTTTAAGTGCGCCGGCAGCCTGCCATAACGGGTCGGCCGGCAGCGGGGCAGTGAGCGAGATCTTCTCTTTGCTGACAGGATGCACAAACTCGATATGGTGTGCAAGCAACGAGATCGATCCATCGGGATTTGAGCGCTTGTCGCCGTACTTCAGGTCGCCCTTTATGGGGCAGCCGATTGATGCGAGCTGTACCCTGATCTGATGCTTGCGGCCGGTGAGCAGTTCGACCTCAATGAGATGATAGCGGTCGAGTGACCCAAGTACGCGATAGCGCAGCCGAGCCTCTTTATACCCCTCTTTAGGGGTTAGGGAGTAGAGTGACTTGTTGCTCTTCTCGATAGTGCGGATATAACCTTTCAGTTCCCCCGCGGGCTCGGCAGGGAGATTGCGGGTGAGGGCCCAGTAGGTCTTGTGTACATCGCCGTTGCGAAACATCTCATTAAGACGGCTCAGGGCCTTTGAGGTTTTGGCGAAAATCACCAAGCCGCCGACCGGACGGTCAAGACGGTGCACGACGCCGCAGAAGACATTTCCGGGTTTGGCATACTTCTCTTTGATCCACTTCTTAAGAGTCTCGACAAGCGGTTCATCGCCGGTTTTGTCACCCTGCACGATTTCGCCGGGACTCTTGTTGACCACTATCAGGTGATTGTCGTTATAGATAACTTCCATTATTCAGTCAGGGGTTGGTGCTCAATCGTCAAAATCCTGTTCGTCAAAGTCAAAGTCCCAGCCGTCTTCGTTCTGCCATGATTCTGATGACGGGCCGGTATAAATGTCGTCGGTAAAGCGTGCCAACTCACGGCCCTCGCGTTTGGTTGGGCGTCCCAACCCCTTGCGACGGTCAATAAAACCCGAGATGCGGATGACATCGAGCAGATCATATTGCTCTTTGGGGGTGACATTCTCCATATATTCGGGCACGAGTTTCGCGCCGAGGCGATTTTCGGTCAGGCCGAGAACTCTGAATGAATATGTCACCGGCGGTTTTCTCACCAATATCGTGTCACCGACATGAATCATGCGTGAGGGCTTGGCGATAACCTCGCCTCCCGGAGTCGTCACGGCTACACGTCCCTTCTTGCATGAGTCTGTGGCCACGGTGCGGGTCTTGAAGATTCTCATAGCCCACAACCACTTATCTATTCTTACTTCGGTCTTCATATTACGCGGCTGTGTTATTTGTTGTTGAAATCACACATGGCGTGTTGCAACCCGGCGAGCACAAATGTCTTGACCGCATCGACGGCCACATCGACCCTGATGGGTAGCTGCTGACGCTGATCGAGGGTGAAATGCCCCAGGACATAGTCAATCTGACAACCACGGGGGAAGTCGTTGCCTACGCCGAATCTCAGTCTCGGGTAAGCCTGAGAGCCGAGCATCAGTGCGATATTCTTAAGTCCGTTATGGCCCGCGTCGCTACCTGAGGGCTTGATGCGGATAGCCCCGAATGGCAGGGCTATGTCATCGACAAGCACCAGGATATGGTCGGTCTCGATCTTCTCCTTATCCTTCCAATATCTAACGGCATTACCCGAGAGATTCATATAGGTTGAGGGTTTGAGTATGACGACCTGTTTGTTTTTGAGTCTTCCGCGGGCGATATCTCCATAACGCTCGGTGGTGAATGACAGACCTATACTCTCGGCGAGAGTGTCGGCGATGCGAAAACCGATATTGTGGCGAGTCCCGACATATTCCGGGCCGATGTTGCCGAGCCCGACGATGAGATACTTCATATATGGCAGAGAGGTAGTAAGGTTTATGACAGAGAATGGGTAAAATCAGAGAGGATGCCATCGGGCGCGAAGTGCGCGCGAGGGGCATCCTCTCGGTAGGTTTTGGTGAAAAGATTACTTCTTGGCAGCGGCAGCCTCGGCAGCGGCGGCACCACGGGCGGCGCGGGTGAGCTGTACGGCGCAGACAACTGCTTCCTTGGGGGTAACCATTTCGAGACCGTCGAAGTGGAGTTCGCCAATCTGGAGAGTCTTGCCCAGACCGAGGTGATCTACGTTGATCACGAGACGTTCGGGAATCTCGGTGTAAGGAGCGCGAACTTTGATCTTCTTCATCGACAGAGTGAGCTTACCACCGGCCTTGACACCCTCGGCGTGACCCTCGAGCTTGACGGGAACAGACATAACCACGGGTTTGTCTTTCTTAACCTCGAGCAGGTCGATGTGGAGGATATTGTCTTTAACAGGGTGGAACTGTACCTCGCGGAGCACTGCGGTCTTCTTCTCTCCATCAATATCAAGGTCGATAGCAAAGATGTCGGGGGTGTAGATGAGCTTGCGCACGGCGTCGTTTGTAACGGTGATGTCGGTGGTGATGATACCGCGGCCGTTCTCGATTTCAACGAGCTTCTGACCCTCTTTGAGAGTGCCGGTGTAGGGGAGTTCAACTACATCGCCGCCATTGAGGACAGCGGGGATTTTGCCTTCGGCGCGGAGAGCCTTGGCGGCCTTCTTGCCGAGATCTACACGGGG
>CAMWLR010000027.1 GCA_947175215.1 uncultured Porphyromonadaceae bacterium
TCGCGAAAACGGCTCAAAATAACACGGCATGAACGCTAAATAACGCTGCCATGAATGATAATAGAGAACAGTCAGAGGTGACGCCCTCCGCTCCGCAACGGCGCGTGCCATGGTGGATGGCCCTGATAATCATACTCTGTGCCCTGCCGGGGGTATCATTCCTCTTTATGGGCAATCTGCTGACATCGCTTGACATGACAGTCAAGGGACTGACATGGTTTTACCCGTTATACACCATTGCCTCGGCTTTACTGGCATGGCAGTGTTACGGGCGACGCACGCTGCTGTGCTGGATAATACTGGTGCTGTTGATCATGAGCCACTGCTGCTTTTTCTATCTGGCAACCTCGATTGACCCCACGGCCTCATATAGATAATTTACCTACTGTCTCATACCTCTAACTTATCTCACCCAATGAAGAAGAAACTTGTGATCTCGACCGGCGCGGGCATAAGCGCCGAGAGTGGTATAAAGACATTCCGCGACACTGACGGATTGTGGGAGAATTATGATGTGATGGAGGTGGCATCGGCTGACGGATTCCGCCGCAACCCCGCACTGATACATCAGTTCTATAACGACCGTCGCCGGCAGTTGCTTGATGCCAGACCCAACGCCGCGCATTTAGGACTGGTTGAACTTGAGAAAGATTATGATGTCTACATCATCACCCAGAATGTCGATAACCTGCATGAGCAGGCCGGGTCTAAAAATATCCTGCACCTCCACGGCGAACTGATGAAGGTCAGGGCGCTTGATGACGAGACTAAAGTATATGAGCTGCATCCGGGCGATCCTGATTTCGAGACCACCCCCGACACCGTCATCGATGGCCACCATGTCAGACCCCACATAGTATTCTTTCAGGAAGCCGTGCCAAACATTGAGCCGGCGGTCGAATTGGCACAAGAGGCTGATATCTTTGTCGTAATCGGGACATCGCTCAACGTCTATCCCGCTGCCGGACTACTCCATTACGTCCGCCACGGCGTACCCGTCTACTACATCGACCCCAACCCTGCCGCTGTCCCTGCAGGCGTCACCGTCATCCCCCTCCCCGCCACTCAGGGGGTTGCCCGCCTTGCCACCCTGCTCCGTGCTGACACTCTCTAATTCCGACGCTTGCCTTTCGCTCTTGTCTGTGATAATCGTCTTTTGGTAAATTACGGATTCTGAAAGAATCCTTTATAGACAAGTCATAAAAGGGGGTTATTTTTTGACGCGGGTGGGGTTGGCGGCGATGAAGGCTTTCCAGGATTTGGCTGAGGTGGCGGAGATGGGTTTGGCGGTCTCGTAGAAGTGGCAGAGGGCGGCGGCGAGGGCGTCGGTTGCATCGAGTTCGGGGAGGAGCCGGTCGGCGGGGATAGTGAGGATGCGTCGCAGCATCTCCTGGACTTGCTCTTTTGAGGCGCCGCCGTTGCCGGTGATGGCTTGTTTGATTTTACGTGGCTCATACTCGGTGATGGGGATGTCGCGGATGAGGGCGGCAGCCATGGCGACCCCCTGGGCGCGTCCTAATTTGAGCATCGACTGTACGTTTTTACCGTAGAATGGGGCTTCGATGGCCATTTCATCGGGGAGGTATTGCTCGACAAGGGCGAGGACGCGTTCGTGAATACGGCGCAGGCGCAGATAGTGGCTCTCGAATTTTGACAGTTTGATAACCCCCATGGCTATCATGCGCGGTTTTTTGCCGTTGACACCGAGGATGCCGTATCCCATGACGTTTGTGCCGGGGTCTATGCCGATAATGATGCGCTCGTTACTCATGACAGCACCTCCATGTAGGTGGTGAAAAACAAGGCCTGACCGTTGAATCGTCGTGACAGATCATCTTTGAGAGCGGCGGCAGTGTTGTCGTGCCATGCGGTTGCCTGCTCGAGGGTCTGGCAGCGGGTCTGAATGGCGATGGAGGTCGTGCCGGGTTCGACCACAGCCATGACTTTGGCCATCAGTGTGTCATGAAAGCATCCCTCGGCCTCGATAGAGGGGAGGTATATCCGGCGCGCCCAGTCAATGAATATGTCGAGGATCGGGTCTGCGATGATAAATGTGGTGTTGAGCAGGATCATTTGTTATCAGCGGCTGTGGTGTCGGTCTGATTTACAGCGATACTTTTTTCGAGACGGCGACGGCGCAGGTAGCGCGGTATAAATTTAAGATGCTGCTTTACTGTGGGTAAGAAGCCGTAATAGTAGCTCATAACTTTGAATCTCTCGATGAGTGATTTGCGACGGTTGCGTGTAGTCATCCCCTCAATCATATAGTCGACAAGCACATCGTCGATATAACAGTTATTGCGTGAATGTTGCAGCACTCTTATGCACCATTCATAGTCGGCCGAGAATTTATAGCGTATATCATAATATTCGACTATTCGTCGCAACGCTATGAATGCCTGGTGGCAGACCACCATCCCCTCGCGGAAGCTGTCATAGGTGAGCCGGCGGGGCGCGACGAGGTGACGGTCGGCGACTTTACGGCGTGTACTGTCAACAATGTCGGTCTGACCGTAGATAATGCCCGGGTAATCATTGTCGGCGGCTGTGCGGGCGATCAGCGAGAGTGTGTCAGGCGAGTGGAAAGCGTCGCCTGCGTTGAGGAATATGAGATATTTACCGCGAGCCAGACCGATACCGCGGTTCATGGCATCGTAAAGTCCGCGGTCGGGAGATGATATTATCGTCTGATTGTCAGGGGCATTGTCGCGGGCCAATGCCAGGGTGGCATCGGTCGACGCGCCGTCGACAATAAGGTGCTCAAAGTCGTCGAAAGTCTGCTCCCTGACACTGCGTAGAGTAGCGGGGACATCTTTCTCGGCATTGAATGTGACGGTGATAACAGTAAAAAGGGGTGCCGTGGGAGTCTTGGTTTCGGTGGCGCTCATCTATAATATATAAACAGTTGAAAGTGATTGTCAAATCAGACATTATAGTCAAGGGTGGCTTGGCCCGGGGTGACGGTCAGCCGTGCCTCGCGGTTAAGAATGACGGGGCGGTTGCTGTCGATATGTCCCACCGGAACGTCCATCGCCACCGGGAACGTCACTCCTGAGTTGCGGATGAAACTGTCGATCATCGAGTACATGTCCTCATGGTCGCGCGAGGGGGCTTTATAGTCGGTGAATGCCCCGACGATCATACCGCTCAGAGAGTCAAACAGTCCGGCGAGCCGCAACTGCCATAATATTCGCTCGACCTTATAGATCGGTTCGGCGATATCCTCGATCAGCAGAATAGAGCCCGGGATGACCGGGTTGTAAGGAGTGCCGATCAGTCCCCCGATAACCGCCAGATTTCCGCCGGTGACCATGCCGCGGGCACTGCCCTGGCGGCTTGACATTCCTGCCGGTGAGCCGGAGAAACCTGTCGGGAGTGAGATGCTTGATATGCGTCCCTCGAGAATGTCGATCAATTCGTGGTTCAGCGGGTCATCAGGGCCGCCGAGTGCCAACTGCTTGGTCATCGAGGAGTGTACCGATTCCCACCCGTGTTTTCGCCACAGGGCGTGCAGGGCCGATACGTCGCTAAATCCGACAAGCCATTTGGGCGCGACCTCACCCGAGGAGATCAGGCGGTCAAGCTGAGGGAGCAGGTGTACGCATCCATACCCTCCGCGACTGCACAGTATGCACTTCACATCAGGGTCGAGAAGGGCGTCAGTAAGGTCGGCGACACGCTCATCGGCCGTGCCGCTGAAAGAGCCGGAGTGGCCGAGAACGTTAGCTTTAACCTCAGGCCGTAACCACATGGCGGCAAGCGTCTCGACAGCCCCGCTGACATAGTCGGGGTTGATGACGGATGCCGGTGACACGATGGCGACTTTATCTCCGGGGAGAAGCGGTCTCATTATCGGTGGATGGAGTGATGAACGGATGGGTTAGTAGATGATGGAGATATTGATTGTCAGTTGACCTGCACCGGGATGCCGGTGGCGTCTGAGATATGTCGGCCTATCTCAAGCAGCTCGTCATGCGGTATCTTCTCAAGGGTGCGTGCCGGTGTGGGGCGGTCGATCGAGTAGATCATGATCTCGCGTGGAGCGATCGCCTTGTATGCCTCAATCAGGGCGTCGACTTCGGCCGGGGTGGTGTTGTCGATATGACGGCCCTCCCATTCACCTCTGAGCATCATCGTCTGTATGATGCCTGTGCCGGCAAACTGACTGAGCTGCCCTATCACCTTGTCGGCGGTGAAGCCGGGTGCGTTGGGTCGGTCGAGCACCCTGGCGGTCGAGTCGATGGCCGAGTCGAGTTTGAGGATATTGTTGTTGACCTTTTTGAGAGCCTCGACCACTGACGGGTCAGCCAGGCGTGTAGAGTTGGTGAGGACACTGACCTTGGCGTCGGGGAAGTAGCGGTCACGCAGAGCCATCACATCATCGACCACGCCCCCGAAGTGGGGGTGAAGTGTCGGTTCGCCGTTGCCCGAGAAGGTGATGACATCGAGGCGCTCGCCGCGGCTGACCATCTCCTTGAGTTTTTGCTGCAACATACGCGCCACCTCGCCGCGGGGTGTGAACCCCGTGGTGCCGGGCCCCTGGGCGTTGAATCCGGCCTCGCAATAGAGGCAGTCAAACGAACATATCTTCCCGTCGTCGGGGGTCAGGTTTATGCCTAACGAGACACCCAGACGGCGGGAATGTATAGGGCCGAAAATTGTTTCGTGAAACAGTACGGTCTGCATCGCAGAGGTTTGTCAGACGGTCAGAATCTCTTTCTCCTTGGCGGCGAAGAGGTCGTCGATCTTCTTGATAAATTTGTCGTGGAGTTTCTGCACGTTGTTCTCGGCGTCTTTCTCGACATCCTCGGGCATACCCTGCTTTACAGCTTTCTTGAGGCCCTCGATTGCATCGCGGCGGGCATTGCGCACAGACACCTTGGCATCCTCGGCCTCGCCCTTAGACTGCTTGACCAGCTGCATGCGGCGGTCTTCGGTCAGCGGGGGGATAGAGATGCGTATAACTTCACCGTTATTCTCGGGGGTTATGCCCAGTGAAGAGTTGATGATAGCTTTCTCGATCTCCTTAAACATCGACTTCTCCCAGGGGGTGATGGCGATGGTGCGTGCATCGGGCACAGAGATGTTAGCCACGTTAGAAATAGGGGCGGCCGAGCCGTAATAGTCGACACGGATGCCGTCAAGGATCTTGGGATTGGCTTTGCCGGCACGGATGCGTGCGAGTGTCTCGTCGAGATAGATCACAGCCATCTCCATTTTCTCTTCGGCAGGGCCGAGATAGGTCTTGGGATCAGTCATGGGTTATAGAGTTAAAAGTATTAATCAGTAGACAAGAGTGCCGATAGGTTCGCCGGCAAGCACCTTACCGAGATTGCCGGGGGTGTCCATGTCAAAGACGATGATCGGCAGATGATTTTCCTTACAGAGAGCGGTGGCGGTGAGATCCATAACCTTAAGGCCACGGGTATAAACCTCGTCGTATGTAATCTCAGAGAACTTGGTGGCGGTGGGGTCTTTCTCTGGGTCGGCGGTATATATGCCGTCGACACGTGTTCCCTTGAGCATCACGTCAGCCTCGACCTCGACGCCGCGCAGCGCCGCACCGGTGTCGGTGGTGAAGAACGGGTTGCCGGTGCCGCCCGACAGTATCGCGATCTCGCCGCGCTTCATGGCCTCGATAGCGCGCCACTTGCTGTAATGGTTGCCGATGGGGTGCATGGCGATGGCGGTGAATACCTGAGCCGGCTGACCGATAGCCTCGAGGGCCGAACTCAGGGCGAGCGAGTTGATGACAGTGGCGAGCATACCCATCTGGTCACCCTTGACACGGTCAAACCCTTTGGCTGCTCCCTGCATACCGCGGAAGATGTTGCCGCCGCCGATGACGATGGCAACCTCGACACCGCTGTCGGCGATAGCCTTGATCTGGGTGGCATACTCATCGAGACGCTTGGGGTCGATGCCGTGATGCTGCTCGCCCATGAGCGATTCGCCGCTGAGTTTGAGCAGTACTCTTTTATATTTAGCGCGCATAGTTTCTGTTTTAGGCGTGGTGGTTATATCTTTTTACAAATTTACGCCAAATATTTCAAATCCCAAAAACTTGCGGGATAAAATCGTCAACGGTCGGTGTTGGCGTCGGCATCGTTGTTTTGGCTCAAAGGGCAGTCGGTGCCGCATCCTGCACAGGGCGACGATGGGGCAGAGGATTTTTTACCCGAGCAGCACGGTGGCAGGGCAGAGCCTGACTTCCTGATCTGCTTAGACCACCGCCTGAGGTTGATGATATACCTTATGACCATGACGATGATGATCACAAAGAGCACACCGACACAAATCCATTGTATTAAGTCGTTGACAGGCATTTAAGTAAATTTTGCAGTAGTACTGAGGGGTCAGCGCTGAGGATGATTCTTTTTGATCAGCGTATTTAGTTTGCCGGGGGTGAGGTCGGCGGGATAAGCGTCAAACGGCAGACGCAGTGTGCAACCGTTTTTATACTCTGAGCAACCATAGGCTGCGTGTCCTTTGAGCAAATGCCCCTTGCCGCAGAGGGGACAGACGATCTGCTCGAGTTTTCTGACGGCAGCCTTGCGCGGAGTCTTGGGCTTGGCAGCGGCAGACGCTGCGGGGGCGTTCCCGTCGGGATTGACAGGTTTTTTGTCAGGGAGATGAGCTCCACCCGGAGTAGCACCCGGGTCGATGCGGCGCGCGTTCGCATCGGTGAGCACATCGGTGACGATCGTGTTGATCTGCACCTTCAGGTTGTCGATAAACTCGGCGGGTGAGTATTCGCCGCGCTCGATGCGGCGCAGTCGGTTCTCCCATATACCTGTCAGTTTGGCACTCTTGAGCAGTTCCTCATTGATGGTGGCGATAAGCTGTATGCCGGCGGGAGATGCGATTATATTCTTTTTCTTGCGGTAGATATACCGGCGCTTAAAGAGCGTCTCGATGATGTTGGCGCGTGTCGACGGACGACCTATACCGTTCTCTTTCATCGCTTCGCGCAGTACCTCGTCGTCAACGGTTTTACCCGCCGACTCCATGGCGCGCAACAGCGTACCCTCGGTGTAATATTTGGGTGGCTGCGTGGCTTTTTTGAGCAGGCTCGGTTCGTGCGGATTGCTCTCCCCGACGGCAAAGGGGGGCAGGATGCTGTCGTCGCCACCCTCACCTTGCGTCTGACCGTTTTGGTCGGCTGTGCGGTCGCTGTTTTTCTGATAAATCACGCGCCAACCGGGTGAGGTGACCACCTTACCTGAGGCTTTGAACCCGACACCGCCGGCCTCGGCCAGAACGGTTGTCTGCATAAACTCGCAGTCGGGGTAAAACGCCGCGATAAACCGCCGCGCTATCAGGTGATAGAGCAGTTTCTCATCACCGACAAGTGTGGTCGGCAGCTGCCCCGTGGGGATGATAGCATGGTGATCGGTGACCTTTGAGTTGTCAAATATCTTTTTTGACTTGGGGATCTTGGCAAGGGACAATATTGGCGCGGTCAGGGGTGCGTAGGGGGTCATCGCCTTTAGGATGCCGCCGACGGTGGGGTATATGTCGTCGGTGAGATAGGTGGTGTCGACGCGCGGATAGGTGGTGACCTTCTTTTCGTAGAGGGTCTGTATGAGCCGCAATGTCTCGTCGGCGGTCCATCCCCACTGACGGTTGCACTCGACCTGCAGCGAGGTCAGGTCAAAGAGGCGAGGCGGAGCTTCGCGTCCTTTCTTTTCATCGACCGAGGTGACAGTCAGCAATGACGGTCTGATAGCCTCGAGGGCAGCCTGCGCCTCGGCTTCGTTTTTGAAACGCCCCGAGACGGCGTTAAATGTCGCCCCCTTGCAGAGTGTCTTGAGTTCCCAGTAATCCTCGGGTTTGAAATTGTCGATCTCTACTTGACGTTGCACCACCAAGGCGAGCGTCGGGGTCTGCACGCGCCCGATCGACAGCACGTTGCCCGGCGCGCTATATTTGAGCGAGTAGAGACGGGTGGCGTTCATGCCGAGTATCCAATCGCCGATGGCGCGTGACAGCCCTGCATAATAGAGGTTATCAAAGTCGGCCGAGGGGCGCAGATTACTGAACCCCTCGCGTATCGACTGGTCGGTCAGTGACGAAATCCACAGACGTTTGACGGGGCACTTCACCCCGGCTTTTTGCATTACCCAGCGTTGTATCAGTTCACCCTCCTGGCCGGCATCACCGCAGTTGATGATCTCGTCGGCCTCGGCAAAGAGTTTCTTGATGACGGCAAACTGCCGCTCGTAATTCTCTATCGGTATGAGTTTTATGCCGAATTTGGGCGGTATCATCGGCAGGTGCACCAGTGACCACCGTTTCCATGCGTCGCAATAGTCGTTGGGCTCTTTGAGTGTACAAAGATGGCCGTATGTCCATGTCACGCGATAACCGTTACCCTCGTAATATCCGGCTTCTTTCTTCCCGGCGCCGAGGATAGCGGCGATATCGCGTGCCACGTTAGGTTTCTCTGTTATGCAGACTATCACGTGCTGAGTGATGAGGAGTAAAGATTACTGCCGGGCAGGCGCAGTCACGTCACCGTTGGCGGTGTGGATTGTCATTGTTGCGGTCTTGGGGAGCTGACCTTTGAAGGGGAAGTCGATCTCGATGACCTGCACGCCGGTGTCTTCAAACTGGAATGCGCGCTCAAAGTCAACGCCGTCAATATCGGTGGCCTTGATTACTTTAGGGCCGACATTGAGATCTATCGAGTTGATACACTGTGAAGTTGTGGGTATGCCGACAAGGCAGACCGAGATGCGTATGCCGTCGTCGGTGGGGATGACTTTGTCGGGGATGACGTTAAACTCGGCGTCAAACTGGTTTACCTGGGCTGACATCTCGACGGGTGCAACGGTGGCTGCGCCGCCGGCGAGCATCATGATTGCTGCAAAACGAAGTGCTTTCATAATTATGTATATTAATCGTTGATAAGTAAGATGTTAAAAATGGGATGGTATGACCGGGACGCCGTCATTGTGAGCGTGCCGCCGTGTCACATTGTTTTAGCCTCTTGCCACAGCGCCTCCATCTCACCGAGAGTAAGGTCATTGAGTTTGCGGCCCATCTCGCGGGCACGGTTCTCAATGTGGTTAAAGCGGGCGATAAATTTCTTGTTGGTCTTCTCGAGGGCATTCTCGGGGATGACGCCATAGAGACGGGCGGCGTTGACAAGCGAGAAGAATACGTCACCCATCTCGGCCTCCATGCGGTGGTGTGCCTCCTCGGTCTTGTCTGCAGGTGTCGCGGGGTCATCGGCAAGTGCTTTGGCCTTGACGGCCTCGACCGAGAACTCGTTGATCTCCTCCTTGACCTTATCCCATACCTGCGAGGCTTCCTCCCAGTCAAAGCCGGCGTTAGCGGCTTTCTCTTGTATGCGGTATGCCTTGTTGAGGGCGGGGAGAGTCGAGGGGACGCCGGCCAATACAGATCGGTTGCCGTCTTTCTCCTTGAGCTTGATCTGCTCCCAGTTCTGCTCTACCTGATGGGCGTCATCGGCCTTGACCTCGCCATAGACATGGGGATGCCTGAAAATCAGTTTAGAGGCCAGGGCGTCGCAGACGGTGACGATGTCATAGTCGCCCTTTTCCTCGCCGATCTTGGCGTAGAAAAGGACGTGTAACAGCACGTCGCCGAGCTCTTTGCGTATCTCGGCATTGTCTTCGTTTATCAACGCCTCGCATAGCTCGCAGACTTCCTCCATGGTGTTTGGTCGCAGCGACTCGTTGGTCTGCTTGGCATCCCAGGGGCATTTTACCCTGAGGGTATCGAGTACGTCGAGCACGCGGCCAAAAGCCTCGAGTTTCT
Source organism: uncultured Porphyromonadaceae bacterium (assembly GCA_947175215.1). GTDB lineage: Bacteria > Bacteroidota > Bacteroidia > Bacteroidales > Muribaculaceae > UBA7173. Next base: position 9,787 of record CAMWLR010000027.1, read on the forward strand.
CTTGACGTGTATGCGGTGTTATTTTCTCCATAAAACGATATTGTCAATCGGGGTTATCGGCATAGTTTTTCATCCCCGTGTCGAGCCATTTTACAAATTTGTCGACATTCTCGTCATAGAAATAGGGGGTGGTCAATGCCTCGCCCGAGCGGTTGAGGATTATGTAATAGGGCTGAGAGTTAGCCCCGAACTTGTAGCGCTGGAGATAGCTCCATTTATCGCCGACGGTCTTGAGGATAACTGTCTTGCCGTTTTCTTTGACTGAAATCGGGGTCGAAAGTTTAGCCTTGTCGTCGACCATCAGCTTGATAAGCACGAAATTTTCTTTTACGAGGTTGCTCACGCGGTCGGTGTCAAAGACTGCCCCCTCCATCTTGCGGCAGTTGACACAGCCATATCCCGAGAAGTCGATCAGCACCGGGCGGTTGTTGGCCGCGGCGTATGCCATACCTTTGTCATAATCGTCAAACTCCTCAAACTGACCGCCGGCATAGAGGTTAAAATCCTGAGTGAACAGCGGCGGCACAAAGGCACTGACACCTTTGAGCGGCGCGCCCCACAGACCGGGGATGAGATATATGGCGAAGCTCAGCGACGCCAGCGACAGGAAGAATCGCGGCAGCGAGACATGGTCGAGGTCGGCGTCGTGACTAAATTTGAGTTTACCCAAGAGATAGAACCCGAGCATGGCGAAGATCACTACCCACAGGCAGATGAATACCTCGCGGTCGAGGAATCCCCAGCCATAGGCGAGGTCGGCGACAGAGAGGAATTTGAGCGACAGGGCCAGCTCGAGGAATCCGAGCACGACTTTGACCGAGTTGAGCCATCCGCCCGAGCGGGGCATCTCTTTGAGCCATGTGGGGAAGAGGGCAAACAGTGAGAACGGCAGCGCCAGCGCCAGGGCAAAACCGGCCATGCCGATAGCCGGGCCGACAAAGTTACCCATAGTGGCTGCTTCGACAAGCAGGGTACCGATGATGGGCCCTGTACATGAGAATGACACCAATGCGAGTGTAAACGCCATGAAGAATATGCTCACCAGGCCGGTGGCTTTCTCGGCGCGGGCATCGGCCGAGTTTGACCATTTAGAGGGGAGCTTGATGTCAAATCCACCGAGGAATGATACGCCGAAGATTACGAGCAGCAGGAAGAAGCAAAGGTTAAAAACGGCATTGGTACTCAGCGCATTAAGTTTGCTTGCACCGAATATACCGGTAATGACCAGGCCGAGAGTGAGGTAGATGATAATGATGCTAAGACCGTAAATCAGGGCATCGCCCACCGACTTGCCACGCGAGTTGCCTTTTTTGAGGAAGAAGCTGACGGTCATCGGTATCATGGGCCATACGCAAGGGGTCAGCAGGGCCAACAGACCGCCGCCGAATCCCCAGATAAAGATTACCCACCAGGGTGAGGCCGAGACATCGGTATTGGCCGGCATATCCTCTTGGGTGAACTCGACGGGCGCCCACAGGTCGGGGGCATTCTCTGTCTCGGGGGTGGCGAGAGCCGGGGAGATTTGTGCTCTCACGGTGTCGGGTGTCTCATCGCGGGCCACGACGGGGCCGGTGCCGACCGATACCTCGAGGTATTCGGTCTTGGGGGCAATGCAGGTCTCGTCGTTACATCCCTGATATGATACCTCGATCTCGACGGGATGTGTCTTCTGGTCGGCGATCTTTACCTTCTGAGTAAATGTCACCGACCCTTCCCACCACGAGAGGTTGAGAGAGAACATTTCGTCATATTTCTCGACGGGCTTGCGCGAGGGGATCAGCGGCCCGTCGGCGGTCACTCCGTCCGGTAAGCTGAAATTGATCGCGGTCGAGTTGGGACCATCCTCAGGTAGATTGAGCGAGTAGAGATGCCACCCGGTCTCGATGTCGGCGGTTATGACGATCGTAGCCGATGAGGTCGAGTTAGACTCGACAGAGGCCCGCCAGCTTACCGGGTCGAGGATTCGCGAGCGATTGCCGAATGACTGGCTGCGGGCCGTCAGCCCCACCAGCATCAACAGGCAGAGCAGCCATCCGGCGGCAAGTGTATTATGCTTGTGACTCATCTTTTTAATATATTTTGAACTGCAAAGTTAACAATTTGCCTGCAAAATTGAAAACCCGGTCTGATGTTTCATTTTTTTTTTGTAACTTTGCAAACCGATTGTGCCGCTCGATATCAGGCACGTATCATCTACTGACAAAACGGTATCAATGAATAGCAAGCAAAAAATACTCTTTATCTCTCAGGAAATTACCCCTTATCTGCGCGAAACACCCATGAGCCTGTCGGGTAAAGTTTTGCCACAGAAAATTCAGGAAAAAGGATATGAGGCCCGTGCCTTTATGCCCAAATACGGATGTATAAACGAGCGCCGCAATCAGCTGCATGAGGTGATACGTCTGTCAGGTATCAACCTGGTGATAGATGATACCGATCATCCGCTGATCATCAAGGTGGCTACACTGCAGCCGGCCAAGATGCAGGTATATTTTATTGATTCAGACGACTATTTTCAGCACAACAGTGCCGGTGAGCTCGAGATTGTCGCCAGCCCCGAAGATAACGACGAGCGTGTGATGTTCTTCACGCGCGGTGTCATGGAGACGGTCAAGAAGCTCCGTTGGGAGCCCGCCGTCATCCACTGCTCGGGTTGGGTGACATCGCTTGTGCCCCTTTATCTCAAGAAAGCGTATGCCGATGACCCCACGGTGGGTGGCGCGCCTGTGGTATACTCGCTTTTTTCCGACGGTTTTGACGGCACGCTCGACAGCCGCTTTGTCGAGAAACTGTTGCAAGACGGATTCTCACCCGAGGATCTCAAGAGCCTCGGTGACGGCCCTGTCGATTTCGCGGCGCTCAACCGTCTGGCTATCGATCATGCCGACGGCATCATACAGGCGTCAGAGGATGTTGACCCCGCGCTGATCGAGTATGCCAAGGCTTCGGGTAAACCGTTCCTCCCCTATCAGGGTGAGGAGATAGACGGTGCCCCGTTTGTAGAGTTCTATGACAGCCTCCGCCGCCCGTCATGATGCGGCATCTCTCCCCAAAGTATGACAATATGAAATCAATCCTCAGCTTCATCACCGGCGCGGCTCTCTCTGCCGCCCTGTTGTGTGCCTGCGATAATACCACCCAGGATATAGGCTCCTCGCTGATACAAGAGGAGTCTGAGGTGATAATACACAATGAGTTTGCGATCTCGGGCCACTCTACTCTCAATGAGCGTATAGAGTCGCGCACCACGACCCAACTGCTCGGCGACATCACAGCCGAGGGGTACGGCAACTTTACCTCAGACTTCGTATGCCAGTTTATGCCGGCGTCAAAACTCGTCACCGACGGTGTCACTGTCAATGACATCGACTCGATGAAACTCATCCTCGCATATCCTATCGGAGGGTATGTGGGTGACTCGATTGCCCCGATGGGATTAGAGGTATTCAGGCTCAACAGCCAGTTGCCCAACCCGATATTCTCGACCCTCGATCCCGCCGACTATTGTGACCTCAATGCCGCCCCTATCGCGTCAGAGATTTATGTGGGTAACGCTCAGGGGCTGAGTGACTCGATACAGGCTCTGCGTTACCGCGAGATATATGTCGACCTACCTGTCAGTCTTGCACGCGAACTGTTTACACTCTATGTCGAGAACCCCGGCGCATACTCATTCCCCACCGAGTTCGCCAAATATTTCCCCGGCATCTATGTGCGCAACTCATTCGGTGCCGGACGTGTCACCCAGATACAGCAGACCTCTATGGTGATGTATTATCACACCACCTCGACCGATGCCGAGGGTAACGAGACCATCAGCCGTCACGAGAATGAATATTTTGCGGTCACCCCCGAGGTGATTTCAAACAATAACATCGGGTTTACGATCTCGCCGCAGTTGCAGACGCGCATTGATGCAGGCGAGGGTATTATCGTTGCCCCGGTCGGTTATGATCTTGAGATCAAATTCCCGATACAGGACGTCATCGACTATTATCTTGACAACTGCGGGCAGCTGTCGGTGGTCAATACCCTCACGCTTACACTGCCGGCCGAGGCGATCGTTAACGACTACGGCATCAATCCCCCCGAAAGCCTGCTGATGGTGATGTCAGACAAGAAAGAGGAGTTTTTTCTAAACAACTCGCTCAATGACGACAAGACCTCATTTATAGCCACATACAGCCGGGCCACGAATTCATACGTCTTCTCAGGCATGCGTGAATACTTCCTGGCAATGCTTGACAAGTATAACGCTGACGGTCGGGTCGACCCCGCAGAAGCGACCTTTACGCTGACCCCCGTGACACTGACCACAGAGGCAACCTCAAACGGCTATACCACATCGACATACGTCAGCGCCATCACCCCATATATCGGCAAACCCGCCATGGTCAAAATTGACCTCTCTAAGGCCGACATAACATTCCAGTTCTCAAAGCAAGCTTTTCAATAACAGTAACGGACGTTTTTTAGACACCGGTAACAAAAGGTTTTCGACTCTTGTTAAACACTCTTTGAGAAACGCGCGAAACATCTGTTTATAAACTTGTCAAAATATCTTTGATGATTTTTTGTGTGTGCTTAGAGTAGGGTTGATGGTTTTTTGACTGATTTTGGTAGGAAATTTCAATAAAACAGCCCGTAAAATTTGGCTGTTAGAAATAAAACAGCTAACTTTGCGCCTGCAAACGCCTCACAGCGGTGAGGCAATCAACGAAAGGTGCCATGTCCGAGTGGTTAGGTACCGGTCTGCAAAACCGTTCACAGCGGTTCGAATCCGCTTGGCACCTCAAAAAGAATCCGACTTCCGCCGGATTCTTTTTTTTATCCCCGGCTATTCCCGGCCGGATCAATCTATCTCTATAATACTCCAGGTTAATCCCCGTCCATTAACAACATCTCCCCGGCATCGGGCTATCTTCATCCCGCCATCTCCGCTCTCCCGAATAGCTGAGAGAGGTGGGGTAGAGGAGTGAGTTGTAGATCAGGGCAGTTGCCGTGTGCGTTTGAGATAACGGGCGAGCCCGTATAGGTGGCGGCGAAGGCCGGGGCGATAGCCGAGGAGGCGATCAAACCAAGAGAGATGGCGACTGATGAGTTTGACGGTCATGCCGACATAGACCATGGCGAAAAGGGTACCTATGCCGATGACGTTCCATAGCCACCGGCCAAAGAAGATGTAGCATGAGGCGATGGCGATGAGGACGAGAGTGATGTCGACGTAGATTTTGGCGTTGGCAAAGGGACGGCCGGTGGCTTTGCTGATGGCGGCGGGGAGGCCTTCGCCGGGCATTGTGATTGATCCGCACCGCATTTCGAGCGAGATGCCGAGCCCCATGACGGTACACCCGAGGGCTTGGGTGAGGGCCTGAACGGGGAGGGTGGCGCAGACGAGTGACCCGGTGATGGCCATATTGATGTCTATCATGGCGCCGAAGACTATGCCGATGATGAGCTGTAACAACTGTACGGGTTTGAAGCGGCGACGCAATACGATGATCTGCCCTGCGACGAGGAGACAGTTGAGTAGATTTGTGTAGTTGCCTAATGACAGGGGCGGTACGAGACCCTCGACCCCGGCTAAGGTGAATGCGAGCGGTGATGAGGAGATGACGCTGCTGCCGAGATTTGACCTGACGCACAGTACTACGCCAAAGGTCATTATGAACAGAGATATGAGCAGCAGGATGTGTTGCCAGATAAACTGGAGTGCTTTCTCTTTATGCGATACGGGTGAAACTTTGCGGGATACTTGAGATACTTGTTGATTTGACATTGACTATGGTTATTTTCAATGCAAAGTTACGAAAAATCCCCGACACGGTGGTTGTGCCGGGGATTTTTACTGTTATGAAAAAAAGCAGGCTTGGTCAGCGTTTGATTAGAACAGAGCAGTCTCTGCTGAAAAACGGATCAGTCTCTGACGGGGCGGATGGCGAAACCGAGGTTGACGGCATCGGTCTTGGTATCCATTTTCCCGGTGGCTTCGACGGTCATATAGCGGGCTTTACCACGGGTGGTGCCCGGATAAGCGGCCCAATATACACCAAATGACTGCCCGTCGGTCCATGACCCCTGCATAGTGCGGTAGCCGAGGGTAGATAGGGAGATGGTGCCGTATGACCCCGGGAGGGTTACGGTGACCTCTTTGGCCGAGGTATCATAGGTGCCGGTATATCCGGTCAGAGCCAGCAGGAGGTTACCCAGCGGTACGCGGGCCCCGACGGGACACGGATCATAGATGGTCTTGAGATAACGCGAGCTCACCGCACCCGTACCCGAGGCCGCGTTGTTGATATTCCACAGGTTGAGATAGAACGGCATGATGGCGGCCAACTCGGTTTCCGTTCCGGTAAAAAATTCCTGCGGGTTCTGTATCGAGGCGATGATTTCATCCTTATGGTTAGTGCCGAAAGGAACGTTGGGCAGGTTTGCAGAGCTGAGTTCCTGATGTTCTGCGTTATAATATCTGCCTACGCCACTGACCATCGGGTCTTTGCGACCCCACTCATAGAACGGGTGACAGTCGGGTGTAGTGATGGTCGCGCTCTCCTGCGATACCTCGATGTCAACCGACAGAGGGGTAAGACCGTCAGGCACATTCTTCTGGGTGAGGCGCAGGGTGGTGGTCTCGGGGGCGAATTGCGTGATATCACCGCCGTAAATACGGCCGAGGTTACACTCAAGCATCTCATAGACCGCTGATCCGGCTGCGTTAGGTACCTGCCGCCAGTTGTCGGCGAGCTTGATGTCGGTCACCCAGATATGCCAGCTCCACATGATCGTCCCGGAGGCATCCTTGACCGCAATCAGGGCGTTACCCTGGCGAATTGAGGCGGCGGGTACATCAAACTCGATGCTCTTGCCGTCAGATGAGAGGGCGACGTTGCGCACCAGATTGAGGCGGTCTTCCCATACCATCGAGGCCGAAGAGGGGGTGCATCCCTGATTATTGTATATATAGGGATCTGTCACATCATTACCGAGATGGTTGATAAACCTGTATAGGGTGGTGTGGTCGTGAGTCGTTGACTGGGTGATCGTCGAGGTGTAAGCAGCTGAGTTGGTGATGCCGTTCTTTATCGCATTGCCGTAGACAAGCGGTAGGGAGTACTTGCCGGGGGCAGTGATAACGTAGCTATTGGCGGTATTCTCGACCCCGGCCGATCCTGATGCTGATGCGAGGTTGTAGCGGCTGATACCCGTCGAGGTATTGATGTCGGCAGCGCTGCGCAGACGGTCGGTATGCGGGTTTGTGGCCAGGAATATCGGTTCGGGCAGATCGGTCACCATCGTGCACGCCTCATTGTCAGTTCCTGATGAGGGGAATGAGATGATCCATGACGGACGCTCTATCTCATTGCCGTTAGCATCGAGGAAAGCCGCATCCCACTCTACGGGGATTGTCGCGCCACCTTTGCCGTCTGAATAGTAGCTGCGGACAGTGAAGTCGTGGCTGCCGCCGGTATAAGGTGAGTCAAACGCTGTCACCACATTGCCATCTTTATCGACTACACGCAGGTAGAGATCGGGCGATGATGGGTTGGCCGACAAACGATAGATGACGGTTGTGCCTGCTGTCCATATCTGACCCGATAGTGAGGCGGTGTAGGTTGTGGTTGTGCCGCCGTTCTCGATCGTCAACGTCACGAGAGCGTTGTCACCCAAAACCTGCGGCAGGAGCAGGAATGTCTGTTTGTCAGAGGTCAGGGGAATCCCGGACTCGACCGTAGCGGCATCACCTGTCGCCGATAACTCGAGATCAGGCGTGACGCTATAGGATGCAGGCGTGCCGAGATCAGACCATGTACCCGACTCAATATCAAGCTTACCGGTCGAGTTGACCCCTGAGATAGTAATTTCCTTGACCGTGCAGGCCGCCATCTCAGCCCCAGTCACAAATCTGATGGCCGTCAGGGCGTGGTTAAATGTCAGCTGGCAAGGAGATACCGAGGCATCCACGGGAGTACCCCACATGAGGTCAAACTGGGCGGCGACATCAGCGGGCACGGTATATGAGAGAGTCATCGCGTCATTTTCGCCTGTCATCGGTAACGCGGTTATACCCTCGCCGTCAGATGTTGACGAAGCGTAGGGAGCGTAGGCGTTGAAGTGTAGCGACGTCTTGTCGCCGGGCCACAGATACTCCTTTTCGGGCATCCAGTAGTCACCCGACTTTGAGACCGCCACATTATTCATATAAAGAGGTGCATCATCGGTGACAAGTGATGCGTAGACGCCAAAATCGGTCATCCCCTCGGTTGTCAATGCCTGCCCTCGTGACGCACGTGAGCGTGCGTCAGAGTGTAAGGCGATACCCTCGCTCTGAGATCCGATAAGATAGAGGGTGGGCTGACCCGGTGATGTCAGCTGTGACACACCGGTAGCTGTGGCGACACCGGTCGAGCTGCCGCGACTGCCGTTTATCCAGTCAGCCGCCACCGTCTCAGAGAAGCAAATTCCCTTGCCGGGGAGCAGAGGATCTGAGTTAAAGGTGTCGTCGGAGCATCCGGCGAGGGCCGCCAGGAGGCTCCCCGCGATGAGGAGCTTCCCTGCCCTTAAGATTATCGGATTTGATGAGGGTTTCATTATGATGTTGCGGTATCAGTGTTCAACGGGTTATCGACAGGCTGATTATTCGCTGTCAGATGAGGTCTTCATGTCGAGATCCTGAGGTGTATCCACCCAGTCGGTCACGGTCACTGTAAATTTGATCGGGCCGCCGAGGACAGGAGTACCGGGGGTAGGATCGTGAGGATCGACATAACCTGCGCCGTGGCTGAAGTCGAGGGTGTAGATATATTTCTTACCGGCCTCCCAATTGGTTGATATAGGGATGGCAGCCCACTGGCAGTTGCCGTCAGAGGGGAAGGGGTAGATCTGAACACCGGTGTCGGCTGTCGTGATCTGCAACTTGACCGAGATATATGCACCGGCATTTGCGTTGGCATCGTCGTTGACAGGATCCCATGCGGTCAGCTGCTGTGGGAGGAGCATGGCGTTGCCGGCGTCGCCCATAAGTGAAGCGGCTGGCTCACCCTCGGCAGGCTCAGAAAGGGTTACCTCGTCAATGTCAGACTCATAGATGGCCTTGGTTGTGCCGAGAGTCCAGGCGTCGGTGGTGAAGTCAAACGAACCGGTCGATACGGGTTGGCCGATGCGGATACCGGTTACCTTGAATACATAATTCTCATTAGAGGTTTTACCGCGCACCTCGATCTGGGCCAGACGGTGGTCAAAGGTCAGAGGTACACCGGCTGACTCATTCTCAGATTTCTTGCCGGTGGCGTTGGCGGTGATAAAGTCGACCTGGTCGGCGATAGATGTCGCGGGTGAGAAGTCGGCAAGCGTCTTGGTAGTTTTGTCGATAGTCACACCGGCGAGTGTAGAGGGCGCGTAGGCATAGAAGCTGACCTCGCTGTCGTCGCCGGGCCAGTAGTAGTCAGACGATGAGACAAAGAATGACCCGTCTTTAGCGAATACCGTGGGGCGGAAATAGAGGTCGTCGCCGAGGAATCCGGCAACAGTGATATCACTCAGGTTAGAGTTGTTGGTCTCGGTGGCACGTGAGAGCGCGGGACGGAACTCGATTTTGTTACCTTGATTGACGGTGATGTCATCTTCTTGTGAGCAGGATACCATTGCCAGTGATCCTGCGGCGAGTAATAGAGCAAAGGCTGTCTTTTTCATAACGAAAAGAATTGAATTGGGTTGTTATTGTTTTTGGGTTATTTAGAATCATTATCTGAGTCCTGACCGGTGTGCATGTCGAGGTCGACATCCACGGCCTGCCAGTCATTTACATCGGGGATAAACCCGCTGCCTCCTGAGATCGGGGTGGGGAGCGAGATACCTCTGACGATGATGTCGACGTGACGGGGATCGGGGGCTTCGTTGACCTGGTCGGTCACGTCAAAGGTGTAGTACCATTTGGTGCCGTCGGCCAGTATGACATATATGGTAAGTATATGACTGAGTGAACGTGTGGGGGTGACGCCGAAAGTCAGGAACGATGCGTTGAGCGACTCGCCGCTTTTGGGGGCGGCAAGCGAGAACGGCATTGTAACCGCTGTGTCTGAGGGGCGCATCAGCCCGAGCATATATCCCTGAGCCATACCTGAGAGGGTGGCGTCGATCGAGGCGCCGCGGGCGTATTCAAGGTTCTCGACATCAAGCACTGTGACGGTGTACCGGCAGATGAGTTCCTCGGGATAGAGGGTGACGGTGGTTGTACCCTCGTGATAGATCAGGTCGATGTTATCCAGTCGGCTACCCCATAGCATCCCGGGGGTGGCCACCATGCGCTCAGTCTCGGTGCCGGCGGCGCGGGGCAGAGCGTAGGTCTGGAGAGATTGCCCTGTCAGCATTGAGACATCGTGGGTGAGTATCTCAAAGCCGTCTATGTCGTCGGTGTCGGTCACACGCGCCCAGTCGGTGTTGTCACTGTTGATACAGAGAGCCGAATATTGGCCGAGAGGTGCGTGCAGCGGGCCGCCGTTTTTGTTGTCAAAGATATATCTTAGAGATGAGTTGTCATCGGTGTTGTATAGATACAGGCCCATTGATGAGGGGTCGGCATCAGGGGCGTCGCGCCAGTCAAAGACCACCACGACATCAGCCACCGGGGTGGCATATTCGAGATCTTTATGATGGCATGAACTGAGTGTCAGGGCTGTGGCCGAGAGCAGTGTCAGGGTGAGCAGGGTATGACGGAGTCTCATATATCGCCTCCTTTCTTGCTATTATAGTTGCCGCGGCCGATAAGCCATACCAGAGAGATTTCGGCCCGTGTCGGTCCTACCCAATGTGTGCGGCGTGTTTTTTCCCAGATGTAGAATTTATTGTCGGGCTCATATTCGACGGTCTTACCGCCGCAATATCCCAGCCCGATGGTAAAGTCGATGTTGAGCCGGCGGCTGACGGGGAGCGAGTATCCGTATTCGACTCCGGCGACATACATACATCTGTCCCATATCGCACCGCCGGGGATGCCGCCCATATAGCCGCGTCCGCCAAACTCAAAGTCATAGGTGACCACGCCGCCATATACGCCGATATGGTGACCGGTCAGGGGTTTGCGGTGAGCTGCCGATCCAAACCAATATCTGAGCGTGAGGTCGCCGCCGTAGATGCGCCAGTAACGGTGACGGGCATCGTTGCTCCACCAGGCATACATCCAGTTGCCGTAAAGCGACAGATTCTTGCCCAGATAAAACTCGAGGCCGATATTGGGAATGGCCAGCGCGTCATAAAGCATGTTTGTCTTGACGGCCATGTAAAACGGTTTGCGCCCGGGCTGTTGTGTATGACGGGTGAATACGCCGGGGTAAACCTCGGGTATGACGTTGATGTCGATGGCGGGGGTGTTGTCGGCGACCGGAGTCAGCAGACGGGTATATTCAACAAAAATGCTTGATTCGCGCAGCGAGGGGAAATAGTTGGCGTACATATATCTGTAAGGCTCGCCCCCTCTGAGAGTCTGGATGCGTAGCAGGTTGTCACTGTCGGCTGATTCGCCGTGAGCGGTTGAGGCCGCTATCTCAGAGAGCAACGCGATTGTCTCTGTGCGGTAAGGGAGCTGAGGGTCTTGTGCGGCAAGAGCGAGCAGGCCATGCCAGTCGCGACCGATAAATGTAAATGTAGCGATCGAGTCGGTCAGCGGTGTGTTTGCGGAGATATAATCAAATATGCGGTCGGCACGTCGATGCGACAGGTCGTTGTTTATCTTTACCGAGCCCTCGGGTGAGGCTGCGCCGACAACATTGACTCTCGACAGACGATAGAGAGTTGAGTCTGCCGAGAGAGTATTAATCTCGCGGGTAAGCGAGTCGAGGATCTCTGCATTATGATCGAGCGCGCTGTCGAGATAAGATTTTCCCTGATGAAACCTGATGGTGGCAGAGTCAGTGATATGTACCTCGCGGATCTCACCTGACATACTGTGGCTGTAACAGCCGCATACGGTCAAGGCAAACACCGTGATAAGACGAGTCCAGAGGGAAATATGATTGTAGCCGGAGTCCATAAACAGATAATTGAAACGTTGAGGGGAGATGAGAGCCCCGCGTCACCGACAGGCCTAAAGACAGATATACAGAATTTTGATTGGGTATATGCTGAAAATTTGTCTGCAAGTATCAATTAAACGCCACGGTTTGGTCAATGGTTCACCCTGTTTTTATCTGTGATGTGTTAAACATCGCCGGAATGTTGTAAATTTGCAGTATGGAAACAGTCAGAAAAGTTGTTTATGATGACGAGGTGGCAGAGAAACTGCCGCTATGCCGGACATTATTGTTTGAGGCTGATGTGGTAAACCGTCCGACCGATGAGGCGCTCCGTGGCGAGCTTGATGATCTTGCCCGCAAGCTCGCGGCGAAGTATAAGGTTGAGGATATTAACAAGACAGGCCCGATCGCCGCAACGCGCGCTGCATATAAGGCTTGCGGTAAAGACCCTAACCGTTACCGTCCGTCGCAAGAGCAGTTGATGAGACGTATCGTCAGGGGACTGGGGTTATATAATGTGAATGCGCTGGTTGATGCCGGCAATGAACTGTCGTTGCTGACGGGTTGCTCGGTGGGGTGTTTTGATGCTGATAAGGTTGAGGGAGATACTCTTACGCTCGGTGTCGGCCGCGAAGGAGAACCGTATGAGGGTATCGGCCGCGGGATGCTAAATATTGCCGGGTTGCCGGTATTCCGTGACCGAGCCGGAGGTGTAGGGACACCGACGAGTGATAATGAACGCACCAAGTTAGAGCTTACGACACGCCGCATGGTCGTGACCGTCCATCTGTTTGATACGGAGATAAAACCTGATGACGTGATCTCTCTGTTTACTGACATTTTCACCCGCCACGGCCGGGCTACCAATATCCGTCACTCGCTTTTCTCTCCGGCTAAGCAGGGTTAACGGGTGTCGAGGCTTTATCGCCGGCCAGGCGTTTGAGTTGGTCGGGGGTGAGGAGGGTGTGCTGACGCTGGCAGCGGATGGCGTTCATCTCGAGAGGTTTGAGCCGGCGTGCCGACACGAATTGCGGACGGGGTATCTGTTTAATCGTTTTCATCGGCTGTGGGTGATGCGGGTTGGTTTGAGGATTTCTCGATCAGCGGCATGATGGCGTTGAGACCGAGCATGACACCTAAGTAGGCGATGCCCAGAGCAAAGAAGTTGAGTGAGAGCGGCCATGCCTCATTGAGCCATCCACCGAAGCAGTAACAGAAGAACAGCAGCCACAGTGAGCATTGAACGCATACGCAAAGTGTGCACCATTTGCGAGCTCTGAAGCGCTGATACCAGATACTCCAGAATGTGAACGGCAGGCAGCATAGATTACACAGGGCCAGCCACGGGAGCATGTCGGGGAGGAGCAAGAGGGTGATGAGGCTGACCGAGAAGTAGGCGAAACCGACTTCGCTCCAGCCGAAGATGCCGAAGAATTTTGAGGCTTTGGTCTCGAGTATGCTATCACAACCTCCGGCCTGCAGGACTCCGCAGACGCGGTCGGCGGCGGGGTTGTGAATCTTGAGTGATTTCTGCACGAGCAGGTAGGTAAAATAGATGCCGCCCAGGTCTATGACCGAGATCAGGATTGTCGACAGGGAGGTATAGATGCCGTTGACTATAAACAGATATATAAAGAGCAGGGCGGCGCAACAGGCTAAGATCCACTTTTTGGCCTTAATGAAGAACTCGATGCGGGCGTGTGTGCCGTAATCGGGTTCGGTCGCATCGGGCGAGGGGTAAGAGAGCAATACGTTACCGTCCCACGCATTCTTGAAATTGTCGAGAGAGGCGGTCTCGGGGACTCCCTGGGTGATATAAGTGATCTCTGAGGGGGAGATAGCCGTGACTATTACCTCGCCGGCGGCTGTGTTGGCCAGAAACGGTGGAGTGATCTTGGTGATCTCAGATTTGTCAGTCAGCTGATAAGCCTCAGAGGTGACTCCATACTCTTCAAGGAGTTTAGAGAGGCCGAACAGTGTCTTGAAAGGAATCTTACTCATCCGCTCCCGGGTATAGGCATAAGTGTGTGGTACACCGAGTGCCTGCAGGTAGTCGGTTACCAACGAATGAGGAGCGGATGAGGTTTTCATAGCGGGTCGGGATTAGATGGTCGTGGATTAAATACTATGGATCACATGTATGACTGGATCTTGTCGAGAAGTACCTGGCCGTCCATCTCGCCGCTCTCACGCCATACGGACTTACCGTCACGATAGATGATAAACGTAGGGGTAGAGTTGACTTTCTCGGTGTCGGCGAGTTCCTGATTCTTATCGATGTCGAGCTGATAGATGTTGACCGATCCGGCGAGCAGTTCTTTGATCTGCTCGATTACGGGCATCATGCGCTGGCAGTGAGGACACCAGGTTGCATAAAATTCGACTAATACGACGGGGGTAGAGCTGATGGCTTGTGAGTAGTTCATAATTACAGAATTTTGGTTATGGTTTTAGTTTTTCTATGTTAGAAACGCTTGGGTCTCACTTTTGGTTTGACCCCGTGGGTGTGAGTTAAGTTAAAAGATATTGCGTAACTTTGCGGTCGGTTATTGTTATTAATGTAACGATATGAAACATATTGAGGTGGCCGCGGCGATCATACGTCGTGACAATAAGTTTTTCGTGACCCAGCGCGGCTATGGTGACTTCAAGGGTTACTGGGAATTTCCCGGCGGGAAGATCGAGCCGCATGAGGGTGCTGAGGAGGCTCCTATTTCTGCACTCTCCCTGACGGGGTAGATCCCAGGTTAGTCGAACATCTCTCGGGTCTCTGGCTTGAGGGTGGCCGTCTGAGTGAGCTGCGGTGGCTGCCGGCTGACAAGGCGATTATCGCGATGCTCGGCTGAGCTGTATGAGCGAGTGGATGACAAGGATGGCTGATACGATGGTGGCAAGGACGTCTGAGACCGGGAAGGTATACCAGATGCCGTCGAGACCAAACCATCGCGGGAGGAGCATCAGCAACGGCAGCAGGAATATGACCTGACGGACGAGGCTGAGAAAGATTGATGTAGCGACCTTACCGATCGACTGGAAGTAGGTGGTGGCTATGATCTGGAAGCCGACCATCCAGAAACAGATGAGTGATGACCTGAGGGCGTGGCCGGTAAAGGTGATCAGCGAGGGATCGCTGACAAAGGCGCGGGCGATCATGCGGGGGATTGAGAACCCGAGGGCGCAGCCGAGGGTGGTGATGACGGTGGCCGCGGCGGTGGCGAGCCAAAAGACCATGATGACCCGGCGCGGTTGTGAGTGGCCGTAATTATATCCGGCGATCGGCTGGAAGCCCTGGCATATCCCCAACACGATGCAACACAGCATCGAGGTGTAGGTGACGAAGATACCTGAGGCCGCGATTGCCTCATAGCCTCCGTAATGTTTGAGGGCGTTGTTGATAAATATGTTGATCAGGCATGATGCGACGTTGATGATCGAGGGGGCGGCGCCGATGCCGATGATACCCCACACCAGTGGCCATGAGATGCGGTAGATGCCGGGGGTGAAGATTACCGGCCCGTTTCGCTTGCTGCAGAAGTGCCGCATGACAAATATCATCGAGACGGTCATCGAGATGTCGGTGGCGATGGCTGCACCTTTGATCCCTAACCCTAAAAGATAGACAAATGTGGGAGCAAGGAGGATGTTGAGGCCAAACCCGATAAACATTGTGAGCATGGCGCGGGTGGGGAAGCCGGTGGCGCGCATCATGTTGTTGAATGTAAATGTGAGGTTGGTCATCAGCAACCCCGGCAGGATATACATCATGAAGTCGCGGGCATAGGGGAGGGTGTCTTGGTCGGCGCCGAACAGTCTCAACACCGGTGACATGAAGATGGCGAACAGACCGATATAGATGATGCCGATGGTTAGGGTCAGCGTCAGGGCGTTACCCAGGATGCGACGTGCGCCGTTGAGATCACCCGCGCCGAGATAGAGGCTGATGCGGGCGGTGGCTCCGGCTCCGATCAGTACGCCCAGCGCAGTGGCGATGTTCATCACCGGGAAGGTAATGGCCAGTCCGGCTATAGCCTTCGGGCCCACCACCTGACCGATGACTATGCGGTCAATAACGTTATAGAGTTGCATGACCATCATCCCCACGACCGAGGGGAGCGAGTATTTCCAGAGTAGCCTCGCGATAGGCATCTCGGCGAGTTCGCGCAGTTTGCGGGTATCGTTTATACTGTTGGTTGTCGTTGACATTTATGGTGTTTTGATATGCAAAGTTAGCAAAGTTTTCGCGGAAATCCGTAACTTTGTCATCATGAAAAGCAACCCAGCATTGTCACAGGATACGATTTGCGCCGTGTCAACGCCGGCAGGTGTAGGCGGCATAGCTGTCATACGTGTCAGCGGCCCTGACGCGATAGCGATAGTCGGGAAATTATGGCGTGGTAGCCCGCTTGAGCAGACACCCGGCTACACGGCCCGCTACGGCAGTATTATCGACCCTGAGCGTGAGGGCGAGATGCTCGATCAGGCGATTATAACGTTGTTTCGTGCGCCGGCCTCTTTTACAGGCGAGGATGTCGTGGAGGTGTCGGTACACGGGTCGCGGTATATCCAGCGGCGGTTGCTGCAACTGCTTATCGGTCAGGGTGCACGCTTGGCTGATCCGGGCGAATTTACGCGCCGTGCGTTTGCCAATGGTAAACTCGATCTGACCCAGGCCGAGGCGGTGGCCGATGTCATCGCGTCAAATTCGCGGGCCGCTCACCGACTGGCAGCCCAACAACTCAAGGGGAACTTTTCGCAACGCATTGAGCAACTCAAAGAGCAGTTACTCGAACTGGTCTCGTTGCTCGAGCTCGAACTTGATTTCTCTGAGGAAGAGGTAGAGTTTGCATCCCGCGACCGCCTCAGCCAGCTCGCCGGCGAAATACATGCCGAAGTTACACGCCTCGAAAAATCTTTTGCCGCCGGGGCCGCCATCAAAGATGGGATTCCCGTTGCGATCATCGGCCCGACTAATGCCGGGAAATCATCGCTGCTCAACCAACTCTTGGGCGAAGATCGTGCTATCGTGTCAGACATCCACGGCACCACCCGCGACACAATCGAAGACACCCTGGAGATCGGTGACTACCTGTTCAGATTTATCGACACCGCCGGATTGCGCGATACCGCCGACCCTATCGAGGCCCTCGGCATCGACCGCTCACGTCAAGCCATCAGCCGTGCGGCCATCGTCATAGCCGTCACCGACATCACACGCCCAAACAGTTTTCGCCCCGGTACCAATGATTTCAACGCCCCCGGTCTCCTCCCGGCCGAACTGCTCAACACCTCCACCCCCACCATCCTCCTGCTCAACAAAGCAGACCTGCTCGATACTCCTGTGAAACTCGATGGAGACCACGAGGATATTGCCGCAACTTTACACTCCACTACGGCCATTGATTCCGAGACAGTCAACCTTATAGCCGTCATACCCTATTCCACCAAAATCGAGACAGGACGCCAAACCCTGCTTGACACCCTCATCGAACAAGCCCGTGCGCTTACCGGCAGCGCCGACGAAGACACCATCATGGTCACAAACCTCCGTCACGCCCAAGCCCTCAAGGCCGCCGCGCATACCACCGCCGCCACCCTTGACGCCCTGTCGGCCAACCTCCCCGGCGACCTCATTGCCCAAGACCTCCGCGCCACTATCCACCACCTCTCAACCATAACCGGCACCATCACCACCCCCGACATCCTCACCACCATCTTCTCTCGCTTCTGCATCGGCAAGTAATTAGTTGATTATCAATGATTTATATTGATAGTAATTGACTGTTACTGAGCGATAAAACTTAATACATTCAAGAACGCCTAATGCTGATAACTGTCAGTGTTAGGCGTTTTTATGCACCATTTTGTACGGATTCTGTACGACAGCGACTCATTTCACCCCTCGCGTCAGCAAGGTGGTGGAGAAAGTGGTACGTCACGATACGTAGTGATACGCCACGATACGATTATTAACGAAATTAACACGTATAACATGAGTAGCAACATTAGAATTGAAAGAATCTGTGAATGGTGTGGCAAGCAATTCACCGCTCAAACAACCGTCACTCGCTTCTGCTCGAAGCGATGTTCAGAACACGCTTATAAGGAAAGACTGAGACAACAGAAGATTCAAATGGCTAAGGCTATACCCACTCCTAAGAATTCTGAACTTAAAGAGAAAGATTATCTCACCGTAGCCGAAGCTGGACAGATTCTTGGTATGACAAGACAAGGTGTGTACAAGCTGATCCATCGAGGTTCCTTAACTGCGTCAAAACTCAGCTCTCGTCTTACTTTGATAAAACGGACAAGCATAGAGGCGATGCTTGATGATTCGCCATATACAAAGAGACAACCGAAAGAGCATACTGTAATCACCGAACTTTATACCCGCGCTGACATCCGGGAGAAATACGGCGTGAAGGATTCGTGGATTTACAAGGTGGTAGCTGAGAATAATGTGCCGAAGAC
>CAMWLR010000028.1 GCA_947175215.1 uncultured Porphyromonadaceae bacterium
CCGGCTAAAGCATCTGTAAACGTGATTATGGGAGCTATGATCTCCGGCCCGGCGGATCGCAAACAGAGAAAATAGGGGAAATCACATATTTTTCAGGGTGGGGTGATTGTTAGCAAGGGTGAAAGTTTTTGAAAAATTACTTAAAGGAGGTACGTAAATTGTGATATTCGGCAGGATGGATTAAATTTGCACCATGTTTCAACGACAGTTTACAAAAAACTTGTTAACTTTGCATCTTGAAATGTTGCGGGTTGCCGGAAAAATTGTCCCGGCGCCCTGCCATTGTACTATTTATTCCTGAAATGAAGAAAGGCTTCTTATCATATCTTATACTCGGAGTGCTGTCAGGGCTGGCAACGCTGCTGACAGGGTGTAACTCGAGCGAGACCTGGGGCACAGATCCTCAGGAATTATCAGGTACTGCGGTTACCGCTTTTTCCCTAAAGCCCGACCAGACGGTACTCAATAATCTCGACTCGGTGTACTTCTCGATCGATCTTATTGATGCGCAGATTTTCAATGCCACCCCCCTACCTTATGACACCAAGATCGATAACCTCGCCGTGTCTATCTCAAGCGATCAATGTTCGGTAGCGCAACTTATCATCCCGGCCACCGAGACAGAGGAGGAGACAGTGGTCGATTATCTCGCAGCCCCCGAGACCAAGATTAATTTCAGCAACGGCCCGGTGGTGTTGCATCTCGTATCGGCTGACGGCAACTATCAGCGTGACTATCGTATCACCGTCAACGTAGCCGCCGTCGAGGCCGACTCATTGTATTGGGACAAAGTCAATGCCGGCAACCTTTATGGTATACCCTCGATGAATCAGGCCAAAGCCGTCAAAGTCGGCGACAAGGCCCTGATGATCAGCCGTGCCGCAGATGGTAAAGTAGGAATATCATCATTTATCCCCTCTCCTAAAAGCGGAGGCGGCAACTGGGAGTCATCCCTCATCCAACCCACATTCACCGCAAACGGCGTGGTTGTCAACCCCTCAGCACTCCTCGACATCACAAGTTTTACGTCCACAGTCAATGGTGATCTCTATATCTGCGACACTGATGGCAACCTCTATCGCAGCACTGATAAGGGTATTAACTTCGATGCCGTCGATACCGGTTGGGAGAGTATCACCGCACCGTATAAAGATGCCATCCTCGGCATACGCCAAGATGCCGGCGAGCGTATCTATGCAGTTTATCCACCTTCGGCATGGGGTTCAGCCGGTAAAAGTGTGCCGGCCACATTCCCCGTAAGTGGCGTATCGCAAGCCGCTGTGTTCAGCACCAAGTGGGCCGTAGATCCTCAGATTGTCATTGTAGGCGGAAAATCGGCCAACGGTCAACTCTCAGGTGCAGCCTGGGCCTTTGACGGCAATAAATGGGCACAGGTAAGCAATAGCCTGCCCGCAGCCACCGGCTACGCTATGTCTAAATACATCATCGCCGAGACTGATACCCTCAACTGGAAAATCAAGCAGCGCGAAGTGCTGATGGCTTTCGGTGGTAACGGCAACAAAGAGGTGACGGACGTGTGGATCTCACGCGACATGGGTGTCAACTGGCAGAAAGGCTCAGAATCCGTGCAACTGCCTAAATATATGCCTTTCACCACCGGAGCATCCCTGTTGGTATTTGACAAGATGCTCGATGAATATGACATTCTCCCACTTGCTGTCACACCGATCACAACCTGGGAGTGTCCATATCTATACCTTTTTGCCGGGTATGACGCGCAGGGTAACCTCAATAATCAATATTGGAGCGGAGTAGTCAATCACCTGAGATTCAAACCTCTGCAATAATATTCTCTCTTTATCACTCATCTCTCTCGACAAGTAAACATGAAACGTCTCACCGCGATACTCACACTACTCATAGCCTTGACGGTCTCACACACAGCCAAGGCACAGGAATCTACCTATAAGTTTGATATGGGTGGTCAGATCGGTGTATCGGGTTATCTCGGAGACGCGTCATCGAGCATATTCTCACATCCCGGCTTTTCGGGAGGTCTGACTTTCAGGTATCTTCCGGACGTAAGATGGAGTCTGCGCACACTCGTCAATGCACTGACCATCAGCGGTGACACACGTGGGATGGATGATGTATTCCCCAACGAGGGCGCATTTGACTTCAAGGCCACCGTGTTTGAGCTCCAGGAGAGGGTCGAATTTAACTTCTTTTCCTACGGCATCGGCGAGACCTATAAACGGCTGCGCAGATGGACACCCTACCTCGCCGCAGGCATCGGCATATCGGTCTCGACCTGTCAGGGCCAGACCAATGCCGGATTTAACATCCCGATGGCATTCGGTATAAAGTATAAGGCAAAACCCCGCCTTAATCTTGCACTCGAATTTTCAATGACGAAAGTATTCTCAGATCATATCGACGGCCCGCTCAGCGACCTGCATCAGATCAAGAGTTCTTTTGCACGAAATACAGACTGGTATTCTGACATATCTTTCTCACTCACGTATGAGTTTGGAGAACGATGCGCAACCTGTCATTATGTCGACTGACAACACAACAATGGAAAAACTGCTCGAAAGCATAGACCGCAACCGCCTTCCCCGTCACGTGGCCATTATCATGGACGGCAACGGACGCTGGGCCACCAGCCGGGGGCTCGAACGTTCGCAGGGACACATAGAAGGGGTGAACACTGTACGCCGTATAACCGAAATCGCTTCGGAAGTCGGCGTGGAGTGCCTGACACTCTATGCTTTCTCGACAGAAAACTGGAATCGTCCCAAAGCAGAGGTGGATGCCCTGATGCACCTAATAGGCATCGCCATACAGCGTGAGACCCCCGATCTGATAAAAAACAACGTAAGGTTGACAATGATCGGAGACTTCGGACGTATGCCCGAAGATGCGCGCAAGCGTCTGCAAGGATGTTTTGATGACACGGCACACTGCACAGGCCTGGTACTCAATCTTGCGTTGAGTTACTCGGGCCGTTGGGACATCTCACGGGCAGCCCGTGATATAGCCCGTGAGGTTGCAGACGGAGCTCTCAACCCCGATGAGATCGACGAGAGTCTGTTTGCCTCGAGACTGTCGACAGCCAAGCTGCCTGTGCAAGATCCCGACCTGCTTATCCGCACCGGCGGAGAGGTCAGGGTCAGCAACTTCCTGTTATGGGAAATCACCTATACGGAGATCGAAGTCACCGACAAATTCTGGCCTGACTTCACCAAAGAAGATTTCCTCAAGGCTATCATCTCTTATCAGAAACGCGAACGCCGATTCGGGAAAACCAGTCAGCAGATCACAAATCAATAAACCGACACTGACATTCACTCATATATGACTTACAGGTCTTTATCTTTTATCCTGCTCCTCCTCACCTCGGTCTTTCAGGGCTTCGCGGCATCCGAAAGCACCGACACCATCTATAATCCCCCGATCGTATATACCGGCATCCCGTCACGCTATGAGATAGCCGGCCTCAAAGTCACAGGCGCCGATAATTATGAAGACTATATCGTCATAGGTTACTCGGGCCTGAAAGTCGGGGATGAAGTGGAAATACCCGGCGATGACATCACCACTGCCGTGAAGCGTCTGATGCGCCAGGGTCTTTTTGCCCAGGCGCAGATCATAGCCGAGAAGATCGCCGGCAACAAGGTATGGCTTGTAATTAACCTGCGTACCCAGCCTCGTATCTCAGAAGTACAGTACGGGGGTATGAAAAAGAGTGAGCGCGAGGAGCTGCAAAAACGTTTGCAGCTCATGAAGGGTAATCAGATCACCCAGAATATAGTCAACCGCGCGACACAGATAACCCAGAAATATTTCGCCGACAAAGGGTTCGGTAACGCCACGGTCAAGATTTGGCTTCAGGAAGACCTCAGTCATAAGAATGAGATGATCGTGCATATCGATGTTGACAAGCACTCAAAAGTCAAGGTACATAAAATATACATCGACGGCAACGAAGTATTGTCTGACGGCAAACTCAAGCGTGTCATCAAAAAGACCAACGAGGGTAGCAACATCTGGAAACTGTTCAGCCAGAAAAAATTTGTCGAGAGCGACTATCAGGATGACCTGGAACGCATCATCGAGAAATACAACGAGCTGGGTTATCGCGACGCCAAGATCGTCAAGGACTCTGTCGTCCCCTTTGATGATAACAAAGTCGATGTATATATTACTATTGAGGAGGGTAAACGTTATTATATCAATGATATATCTTGGGTTGGTAATACCCTCTACTCGACCGATCAGCTCGACTATCTGTTAGGTATGAAGCCCGGTGACGTATATAACCAGAAACTTCTCAACAAGCGTCTGACCATGGATGAGGATGCTGTCTCAAACGCATATATGGATCAGGGTTACCTGTTCTATCAGCTCATACCTATCGAGAAGAATATCAACGGCGACTCGATCGACCTCGAGCTGAGAATGTTTGAGGGTCCGCAGGCTCGTGTCAACAAGGTTGTCATCACGGGTAATGACCGTCTGTATGAGAAAGTTGTGCGCCGCGACCTGCGTGTCAAACCCGGCGAACTTTTCTCTAAGAATGACGTTATGCGCTCACTGCGCGAAATCGCTCAGACCGGACACTTCGACCCCGAGAACATGAACCCTGACATTCAGCCCAATGAAGAGAACGGTACGGTAGACGTGGTCTTTAACCTCACCTCAAAGGCAAACGACCAGATCGAGCTTTCTTTAGGCTGGGGCCAGACCGGTATCATCGGTAAGGTCGCCCTCAAGTTTACAAACTTCTCGATCAAGAACCTCTTTAATCCGGGCTCTTACAAAGGTTTGATACCGCAGGGCGAGGGACAGACTTTCACCATCAGTGCTCAGACAAACGCACGCTACTATCAGATGTACTCGGTGTCGTTCCTCGACCCGTGGTTCGGCGGCAAGCGCCCCAACTCTCTGCAAGTATCGGCCTATTACAGCCGTCAGACCGGCGTCAACTCATCTTATTACAA
Source organism: uncultured Porphyromonadaceae bacterium (assembly GCA_947175215.1). GTDB lineage: Bacteria > Bacteroidota > Bacteroidia > Bacteroidales > Muribaculaceae > UBA7173. The sequence goes on from CAMWLR010000028.1 coordinate 4,965, forward strand.
CTCCAACTGGTCTAACCCCTATCTCTACGGCGGTTATGGTTATGGATACGGCTACGGCTCAAATTACTATAACGATTATTACCAGAACTCGATCGAAAACGCATACGACCCCAACAAAGTGTTGCAGATGGTCGGCGTGACCGTCGGATTCGGTAAACGACTGAGCTGGCCTGACGACTACTTTACATTCACCACCGAACTGAGTTATAACTGGTATTACCTCAAGAACTGGGAATACCTCTATTATATGAACAACGGTACGTCTAACGCCCTCGTGCTCGGGTTTACCCTTGCCCGTAACTCTATCGACAACCCGCTCTATACCCGCCGCGGATCATCATTCTCACTCAATCTGCAACTCACTCCCCCGGCCTCACTCTTCGGCAAGAAGAATTGGGAGAAACTTTATGCCGAGAACACCACCGCCTCTAAGAAAGAGCTGTATAAGTGGATAGAATATTGGAAACTCAGATTCAAATCACGCACCTATACCCCGCTCACCGATCCTGACGGTAAATGGACTCTCGTGCTGATGACCCGCGCCGACTTTGGTCTGCTCGGCAGCTATAACAAATGGCTCAGATCACCGTTCGAGACATTCTATGTCGGCGGTGACGGTATGAGCGGCTCATACACCTACGCCACAGAGACCATTGCCCTGCGTGGATATGAGAACGGGCAGCTCACCCCGTGGGGACGTGAGGGTTACGCATATACCCGCCTCGGCATCGAACTCCACTTCCCCTTCATGCTTCAGCCCTCGACCACTATCTATGGCCTGGTATTCGCCGAGGGTGGTAATGCATGGACATCGGTCAAGGATTTCTCTCCGTTTAACCTCAAGCGCTCGGCCGGTGCCGGTGTCAGAATCTTCCTGCCGATGGTCGGTATGATGGGTATCGACTGGGCATACGGTTTCGATACGGTCTTTGGTCAGAAAGGCGGTAGCCAGTTCCACTTCATCCTCGGTCAGGAGTTCTGATGTTAAACCATTTAGGAATAGATTTGTCTAAATGTCATTATGACAAACCAAATATTGAGACACGTATGAAAAAAATACTTCTTACGCTCGTTGTTATCGCATCTGCTTGTTTGGGGGCATCGGCCCAGAAGTTTGCGCTCGTCGATATGGAATATATCCTCAAGCAAGTCCCCTCTTACGAAATGGCCAACGAACAGTTGCGTCAGCTCTCGCTGCGCTGGCAGAAAGAGGTCGAGGCAGTCAGCCGCGATGCCGACACCATGTATAAAAAATATCTCTCAGACAAAGTCTTCCTCACCGAAGACCAGGCAAAGAAACGCGAAGAGGAGATCGTGGCCAAAGAGAAGGAGGCCTCAGATCTACGTTATAAATACTTTGGCCCGGAGGGTGAACTCTACAAGAAACGTCAGACCCTGATGAAACCCATCCAGGATGATGTGTATAATGCTGTCAAGAAGTTGTCTGAAGAGCGAGGCTATCAATGTATTTTTGACCGCGCATCATCGGCCAACATAGTCTACGCATCGCCGCGCATCGATGTCAGCAACGAGGTACTTGCCAAACTCGGCTACTCAAAATAACACCTCACATACGTTATACCGCCTGATATGCGTTGTCTCAATAAGAGACTATCTTTTTTAGAAATAAATATAAACATAATTGATACTCTTGAAAAATGATTAAGAAAATTCTTCTGGCCCTTGCAGTGGCCCTCCCCATGTGCGCATGGGCTCAGAGCGCAAAATTTGGCGTAGTTGACCCCGAGGCTATCATCCCCGGTATGGCTGAATATGTCGACGCTCAGAATCAGTTTGCCGAAGCCTCAAAGACTTTTGAAACCGAATATGCCAAGATCCAGGAGGAGTTCAAGGCTAAGTACGAAGAGTTTCAGAAAGTGATGAGCGACACAGCTACACCCCAGACCATCAAGGATCGCCGTGCTCAGGAGATTCAGGAACTCAACCAGAAAGCCGAACAGTTTGCTCAGACTGCTCAGCAGGAACTGGCACGCAAACAGCAACAGCTGATGGCTCCCGTGCAGGAGAAAATGATCAACGCTATCAAGGCAGTCGGTGCCGAAGGCGGTTTCACCATGATCTTCCCCCTCGGTACAGCAGCTTATACATCAGCTGATGTCATTGATGTTACCCCTCTGGTTAAAGCTAAACTCGGTGTAAAGGACACCCCGGCCGCCAAATAAGCAGTTACAGATAAAGGAAACCGCAAGAGCTCCCGCCCAAGGGACGTTCTCTTGTGGTTTCTTTTTCCAATCGATGAAAGTTGTCGGTCAACGGCAGATTAAACCACATAAATCAGATGTTGCCAGTCTTAGAGTTTACCACCTATTATAAGCCAGTAGTATGGGGAGGCGACCGGATTGCCCGATTCAAAGGTATCCCGTCGCAAGGCCCTGACATAGGCGAGTCATGGGAGATATCCCCCCTGCCCGGCCATGAATCGATCGTTGCTGCCGGCCCTTATGCAGGTATCACGCTCAACGCACTTGTCGCAAAATTCCCCAAGGAGATTCTCGGCAATAAAGTGCATGAGCGCTATAACGGACAGTTCCCCCTGCTGGTCAAGATCATCGATTCAAACAAAGATCTCTCTGTGCAGGTGCATCCTGATGATAACCTTGCCTCAACACGCCATAATGCCAACGGCAAGACCGAGATGTGGTATTGTGTAGATCCTGCCCCCGGGGCCTTTCTTTATCTCGGATTTAATCGACCTATGGACCCGACAACCCTGCGTCAGATGATCGCAAATAATTCACTGGTCGATGCTTTGGGGAAATTCCATATACGCAGAGGAGACACCGTATATATCCCCTCGGGGAGAATACATGCGATAGGAGCAGGGAATCTTATCGTGGAGATCCAACAGGCCAGTGACATCACCTATCGCCTGTATGATTACGGCCGTCGTGATTTTGACGGCAAACTGCGCGACCTCCATATCGAGGACTCTATCGAGGCCATCCGCTATGACGATATTGCCGAGTTACCTATCAATATCATCCCGGAGAAAGGAGAATCAGCCCATCTGCTTACCTGTGAATACTTCACTACATCAATCCGTGACATTGACGGTCGCTTGAATCTTGATCTGCACGCTCTCGACTCATTCACCATACTTATGGCTATCGCCGGCTCACTGACCGTAAAAACACCCGACGGCCACACGACAACACTCAATCAAGGACATACGGTATTAGTCCCTGCCGTTATCCCATCAGTCGAGATAACAGGTCACGGTCAAATCCTCACAGTAAATATCTAAGTAAAGCGATTTCTAAGGGTAGCCCCCTCTACTCTAAAAATTTTGTTTTATAATTATAACGCCCGGGCAGATTGATTTTCTGCCAGAAAGCGTTCACACAAAATTCTTGAGGTCGACCCCTGACGCTGACTGACCTTAGATAATATTTCATCAGGCGCAAACCACCCGGCCTCGTCCACCTCTGACGACAACCTCAACGGCCGACTTTTGACACGGGCAAAGAACCCTATCATCATCATATCCTTTTTGGCGAACCAGTTGGTCTGTATCAACCGCAACTCATCAACGACCTGGCCTGTCTCTTCAAAAATTTCGCGGACAGCAGTTGTCTCGGCATCTTCACCCGGGACAATATAGCCTGATACAAGGTTATGAAACTCCGTCGAGATATAATTCTGTCGCAACAAAAGCACCTCTCCCCTCTCATTATACACCAGTGAAATGACTGCGACCGGAAACATGTCAAACCATGGTTTACCACAATTATCACACCAGGGTACTATCCCCTCGTCTCCTAATTCTCTGCCGGCTAATCGGCAGCCGCAGTCAGGACAATATGTAAATTTCATGAGTAATTATGCCTTTTTTGTTTATACAAAAACAAACGAGTCAGCATCGCGCTCAGTCGGCAACCAGTGGCGCAACTTCTTGACCTGATTTAGCGAGAAATCAGCCCAGAGCACCGGCCCATACGGAGTGTCGATCTGTTGACCGTAACTGTCGGGGAGCGGACATCCCACCGGAGCGACCTCTGGAGCAGGAGCAATCTGTCTGCCCAATTCATCAACTATCAGCGACAGCCCGTCATAGCTACCGTAATCGTCATGGCCCGACCGATCTGCACCGGCCACCACTACCTGATTCTCGATCGCACGTGCGATGATCAGATGATGCCACGCATATCCTCGGTTAACGGGCCAGTTGGCTGGTATAAGCAGCAGATCAGAGCGCATCTCGACATTACGTCCCCACACAGGGAATCTGAGCTCATAACATATCAGCATCGAGATGTTCCAGCCACGGAAATGCAGCAACGGTGGACGTTGCTGACCATGCCGCAATAACTCAGCCTCTTTTGACAGACAAAACAGATGATGTTTGTCATAAAATACACACTCACCGTCAGGTGTAGCCATGAATCCGCGGTTAAAGAACAGTGACTGACCGTCAACATCCTTTTCCTCAGCCAGGAAACTGCCACATAACAGCAGATTACGCCTGGACGCCTCAGACTTTACAAAATCGAGTGTCATAATGTTTGACTCAGAGGCAACCTTAAGCATCGCCTCCGTGTCTCTCATGAACGAGGTCGTAAACAGCTCAGGTAAAACAGCGACATCAACACCCTTGGGAAGCGAGTCAAGCATCACCGAGGCTCTATTTAGATTTGCAGGCACATCACCTTGCGCTATATCGAGTGACAGCACTGCCACCTTGAGACGATGATCTGACTCTGTGACCGAGACAATTTTATCTGACGGTTTATTCTCTTTCATGATCTGTCAGTCTGTTATAAAGTTATCAGGATGTCGACCGGTGAATGGCCGGTAATATTTCTTTATTTCAGCCAGATCGGCATCTACGTTACCTGTGGGGATAAACACATCGTTTATCATTGCCTTCTTCATCCTGAAATCTATCACTGCCAGACAAATCGGGATATCAGCCTCGCCGGCGATGCGTAGAAAACCCGTATGCCAGTTTGCCGTGGGCTTGCGTGTTCCCTCCGGTGTAATGGCGACCACTAACCGCGGTTCGGACTTAAACCGGGCAACCATCGCCTCGACAAGCGACTGTGTCTTACGTTCCCTAACCACCGGTATCCCGCCGATAGCTCTGAAGAAATAACCTAACGGGAAAAAGAACCACGAAGACTTCATCATAAAGCCTGCTTTGCGTCCGACAGACCTTATGGCCAATTCGCCTAAAATAAAATCCCAGTTAGACGTATGGGGTGCAACACATATGATAGCTTTCGGAAAGTCAGGTACCGAAACCTCGACTTTCCATCCTGCCAATTTTAATATCCTCGCGGCTAAATTCATAATCAATCAGAGTTATCCGGCTCTGTTAACGGCCGGCGTTTATCGGTCATCGTCAATCCGGGAGCGATCGGCATGGCCGTGTCGCTCCCGGGCTGGCGGGATCGGTTAAAAGACCGGATCAGGCTTTGACGTTATTATCCTTTACCTCCTTGGGCAGGGCTGCGTTCATCTCCTTGACAAGTTCGTTAACCTTGTCATAGAATTTGGTGCGCAACGAGTTGTAAGCCTTTTTGTAATAAGCGCGGCGAGCCTTGCGGTACTCGCTGCCGGTGGCGAAGTCATGCGGCAGTTTGTCAAAAGAGAATGAGGCGTGGTCAAGAGCCGAGATCTGTAGGTCTGCGACTTTGGCAACAACATCCGTCATGGCCTTGGCATCGACACCTTTAACAAAATTTTTGGCGATGAGACACTCGGCGGCTATGTCACCGCACACATATTTGATTTCTTTCTTAAGATCGCGTTTGTTTGCCATAATTATTTAGTTTTAGGTTTGGGTTCTATTTCAATTATTTGTGTCGGGCAACGTATTATCTGAGGATAACGCGCGTAAGAGCCGGCAGAGTCGGCGGTATCTTAGCCGACGGCGTCACCGACAGATTGAGGTCATTGAGTTGACGTGGCGGGGGCGGTATCTTACCGATAGCCTCCATCGTCGCGCGAGGAAACTTGGCCGGATGACCCGTAGCCATCACTACACCGGTCTCTCCCGGTTTTATGGTGTCGATCAACGCCCGGTAAGCGGTAGCCGTTTGCGGCCCCATCAGATAACCGTGAGCTTTATATATCTCTCGGATCGTGGTGACTATGTCACGGTCGTTATATGCAACGCCGATGACCTCCTTGCGCAGCCGGTCAATATCTCCGCCATAAAGGTCGATGATGCGGGCAAGATTAGAGGGGTTACCGACATCCATAGCTCTTGCGAGAGTCATCAGGGCACGCCGTGGCCTTAATCCGCCGGTCTGTAAATATTCAACAAACGTATCATTGGCATTGTTGGCTCCGACAAATGTTGCGACAGGCAATCCCATCTTTTTTGCCATAAGGGCTGCCGAGAGGTTACCAAGATTACCGCACGGCACACTTATCCTGACCTTTTTTGAGTCAGGTTGAGCCTCAAGGGCTCTGGCATAAGCGTGAAAAAAATAGATTATCGACGGAAACTGGCGTGCGAAATTGATTGAGTTTCCCGATGTGAGATGCATCCTCCGATTTATTGCAGGGTCAAGCAACGCCTGCTTGACCAACGCCTGGCAATCGTCAAATGTGCCCCCGATCTCGATGGACATAACATTCTTGCGGCCGGCAAACATCGCCATCTGCTGCCGCGACAACTCTCCGCGAGGATACAGCACTATGACTCGAGCATCCGGATTATCCTTATAACTGTCAGCCAGCGCCCCGCCACTGTCACCCGATGTCGCCAGTATAATGTTAAACGTCTTACGCCCGCCATGCAATGCCGGCAGAAGCCGTGACATAAATCTTGCACCGGCATCCTTAAACGACATCGTAGGCCCGTGAAACAGCTCCATCACATACAGTTGCTCTGAACCGAGAGGCCTGACCGGAACGGGGAAATCCAACGCATCGTCGACAATATGCTTGATGTCTGACGATGAGAGCAGCTCACCCAAAAGGGTATTGCACACCACATACCCTATCTCGCGTAGTGACATCTCGGGAATATTCCTGAACAGTGCGACCGGTAGCGCGGGCATCCTGTCGGGCATATACAGGCCACCGTCAGGCGCCAGGCCGTTTATGATAGCAGCCGGGAAAGTGACATCCCGGGCCATACCGTTGGTGCTGTGAAACAACATATCCTTTAAGGCGTGGTTTGAGTACAAATATAAGCATTACTCACGGCTTTCCCAAATTTTCATACCCTTTTTTTCCTTAAAGATTTTGCCGTATGTCGGTTTTGGAGTCTCTTTGCATAAGAGATCCACTCAGAGCCAAATGTGCAATAATTTATAATGTATAACCAATCATCAGGTTTCAACTCATCGTCACATATCCGCGGGTCAATACCATTATATATCGAGGAGACAGACGACTCTCTGATCTCTACCGCCGTCGACTATTATTCGGCCCACCCGTTTGACTCACAGGTGACATCAACCAACTATCTGATGCTTGCCCTGTATCATCAGGGCGTTATCCGTGAGAATGACAATAATCTCATTATGGCTCTAAGATCATATCTCAAAGCCGAGGGAGAGGCCATACAGCGCAATGATCATTACTTTCTGGGATACATCTACCGTTACTTCTGCCTCTTGTATGAGAATATACACGCCGGCAAGGAAGATGACCCACCTCTACTCTAACGACACAGAGTCAAAGGCCAAGAATAAAAAGCTGTTTAAGCGCATATCGCGCCTCATCAGTAATTATTCAGATCCAAAATTTCTTAACGGCCTTGAGAATCAAGCCAACAGATTCCACGACGACATATTATGTCGTTTCAGGGAAACATTCCCCGACCTACGCGATGAAGAGGTCAGGTTGTTTCTCTACCATGTATTCGGATTCTCAGGGCGCACCATCTCTTTCCTCCTCAACGAGGATCTCACGATAATCTACTCGCGTCGTTCGCGCCTCAAAGGTAAAATAAGCAGGTCGCAAACACCTGACCGCGACCTGTTCTTAAGTTTCTTTTCTTGATTGGTGTACCACCAGCTGACGAGTGCACCCTTTGCCATGTAATAGAGGGCTCTCTTAATTCATCAAAACTCGCTTGAGAAATGGAATTTGATTGAGGGGAAGTCTGCCTGAGCCATCTGCAACACGTAGTTTGAATCAGCCATAAACACGTCACGCCCGTCTCGGTCAACAGCCATAAACTGGTGCTTGCGCTTTTTGAATGACTCGAGTGCTGTCTTGTCGTCGCTCTCAATCCAACAAGCCTTATATAGACTTATCGGTTCCCAACGGCACTGCGCCCCGTATTCATGCAGCAGACGATATTGGATCACCTCAAATTGCAGCTGCCCGACAGTGCCGATAATCTTGCGTCCGTTAAACTGATTGACAAACAACTGTGCGACACCCTCATCCATAAGCTGCTGGATACCTTTCTCAAGCTGCTTTGATTTCATAGGGTCGGTGTTCTCGATATACTTGAACATCTCGGGGGAGAAGCTCGGCAGCCCTTTGAAATGCAGGTTCTCACCTGAGGTCAACGTGTCGCCGATCTTAAAATTGCCGGTGTCGGGAATACCCACGATGTCACCGGGGTATGCCTCATCGACAACGCTTTTTTTCTGAGCCATGAATGCGGTGGGAGCGGCGAAACGCATCATCTTGCCCGAGCGCACGTGCTTATAGTTGGCGTTGCGTTCAAACTTACCCGAACAAACCTTGACAAACGCTATACATGACCGGTGATTGGGATCCATGTTGGCATGGATCTTGAACACGAATCCGGTAAACGCCTCCTCCTCAGGGTTGATCTCGCGTTCCTCGGCCATAGTGGGACGAGGCGCAGGAGCGATCTTGACAAAACAGTCAAGCAACTCTTTGACACCGAATGTATTGAGAGCAGAGCCGAAGAAAACCGGAGCGACTTCGCCACGCAGATAAGCGTCAACATCAAACTCAGGATATACACCCTCTATCAATTCGAGATCCTCACGCAACTTGGCGGCATCGGCCGCACCGACTGCCTCATCTATGGCTGGGTCATTGACATCATCGATCTCGACACGCTCTGTCACTTTCTGCTTATCAGGCTTGAACAGATCAAGACCATGCTCATATATATTGTATACTCCCTTGAACTTTGCGCCTATGTTGATAGGCCACGACAGTGGTCTGACTGAGATCTTGAGTTCGCTCTCGAGTTCATCAAGAATGTCAAACGGGTCACGACCCTCGCGGTCGAGTTTGTTTACAAATATAATGACAGGGGTATTGCGCATACGACACACCTCCATCAGTTTACGCGTCTGCTGCTCGACACCCTTAGCCACGTCGACAACGATAATGACCGAGTCAACCGCCGTCAGGGTACGGTAAGTATCTTCAGCAAAATCCTGGTGACCCGGCGTATCGAGGATGTTGATCTTGTAGTCGCCGTAATTAAATCCCATCACTGATGTGGCCACAGAGATACCTCTCTGTTTCTCTATCTCCATCCAGTCAGAGGTGGCAGTCTTCTTGATTTTGTTTGACTTGACAGCCCCAGCGACATGTATCGCGCCGCCAAAGAGCAGCAGCTTCTCGGTCAGGGTTGTCTTACCGGCGTCAGGGTGTGAGATGATGGCAAAAGTGCGGTGACGCGAAATTTCTTCTTTCAGGCCCATTCGTTAGAGTTATCGTTGGGATAAAATCAGTTTCATACAATCTTCGAGACTCTCCTCCCAGTGTGGTATCTCCACCCCGTAGGTTGCCTTGATGCGCTGGCGGTCGAGTATCGAGTAAGCGGGGCGGCACGCAGGGGTGGGATAATCTTCGGTGGGTATCGGGGTGAGCTTGACCTTCTTACCGGCGATACGGTATATAGCGTGAGCAAAGTCATACCACGAGGCCGCGCCCTCATCGGTGAAATGATATATCCCCCCTACCCACTGGTGTGACTTGAGTATCTTGAGGATAGCGCGGGCGAGGTCGCGGGCATAAGTGGGCGTGCCTAACTGGTCAGAGATCACCCTGACATCAGACTGGCTGTCAGCCAGGCGCAACATAGTCTTGACGAAGTTGTTACCGTATGACGAATACAGCCATGCAGTGCGTATTATGATGCTCTCGGGGGCAAGCGCCAGCAGAGCGGTTTCACCTTTGCGCTTGGTCGTGCCGTATTGCGAGATGGGGTTAACCTTGTCGCTCTCGCGATAAGGGCGGTGATTAGTGCCGTCAAAGACATAATCAGTCGAGATATGTATGATCTTAGCACCGTTTACGTCAGCGGCCATAGCCAGATTCTTGACAGCATCGGTATTGATGGCGGCACACTCGCGTTTCTCCTCCTCGGCCTTGTCTACGGCCGTATAGGCGGCACAGTTGACGATATGGGTGATCTCATTGTCGATGACAAATCTCTCGACCGCCTTGGCATCTGTCAGATCTAGTTCGTCACGGTCGGTGTAGATGGTTATACCGGGCATATTATTCTCGAGCACTTTGCGCAATTCATTGCCCAACTGCCCGTTGGCTCCGGTAACGAGAATTTTCATAATCTTTGCTTCTTTTACGGCTGCAAAGTTACTAAAATTTCCCTTAATGACCAACTGACGCAGGGGCGATTCCCGGCACGCTGTCGGCACATCTATCCGGGAGAGTCAACAGATATCTCACTCCCCCTCAGAGGTTATCTCAGCCTTGGGGCGCGGGGCATTCTCGGCGCTCACAAGCGGATTTGCTCCGGGCGATACCTTGGCAGCGTTGTCAGCTGCAGGCTCATTGTCATCATGCTTAAACAGCTTATCTTGCTCATCGAGATGAAAGTCTTTGGCAAGCAGGGCGATAAAGCGTGTGATCTGTTTGATAGCCTCTTGTGTGTCAGGGCCGATCTCCTTTTTTTGCAGACGCATCATCAACATACCATATAAGGCTGTGAAACACGTCTCGATCTCTCCTACCTTTGAGTCACCGGCCTTTGATCTCAACTCGACGATATAAGGGAGGGTCTTGTAGAACTCGGCGGTGTATTCAGGGAAGGCCGGGTCGGCGAGCAACGCCTGATGCAGTTGCACAAGCTGATTGAGGATATTGTGATTGAGCTGCAGATGGCCCGACTTGGCCACACCCTCACGGCGCATCATGTCGATAAGAGACTCATACCACTCGGTCATTTCATTGCGTCGGGCCTCGTCAAGCCCCGAGCGATCGATTATATTGGCCTTGATGCGGTCGATGTCGCAATCGTTTGCACGGATGATGTCTTCGATCTGCCACATATATAATATATATTCGGCGATATTCTCTTTACGTTTCTGAGATGCTATATACATAATTATTGTTTTTGACTTAATTATAACAAACGGCAAACCCGTTTTTATCGGCGGTATCGCACAAAGTTACTCAATAACCGTGTCACAGAGTACCGGTCACAAATATTTTTAGCGAAAAGTTGAGAAATTTATTTATATTTTACTAAATTTGTGCCTTGAATTGGTAGTGTGCCGTCATGTATATCGACGGTCACACCCCCGGAAAACAGTAATTTTGCAATAACCTAAATACTTTTTTTATGGATATCAGCCATATCGAACACATCGGCATTGCCGTTCCCTCGCTTGAGGAGGCGATACCTTTCTACGAGAACATTCTCGGCCTTAAATGTTTTGCCATCGAAGAGGTTGCCGACCAGAAGGTCAAGACCGCATTCTTCAAAGTAGGTCAGACAAAAATCGAGCTTCTTGAGGGTACTTCACCCGACAGCGCAATCTCTAAGTTTATCGCCAACAATGGCGGTCGCGGCGGCATACAGCACGTCGCTTTCGCTGTCGAGGATGGCGTGGCCAACGCTTTGGCCGAGGCTGAGGAGAAAGGCTGCCGACTCATCGACAAGGCGCCCCGCAAGGGTGCCGAGGGTCTTAATATCGCATTCCTTCACCCCAAATCGACCGTCGGCACTCTCGTTGAGCTCTGCGAAGACCCCAATAAAAAATAATCGCGACTGACTCTGTCATCACGGTTTACCCCAATATCACATACATATCTTTTTAGAATGAGCACTCAGCTTGAAAAAATACAGGAACTGATCGCCAAACGCGAACAGGCCCGCTTGGGCGGTGGTGAGAAAGCTATCGCCAAACAGCACGAACGCGGCAAATATACAGCCCGCGAGCGTATCGACCAGCTTCTCGACGAAGGTTCGTTTGAGGAACTCGACATGTTTGTCACCCACCGCTGCCACAACTTCGGCCAGGAGAAGAAGAGCTTTCTCGGCGACGGCGTCGTAACCGGTTACGGTACGATCGAGGGTCGTCTGGTTTATGTCTTCGCTCAGGACTTCACCGTATTCGGCGGTTCACTCTCAGAGACTATGGCTCAGAAAATCTGCAAGATAATGGATCTGGCTATGGAGATGGGTGCACCCGTCATCGGTCTTAATGACTCGGGTGGCGCACGTATCCAGGAGGGTATCAACGCCCTGGCCGGCTATGCCGAAATCTTCCAGCGCAACATCCTGGCATCAGGTGTAGTACCTCAGATCTCTGCCATCCTCGGTCCGTGTGCCGGCGGTGCGGTTTACTCTCCCGCACTGACCGACTTCACCATCATGGCCAAGGGTATCAGCTATATGTTCCTCACCGGCCCGAAGGTTGTCAAGACCGTCACCGGCGAAGATGTATCACAGGAAGATCTGGGCGGTGCAAGCGTCCACGCCTCTAAGAGCGGTGTGGCACACTTTGCTGCCGAGGATGGCGAAGAGGCCATCAAGATCGTGCGCAAGCTCTTTGGCTACATCCCCAGTAATAACCTTGAGGATGCACCCGCAGCAGAGTGCACCGATCCAATCGACCGCACAGAGGATCTCCTCAATGAGATAGTTCCCGAGAGCCCCAACCGTCCGTATGATATGTACCAGGTGATCGGCGCTATCATCGACAACGGTGAGTTCCTCGAGATCCAGCGCGATTATGCCCGCAACATCATCATCGGTTTTGCCCGTTTCAACGGCCGCTCGGTCGGCATCGTGGCCAACCAGCCCAAGGTACTCGCCGGTGTGCTTGATTCAAACGCTTCGCGCAAGGCAGCCCGTTTCGTGCGTTTCTGTGACGCTTTCAATATCCCCTTGGTTACTCTCGTCGATGTTCCCGGCTTCCTCCCCGGCACCGGTCAGGAGTATAACGGTGTCATCCTGCACGGCGCTAAACTTCTCTATGCTTACGGCGAAGCTACTGTACCCAAGGTCACAGTCACTCTGCGCAAGAGCTACGGCGGCAGCCACATTGTAATGAGCTGCAAGCAGTTGCGTGGCGACATGAACTACGCATGGCCATCGGCTGAGATCGCCGTTATGGGTGGCGCCGGTGCTGTCGAGGTGCTTTACGCCAAGGAGGCAAAAGCTTCTGACGATCCCGCCAAAGTGCTCAAGGAGAAGGAGGCAGAATACAACGAACTGTTCTGCAACCCCTACAATGCCGCCAAGTATGGTTATATCGATGACATCATCGAACCCCGCAATACCCGCTTCCGCGTGATCCGCGCCCTGCAGCAACTTGCCACCAAGCGCGTGACCAATCCCGCCAAGAAGCACGGCAATATTCCCCTGTAACACAGATTACGTTTCACGATAACCGTGGGAGAGGAGGGCCGCAGCCCTCGCCGCGGCATCTCCTCCCCCGTACCTTAACCATCAAAAACAGCAATAAACAGAATGAAACGCAACCTATTGTTACTCTTGGCTCTCATCGCCGTCGGCTGCGCGTCACTTTCGGCTCAGGCCCGCAAAGGTCTGAAGATAAACGAGGTGATGGTTGTCAACGACTCAAATGCCGTTGACGAATATGGCCGTCACGCCGCATGGATAGAGCTTTTCAACTCAAATTATGCTCCGATGGAGATCTCGAGTGTCTATCTCACCAACGATACAACAAAGAAGACTCTCTATCCCGTACCTCTGGGCGACCACGCCACAAAGATCCCCAAACGTCAGCATGTGATCTTCTGGGCTGACAACCGTCCTACCGACGGTACATTCCACACATCATTCACTCTTGATCCCACCAAACCAAATGTCATCGCCATATATGACGCTGACGGCCAGACCCTGATCGACTGTGTGACCGTACCGGTGCTCAAGCCCGGCCAGTCATACGCCCGCATCGAGGATGGCAAGGGTGACTCTCATGCAGCCTGGGCTGTACGTAACGGCAGTAATGAGATTGAGAATGATTACATCACACCCGGCGGCGCTAACAAAATCAAGGATACCAACCCCAAGATCATCAAGTTCAAGGAGCAGGATGAAAACGGTTTTGCCCTGACCATCACCGCCATGGCCATCGTCTTCTCTGCTCTGTTGCTGCTGAGCATCTGTTTCTGGATTATCTCACGCATCAATACCCGACGCTATAAGCGCAAGAAGATGGAAGCCCACGGCATGGATCTCACTGAGATGCATCCCGACGATCATCCCGAAGGTGACTCGGGTGAGGAAATCGCCGCCATCGTCATGGCTCTGCATGAGCATCTTGACGCCCATGACCGCGAAAGCTCTGTGCTGACCATCAACAAGGTGCGCAAGGCTTACTCACCATGGAGCTCTCATATCTACACTCTGCGTCAGATCCCCAACCGCCGTTGACAGGCGTGCCAATCTCTCCATTGATTTTTAACTCAACGAATTTTATTCAATTCTGACACTACATAGCACTTTCCACCAATGAAAGAATATAAATATAAAATCAACGGGACGGTCTATAAGGTAGGCATCGGTGATATCGACAACGGCATCGCCGAGGTCGAGGTTAACGGCACCCCTTATAAGGTAGAAATCGAAAAGGCCAAAGCCCCAACTATCAAATCTGTCAAACCTGCAGCCGCTCCCCGTACAGCTTCAGGCGAAAAAGTCATCAGCAAGCCCGCTCCGAAGGCTGCAGCCGGTGGCTCGGCCGTCAAAGCTCCCCTCCCCGGCGTTGTGCTCGACATCAATGTCACAGTCGGCCAGGCTGTCAAGGCTTCTGACCAGGTCATGGTACTCGAGGCCATGAAGATGGAGAACTCTATCCGCGCCGGTGTTGACGGGACTGTCAAGTCGATCGAGGTCAACAAGGGCGATTCTGTTCTTGAGGGTACTGTACTGCTTACCATCGCCTGATCCTGATCATTGTATTCACTGATATTTACTGTCTCTAACGTAAATCAAAAACTCTGTCTGCCGCCCTCGCAGCGGTTGACCTAATACCATTAGAATGAACGATTTTGGATCATTTATGGCAGACAATCTCGGCCAGTTCTGGCAACTGACCGGGTTTGCCAACGCTACCTGGGAGCATCTTGTGATGCTCTGCGTGGGCCTCTTCTTTATCTGGCTCGCCATCAAGAAAGATTTCGAACCCATGCTGCTGGTGCCCATCGGCTTCGGTATGCTGATCGGCAACATTCCCTTTAATCCTGATGCCGGTCTCGAGATCGGTATATACGAAGAGGGCTCTGTGCTGAATATCCTCTATAACGGTGTATCGGCCGGATGGTATCCTCCGCTTATCTTCCTGGGTATCGGAGCGATGACCGACTTTACCGCGCTGATCGCCAATCCCAAGCTGATGCTGGTCGGTGCGGCCGCCCAGTTTGGTATCTTCGGTGCTTATATGGTGGCACTGCTGTTAGGCTTTATGCCTGACCAGGCAGGTGCGATCGCCATCATCGGCGGTGCCGACGGCCCCACAGCTATCTTCCTGTCATCAAAACTCGCGCCTAACCTGATGGGTGCAATCGCCGTATCGGCATATAGCTACATGGCCCTTGTGCCTGTAATCCAGCCCCCGATCATGCGACTGCTCACCACCAAGAAAGAACGTGTGATAAAGATGAAGCCGGCTCGTGCGGTCGCCCAGAGCGAGAAGATCATCTTCCCGATCGTGGGTCTGCTGCTGACTTGCTTTGTCGTTCCCTCGGGTATACCTCTGTTGGGAATGCTCTTCTTTGGTAACCTCCTCAGAGAGTGTGGTGTTACCACCCGTCTGGCCAAGACTGCATCAAATGCCCTGACCGACATCGTCACCATCCTGTTAGGAATGACGGTCGGTGCATCTACCCAGGCTTCTACATTCCTGACTAAAGAGACAATCTTCATCTTCGCCCTCGGTTTCATGGCCTTTATCATCGCCTCGGCCTCAGGTGTGCTGTTTGTGAAGTTCTTTAATCTCTTCCTCTCAAAGTCAAAAAAGATCAACCCGCTTATCGGTAATGCCGGTGTATCAGCCGTGCCGATGTCGAGCCGTATCTCAAACAACCTCGGTCTCGAATATGATCCCTCTAACTATCTGCTGATGCACGCCATGGGTCCCAACGTGGCCGGCGTGATCGGCTCGGCTGTCGCCGCCGGTGTACTGCTCGGCTTCCTCGCCTGACGCCCTGACGCCCTGCCGCCACCTGATCTTATCGACCGTCACCCGATCTCATTGATCACATGATAGCTTAACATCTCTCCATCATCACATCTTATCAAGAAGATACGCCAACGATAATTTGGCGTATCTTCTTGTTTATCAGAGTCTTTTGTTTATCAGAATTTATTAGTGGAACAGATCTCCCTCTCACACACTTAACTAATTGCGCATCTGAGCTATCGCTAAGTTAGATACAATCAGAGATATTCTCCAATAAGACCTATTAGACCTATTTGCTTTATTTGACCATAATTAGACCTATCGGTCATATTAGACTTATTAGTGTAATTGGTCTAATTGGTCCGCAAAAAAAATCCGCCCCTACGGGCGGAATCAATCATACTTTGTAACTTTTGTTTTAATAAAGGAGAGTGCAGCGACTTTTACAATTTTCCTGATAATCCACTTTCTCAGAGCAAAACTAATGCGCTTGCACTCTCCTGAATACTGACCACTGGCTGAACTTTCGCTCTATCTATTGACTTATAAATGTCCTGTAACTTAAAACGTGAACTTGTCGTGGCTCTCGATTAACACTAATCATAGCCCGCTATCACATGAGCAAACTAACTATTTTTTTGATACACAAAATTACTAATTTTCTTATCCTGCGCCAAAATAAGATCTTTCAAAAATCTAACAATCCCAACTCACAACACCTTAATAATCAACAGATTAAAACCACTAAAATATCAAAAATCTAACCCGATAATAACCCTCTGTAAATCAGCAAGTTATAATTATATTGTAAGATTGTACACAACTCATTAATTTTCAATATGTTATATCATCTATTCTCACTCCTCATCATTAGGATTCTATTTTATCAATCCAAAGAAATCTGACTCAGGTGAAAAGAAATTTTATGAAGATTCAACATATTTTGAGATTCAATCAACAATTTCTATCGCCCGATAGTTATAATATCAGACTTGACTGCTTTCGCTACGGCGAATCGAGCCGGGCATCTCCCCGGGGTTTTATCTCAAGCTTTAGATCTTAATTAGGTATGATTCAGAAAAAAGTTATAGACTCAATTTATAAAAAGTTCAAAAAGCGACCCGCGTCGCCCGATGAGCTTGACATCCCTCTGCTCTTTGAGAAAGTGCCGATCGAGACCGCTATCGAGATTGACGGCCATAATCTGGTCATAAACTCTATCGACTCATCGTCCCCTTTTCACAAGATCCCCGTCAACCATATTCATGCGATTATCGAGTTTGACGAGGCAGTGGCAATAGTGATGCACTCATCTATTATCTTCCTGTCAAAGGAAGACGGGTCAGTGCACGTCCATCTCAAGGATATCGGCCCGACCATCATCGATCGTGTGAAGTCGCTGCTCATACCATAATATATTAAAGTCAATATATTTCAATATATTAAAGTCAGAATATATTAAAGTCAGCATTTAACTATAAATACAATATTCTCAAGACTGTTCCCCAAACTTTTCGCCGCAAGGTACAAAGAGTTTGGGATTTTCTATGTACCTTTGTAGTCAGCATTGTCGCGCTCTCTGACGGGCCATGACAAGCATCATACCACGTTAATATAGCACAATATCATGTATAGGACTAATACCTGCGGCGAGCTCAGACTTGCCGATGCCGGCAAGGAGGTAACACTCGCCGGATGGGTGCAGAGAGTACGCAAGATGGGAGGAATGACTTTCATCGATCTGCGTGACCGCTACGGCCTGACCCAGATTGTTTTTAATAACGCAGATAATGCCGAGCTGTGTGAGCAGGCCAACCACCTTGGCCGCGAGTATGTGATACAGGTCACCGGCAAGGTTGCCGAACGCTCGTCTAAGAATCCCTCGCTCCCTACGGGTGATATTGAGATCATGGCCGGTGAACTCAAAGTACTAAATCCCTCTGAAGTTCCCCCGTTCACCATCGAGGATGACACAGATGGTGGCGACGACCTGCGCATGAAGTTCCGTTATCTCGACCTGCGCCGTCCGTCGGTGCGCAAAAATCTCGAGCTGCGTCACAAGATGACAATGGAGGTGCGCCGTTATCTCGATTCTAAAGGATTTCTTGAGATCGAGACCCCTATGCTCGTTGGTTCGACACCTGAGGGTGCAAGAGACTTTGTCGTACCCTCGCGTATGAACCCCGGCCAGTTCTATGCCCTCCCCCAGTCACCTCAGACCCTCAAGCAATTGCTGATGGTGTCAGGCATGGATCGCTATTTCCAGATCGTCAAATGCTTCCGCGACGAAGACCTGCGTGCCGACCGTCAGCCTGAGTTCACTCAGATCGACTGTGAGATGAGTTATGTCAACCAAGAGGATGTAATCGACCTTTTTGAGGGTATGGCATGCCATCTTTTCAAAGAGCTGCGCGGTGTCGAGCTCAAACGCCCCTTCATACGTATGCCATGGGCCGAGGCGATGAAACTCTACGGTTCTGACAAACCGGATCTGAGATTCGGCATGGAATTTGTAGAACTGATGGACATCCTTAAGGGCCACGGTTTCAGCGTATTTGATAATGCAGAATATATAGGCGGCATCTGTGCAAAGGGGGCAGCGTCATATACACGCAAGCAGCTCGATCAGCTCACAGACTTTGTAAAGCGTCCGCAGATCGGCGCCAAGGGTATGGTTTATGCCCGTGTCGAGGCTGACGGCATCGTCAAATCATCTGTCGACAAATTTTATTCTCAGGATGTGCTGCAGAAGATGAAAGAAGCCTTCGGTGCCCAGCCCGGAGACTTGATTCTCATCCTCTCGGGCGATGATGCGATGAAGACCCGCAAACAGCTCTGCGAACTGCGTCTTGAGATGGGTAACCGTCTGGGACTCCGTGACAAGAATAAGTTTGCCTGTCTTTGGGTGGTTGACTTCCCGATGTTTGAATGGTCAGACGAAGAGCAACGCCTGATGGCCATGCACCACCCATTCACCCATCCCAAGGCTGAGGACATACCTCTGCTTGACACCAAGCCCGAAGAGGTTCGCGCCGATGCCTATGACATGGTGGTCAACGGCGTCGAGGTCGGCGGCGGCTCAATACGTATACATGACTCTGAGCTCCAGGCCAAAATGTTTGAGATTCTCGGCTTTACCCCCGAGAAAGCTCAAGAGCAGTTCGGTTTCCTGATGAATGCATTCAAATATGGTGCTCCTCCTCACGGAGGCCTCGCCTATGGTCTCGACAGATGGGTGAGCCTGTTTGCCGGTCTCGACTCAATCCGCGACTGCATGGCATTCCCCAAAAATAACTCGGGCCGAGACGTGATGCTCGAGGCTCCCGCTCCGCTTGATCAGCGTCAGCTCGACGAGTTGCAGCTTGCCATTGACCTTAAGGAGAAATAATCTCCTATGACTAACCGCGAGATAATCAAGGCCATTGAGGAGTATGCCCCGCTGTCGTTGCAGATGAGTTGGGACAACTCGGGCTGGCAGATAGGTGACCCCGATGCCGAGTGTACTGGCGTGCTGATATGTGTCGATGTGACACCGGCGATTCTCACCGAAGCCGTTGAAAAAGGATGTAATCTGATAATCTCTCATCACCCTCTGATCTTCAGAGGCGTGACGGAGATTATCGGACGTAACCGGGTACAACGTTGTATTGCCCGGGCTCTGCGTGATAATATCACGGTTTATTCATCTCACACAGCAACAGATTGCGCCATGGCCGGGGTATCTTATGAGATGGCAAGTCGGCTCGGACTTGAGAACATCGAGGTACTCGACAGCTCAGGACTGGGGGCGATCGGCGATCTTAAAAAAACTCTCACCTGGCAAGAGTTTGCCGGATTGGTCAAGACCGCTTTCGGAGCCGACTATCTAAGATGCTCGCGACCTCCCTTTGACGACTGGCATATAGGTCGGGTGGCCATGTGCGGCGGCTCAGGTGCTGAGTTTATCACCGAGGCTATAGACCGCGGAGCACAGGCCTACATTACCGCCGACTGCAAGCTCAACTGGTTTATCGACTATGCCGACGACATTCTCTTGATTGACTCGGGACATTTTGAGACCGAAGAATGCACAAAAGATATATTTTATCGTGTGATTTGCGAAAAATTTCCTAACTTTGCAGTCTGGAAATCAACCGTTGAGAGAAATCCCGTCATGTTCGTCTGAAAATACCGGATATTCCCTCCGTAACTCCGTAAAAATTATCCATCCTTTAGTATGGCCACTGATAAAAAAACTACCGAAAACATGTCGGTCGAGAGCCGTCTCAACTCTCTCTACAAGCTCCAGACCGTATTGACCGAAATCGACCGTATCAAGACTATCCGCGGTGAATTACCCCTTGAGGTAAAAGACCTTGAGGACAACCTCGAGGGTCTGCGCACCCGCATAACTAACTTCAAATCCGATATAGCGGCCCTTAATCAGAAGCTCGCTCAGGAGAAGGAGAAGATTGCCGACTCTCAGAACAAGATCACCCGCTATAAAGAGCAGCTTGATAATGTCCGCAATAACCGCGAATTTGACCTGCTGTCTAAAGAAGTCGAGTTCCAGTCACTTGAGATCGAACTTGCCGAGAAACATATCGTAGAATATTCTCGCACCATCGAGAACCGCACCCGCGACATCGAGACCACCGAAGAGAAGATCTCTGATCTCGAACACGTTCTCACAGAGAAACGGGCCGAACTCGAGGAGATCGTAAACGAGACACGTCAGGATGAGGAGCGTCTGCGTCAGCAGGCCAAAGATCTCGAGCCGATGATTGATGCCCGCACGCTCAACGCATTCAAACGTATCCGCAAGAATGCCCGCAACGGTCTCGGTGTGGTTTACATACAGCGTAACGCCTGTGGCGGCTGCTTCAACCGCATCCCCCCGCAAAAGCAGCTCGAAATCAAGATGCGTAAGAAAATCATCGTCTGCGAATATTGCGGCCGCATCCTTGTCGATCCCGCGATTGCCGGCGTAGAAGAGTAATTACAGCAATAACGACATACTGATGTGTGGCCGGCCGACGGATAGATTCCGCAGTCCGGCCACACTCATATTATTCCCCACCCATGTCAAGTCATTACCCACCAAAGACCTGTCTTTCCCCCTCCCCATATCGTCTGATAATTATTTTGGGACTGGTACTTACAGGCTGTTTAGCGTCTCAGGCTAAATCCCCGGTCAACCGGGGAGGTGAAGCATACCGCTTTTTGAATATTGATGTGGATTCACTCATAATGGCAGCCATAGGCACGGAGGGTAAAAACGACATCTCTGGGATCTGGACAGCTACCACCGACGGCGCATCAGTCGGCATTCTCTCAGAGACAGCCTGGCGGCACGCTTCCGGCATGGGCCTCCCTGATGACACCCGCAATCTGGCTGAGAAATGGGTTATGATATTGATTGACTCACCCGATCCCACACTGCAACCCGGGACATTGATGGGGTGGTTTTACCCCGCAGCCAAACCTGATCACTATGTAGCCAAGATTTACACTAAAAGTCGCCACAACAAACTCGTCTCGCCGGCCGAATTTACCCTGCGGCTTGCAGATGACGGCCATCTGATAATGACAGCTGTCAAGCGTGGAATTATTATCAACCCGTGGCGTCTGCTGCCCTATATGATCAGAGGACTAATACGGTATCGCGATGATTCTCCCCGTGATCTCAACGGATTCATAAAACGCTGGCCGCGCCCCCGCAACCCGCAGAATCCAATTTATCTGTGATACCAATTATCAATCCAAAATGATGAATCGCTCCGGCATAACTATACTTTCGGCAGTTATTACAGGTATCATCTCCTCAGTTTTTGCCCAAAAGGTTGTCACTACACGCCATAAACTGATACCGGCCTATCAGGTAGATAAAATCACCATTGTGACGTCTGACACCCTATTGAATACCGACAATCTATTATATATCTGCGGATACGAGAAAGCTCTCAGATCATCCCGTGAGACCATCTTTATCCATAACCCCACAGACTCTGTCATAGATCACATCTCGCTTACAATACAATATCTCGACACTTCAGGGCGAATGATCCACAAACGCTCTCTCTCGCACGACGTAGATATCCCTCCCAAAGAGACACGCAGATATGACATTCCATCGTGGGATACTCAAAAAAGCTACTACTACATCCAAGGAGACCGCCCACGCAAGACAGCTACCCCATACGATGTCTCGATAGCGACCGACACCATAATACTGCACAAACCCTGATCATGCACCCGTTAGAACACATCAAGAGCTTTGCTAAAATGACACCCGAGATTGAGGCCACACTCAGCAACCTCATGATCGAGCGGACATTCAAAAAAGGGGAAATCATACGCGGCGCAGTAAACCTCGCCAACTGCAGCTACTATATCAAACAAGGGGCGGCACGACTCTTTATAACAACTAACGGCAAAGAACATACCCTATCATTCTCATTTGACAACGAATTTATCGTCGCACCCCTGCACACAATCAAAGAACACCCCGACACCATAACCATCCAGTTTATAGAGACAACAGAAGTCATCTATCTACCGATAACCCGCATCAAAAACATTCTTAAAGACTCGTCGGGCGCCAACACAACACACCCACAGGGTGAACACGCTCCGCAAATCCCGGAGACTACAATAGAGACCATATCTGCTCTGTTATTTCTCAACACAGCGCTGTCTCGTTATACATCATTCCTCGAAGAGCGCATCTACATAATGCAAACCCTAAACGCCCCACAGCGCTATCAATGGCTCATCAACCGCTACCCACGCATCAGCAAATCAGCAACCACTACCCAAATCGCCTCCTACCTCGGCCTCACTAAAGAAACCCTCTACCGCATCCGTAACAACAAATACTGAACCTCGTCACATTCCTCTC